>CAUUFG010000001.1:0-63684 GCA_963544335.1 uncultured Campylobacter sp.
GCGCGTTTACGCTATGATGTCTAAAAAGATATTGAAACGTGCCCAAATTTGGACGCATATGGAAAATATCAGCGATACAAAATTCGCGCTCTTGTATCGTAAATTTGATATTTAAAATTTGAGAATTTTTATCTCCCAATTTAGCAAAAAGCGTGCGCGCAAATTCACAAACCTCGCATTCAATCGTCTTGGAATATTTGACGACAACAAAACTAAAATCATATAGCGGATTTTGCCTATTTTGTCTATATTCAAGTTCAGCATAAACTAAATTTTCAACACTATCTGGGTGCATCATATTTAAAACTTTTAAGCCAAAGCAGTAGTTAATAAGGGCATTTTTTATAGCCAAAAAATCATCGCTTTTATAAATATCAGGGTAAAATTTCATCTGATTTTCAAAGTAATTTCGCGACGACTTTTGATGAATAATAAGCGGATAAACATAAGCGTTTCCATATATTGCAAAAGTATGTTCACCATATGCAAGGACTTTAAAATCACTCAAAAAATTATCTCGAACCACGCTAAAATCGTCTCTTGCAAGCTCTCTTAAATCCGAAACAATAAACCACTTTTCAACATTTAAATTATTTTACGCGTAATATTTTGGCGCGATTTTCGCTAAATTTGCGTCTAAATTTGCAGGCGAATTTAAATTTAATTCGCCCAAATTTGAGTTATCAATTTTAGATAAACCCGCGTGATTATTTTGGTTTAAATTTCCATTAATCACGCGCACGACTTTGGCAACATAAAAGCTAGAATAATCACTCAAAAATAGTTGCAAAAAATCATTTTCGCTTACATTTTGATAGATTTGCTCTAGCTCATTTTGGCTCGGATTTTGCATATCGCGAAATTTACTTTGCACTTTGCCAAACGCCACCGCACCACACTCTTTTAATACTTATAAATGCTTTTGAATAACATCTTTTTGATAATATGGATTATAAAGTATCAAAATATTTTGCAAAATTTAATCCTATCTGCAAGTGCTAATATATTTTACTATATCTCTTACCGTTGATATCTTTTTGCTGCTTCTTCTGGAGTGTGTATATTAATTTTTTCCTCTAACGCCATACCTAGTTCCATAATATCAAGCGAATCAGCACCCAAATATTCTACGATTTTTGATTTCATCAATTATCTCGTTTCACTTAAAATTTAATTCTTTTGCAATAACTTCTCTTACATCAGGAAAAATATATTTAAAAATAATTTTATCGTCGCTTATTTTTTCGATTTTATAAGCGCGAAATTTATTTAACACACCCTCTGCGCTGGCTACCACAGCGATCATCACCGCACTAGTAGCAGTCCCTACGCCTAAAAATCCTTCCAGCCACTCCAAGCGTAACCACGCCAGCGACAGCAGTCGCCAGCGCACCAATCACAGCCAAAACCGCCACCGCTAGCTCTTTTTGGGTTGTGATTGCTTCCATTTGTGTAAAAATTTATTATCGCCGATATAACTTATCGATTAATTCCCAAAAATTTAGCGCAGATTGTTCTACTTTTTTATTATTATCTACCTGCTCTGCTTTTTTATTTAGGCTTTTTTTATTATTTTCAACCTTTAATTTTTTACTATTAGAATTTGCTTCTGTGATAATTTTGCGCGTTTTTGCATCGACTTTATCGAAATCAAGCGTATTTTTCACGCCAAAAGTCATCTCGGTAGCCTCTATTAGCCCATTCATCGCCTTTTTAAGTGAGATTAAATTTCTTTTTTCTAGGTCGGTGTTGCACTCTTTTTTTAGCCCATTTACCCCGATATGCGCGCTACTTTCCATATTATCTGCGCCCACTTCTAGCATATCTAGGCTGATATTATTAAGCACAGTTCTCATTGTGTCTTTGTACTTTATGCTATCTTCAATGGCGATTTTATATGAAAGATAGATAAATTTAAGCTTCGCAAAAAACTCATTATATCGTTCCCCAGGCACATTGCATTCGCTTAAAAAATCATTTAAATTTTTTCCAACACATAAAATATTTTCCATCTTTTCGCTACTACAATACGTCTGAATACCTTCAAATTTAATCCCTGCATCATTTAACACGCTAACGATATTTTTCACGATCGCTATTAGGTCGCTTTTTGGCTTTAAATCGGCTTTATTGACCACAAAATATAGCTTTTTATTCTCCAAATTTAGCCTTTGCAAAAATTGCAAATCATCGCTTGGTAGAGTACCTTTCGTGCAATCCACTACCCAAATAAAGCTATTTGCGTCTTTTAAAAACTCCTGCGCAGTATTTACGTCAGCACTAGCTTTTGTGCCACTTGGATTATAGCCTGGCGTATCGATAAAGCAGATATTTTCATAATTATGCTTCGTAGAAATCACCAAAAACGGCAAAATATCTTTGAGATTAAACCCTAACCCATCTAAAAACTGATGCGAAAGCGTAAGATGAAAATTATCACCAAGCTGGTTTAAATTCACCACGCCACCATCACGCCCAAAGCCCAAAACACGCTCACTCTCGCCACTCATCACGTATGTTGGTATCGCGGTAGTTGGCTCGATAGAAGTAGGCAGTTTTAACCCTGAGCTAATAAATGAACTGATAAATTTAGACTTTCCAGCACTAAATCCACCACCAACAGCGACAATATTTTTATTGAAAATTTCAGGCGCACCAGCCATCATTTCAAGCTCTTTTTGAAGGCCCTCTAGCATCATTGTAATTTGCGCTTCATTTGCCAAAGTACCATCGGCGTTGGCAAAATCCAACCACTCGCCTTTAAAAACTTCATTAAACTTCATCGCGCCTTCATCTTGAATTTTTGCCGAAAGTATAAACGCAACAAGATCGTTTTGCAATTTGATTTTATTGTTTTCATCTTGCAAATCCTCGTTTTCGTGCTCCAATCTTTTGAAAGCTTTTCGCATATTTTCACTCTCTTTGATCGTCGCTTTTAAAGATGAAATTTCGTCATCTTTTGCTATGAGTTTGCTATTTTGCAATGAAATTTGTTCGTTTAAATTTTGCTTTTCTTTCTCGAATTTTGTTAGTTTTGATTTTATTCCCATGTTTTCATCTTCCTTTGCTTTCAAATTCAAATTTGCTTGCGATAGTGCCTGATTTAGCACATCAAAACTCGCGCGCAAATTTGCATAATTCATACTCAAAGCTTCATAATCGATCGTTTTTTGCGAAATTTGTGCCGAAAAATCAGTGATTTGTTTTGTTAAATTTTGCACATCTAAATTTAACTTTGAAATTTTGCCATCTTTGTCTTTATTTGATTTTTCAAGCACATCTAATGGCGCCAAAAGTCGCTCAATTTGTGCCAACCTGCCTAAAATTTGCACTCTCGCGCTCTTGCCGTGACGCAAAAACGCGAAAAAGCCGTCTATTTTATCTAGCTCATTTCTGATCGCTTTAATATTACTCTGCACTCTCTAACTCCTCTAAAATCATCTCTTTATGTGCGATCGTTTCTTCTTTATTGCAAAGATCGCTTTGGAGTTGTTCGATGTTTTTTGTATATTGCGCGAACATTTCAGAGCCCACTTCCCGCGATCTTAGCGTAGATGAGAGAGTTTTTATCGCGTCTGAAGTTTTGGATTTTAGGCTTTGTTCTAGATTTCTTGCATAATCCTTAGCATCATCCATATATTTTCGTCCTTCATCTTCGTCTAGATCGCCACTTTGGCGTAGTGAGCTTGGGACACCTTCAAATTTAGGCTCTGGGATTTCGATCGAATTCATTATACCTTTTACAATATGAGTGATTAAAACAGGATCTAAAATATTATCATCATCTACTGCTTTTCGCGCTGAGCCTACAATGGTGGAATATGCTTGTTTTTTGAAATCTTTTAACTCTTTCTCGAAACTACCACTTATTAGTTCTTGTGCGTCGTCTGTTACGTCGCTTAGTGCGCTATAAATTTCAGATGCGTTTACAGTCTGGATAGTTATTGTTTTATGGCGCGTTTCAGTTTTGTATCTATCGCCGAAAAGCCCAAATAAATTGGACCAGCCATTATCTTTTACTTCTACTTCATAGGTTCTTGTTTTGCTTCTTGTTCTTTGTGCGCTATTTATTTCACCAATTAGATCTCTAAAATGCTTCTCTATTTTATTATAAATCACCTCTTTTATATGCAGACCAGAATCAATCACCATATCTTCCCACGCATCATTTACAGCCATTATCGCGTGAGATTTGTTAGCTTTCATTTTTGCAATATCACTTTGAAGTTTATCTAAATCTGTGTTTTTGATTCTCTCAATATCCTCGTTTATAAAATTTATCGCACTTGTTTTAAAATCAAGCAATTTTTTCATCTCTACCTGATTAAATTCAGCCGTTTTTTGTGCCTTTATCTCATCTTTTCGCGTTCTTACTTCGCTTAAAATCTCTTTTACCGCGCTAATTCCTGCTAGCTTTTCCAAATTTGCTTTTGCGCTATTTTCATCGGCAAAATAGGCGTTATAATGCTTTTGTAAATTTTGCCAAACATGCGCACTATTTTCATCCCAAGAGCTCTTCTTATCCCAATTTTGTAGCAATGTAAAAGCGACAGAGCTTGATAAGATAACATCATTATCTATCAAATCATCAAGCGCATTTTTGATAGATGGATTGTCTAATTTATAATCTTTTAAAACATTTCTTTGCGTTTTGCTTAGCGTTCTTATTATGTTTGTAAGCGCGTCGTGGAGATTGCCTTTTGCTTTCTCTTTTTCGTCAGAAAAAATCTGCGTATCAGCTTGCGAAGCGATCAAATAAATTTCTTTTATTCCATCTTTTGTATTTACGCGATGAAGCAATTTTGTATCTTGTTCGCTCAAAAATTGCCCAGCAGGCGATACAATAAGCACGACATCGCAAGTAGCTAAAAGAGCCTTTGTGCGTTCTTCGCGCGAAGGGATTGGGTCATTTACGCCTGGGGTATCTATGATATTTATATCTTTTAAATTTGGTTCATTTAGTGTGAGTTTGACTGATTTTGTAAAAGGCATATATTTGCCATTTGCTCCTACAAAATCGTAAAGCTTTCGATTTAATTCGTCGATATTTTTGGCTACAATCTTGCCATTATCTTTTAAATCATCTAGTTTTATTCCCGTTTTTTCAATACGCTCCCACTGATCTGCTGCGCCACTTAAAGAGATATTTTCTTTAAGCTTATTTATCACAATTTGTTCGGCTTTTATTTTTAATTCATCTAATTTAGATGCGCTTAAATTTGGTATCTTGCTTTGAGCTTTTAAATTTTCAAATTCTTTATTTGTTTGCTCTTTTAATTGTCTTTGATAAGAGTCAAATTTATCTTTTATCTTTTTTAAATCTTCATCAGTATAAAACTCAACCTCACCTGCTAAATTCTCGCCATATTCTAGCACTGTAAGCGCTGCGGTCATCGGTGTGGCAGCCTTTGGTAAGATATCGCGCCCATTAAAAACAAGCGCATTTATTAACGAACTTTTACCAGATTTCACGCGTCCAATAATTCCTATTTTAAGCAATCTATTTTCATCATTCATCTCATCTATTTGTTTAGCTAATATGCCCTCATCTGGCATATTTGCATCCACGACATTTATATCGTATTTTGTGGCGATTTCTCGCAATGTTTTGGCAAAATTTAATATCTCCATTTTTTACTCCTTATAGATATTTTTGACTTAAATTTATGATTTGAGTTTTTGCATCTTGCAACACAGAAATTTTGGCATTTATATCATCTAAATTTGTATTTTCTTTTTGTAAAGATGCCGAAATTTCATCTATTTTTTGCTGTAATTTTTGTTTAAATCCATCACTTACAATGTGCACAATTTCGTTTATTTTTTCTTGCAAAATGATCGGCACTTCGCTTGATAATTTCGCTCTAATTTCTGGAATTATTTGTCCTTCAATCGCCTCTTTTACTCTATCGGCTTTTCTATCTTTGATAAATAAATTAACAAAATAAGAGATAATAGTTTTTAAAATTTGAGCGACTATTTTAAATATTCCACCCTGCGGACTCATAGTCGGGATAGAGATAATTGCCGTTTCAATTGTAGCTAATATTGTGTCAATTACATTTTTTAACCAATCATCACCGATCGCAAAATTACTTAAATTTAAATCTTTGATATCTAGCTTAAAATCTTCGATTAAACTCTTTCCAAACTCTTGTAAATTTTCGCGCACTTCGCGCAAAAGAGTATTTTTTACGATTGAATTTACTTCTGTTTGTAAATTTGATTGATTATTTATTGCTACTTGGGATAAATAGTCGCTATTTGATGAAATTTCGTTAATAACAGAGGCGATAATATTTGAGCTAATGTTGGAAATAGATGGCAATTTTATGCTCTGTTCACCCCTATTTTGTAAATCTAAAATTTTATTTTTTAGCTCATCAATTGCATTTTTTATCTCATCTTTGCTAGATTTTAGAGTGGCAATTTTTGTATCCAAAAAACTTATTGCGTCAACTTCGTTTCGCTTAATCTCATCTAAAAAAATCTTTTTAAAAAGCTCTTTTGAGTCGATTTGTTTTAAAATATCGCCAAATTTTGCACCACTTTCATTATCTATCGCTGTAATTTCTCCATGAAAATCTAAAAGTAATTCAAGCTGCTCTTTTATGCGTGCACACACAGCATCGACATCGCTTTTTGGACGCAAATCAGATTTACTGACGCAAAAACTAAAACCTTTGCCGATATTATTCATATTAATTAGCTCATCTGTAATGCTTTTAACCAAATTTCCATCCATTACACTAGTTAGTACGATGAAATATTTACCCTCGCTCAAATAGCGCAAAATAGCCTTATTGTGTAGCTCAATAGGCGCATCAAATCCAGGCATATCTACCAAAACTAGTGGCAAAATTTCGCGCAATTTTTCGTTATTTAAATATAAACGCAAATAACTAAATTCATTCGCGCGCTGTTTTATTTGCTCGCTCTCATTTATCTCAAATTTAATCACTTCACCACTATCTTTTATCGCCTCGTAAAAGCTCGTCTCATTATAGCGAAGCTCAGTCGCAAGGGCTGTTTCAGCGGTAATCGCGGTGGGAAGTATATTTTGTCCCAAAAATGAGTTGATAATCGTACTTTTACCGGCACTAAAACCGCCAACAACAGGCACAATAAGCTCTGTTTTATCGATATTAGAACTAATTGCGCCTAAATTTTCACGCATTTTTTCACTACCCTCAATAGAGGCTAAAACATCGGCGCAACCACTTAAAAAGCCCTTGTAATTTGCAATTAAAGTTTGCATTTTTTCTCCTTAAATTTAATAAAGTTGTTATTGTATTGTTTTTTTTTTTTGAACTTAAACTTTCAAGTAAATTTTGAAAATCCATTTTAAATTTGATTGATTTTTATATCAATCTCATCTAAAAGCGCGTCGTATTCTAACGAATTAAAATATAGCTCATTTGCCCTGCTTTGAGCTAGAATGGATCTAAATTTTAGCTCCTTTTCCCGCGAAAGAGTGTGTTTTATCCTACACTCTCCCAAAGCCCGTTTTAACGTGCAAAGCTCACAACCAAAGCGTCTAAATTTCTGGGCAAAAGTAGGTAATTTTTGTACTGATTTTAGAGAATCAATCTCTTTAAAATCAGTACAAATTTTACATAAATTGCGTGTTTTTATATCGGCACTTGTAAATTTTTCATAAAATTTAAGCATTTTATTTTCAACGCTATTTATGATAAAGGAATTCGTATTTTGCGTGCTATTGCCTGCTAAATTTATAAGAGAAATATCAGCAAATTCATCAATATTTCTCTTATCAAAAACCAAATTTTCATTCTCAATATTCAGGTTAAAAATCAACTCTCTCATCTTAAAGCCAGTTTCGCCCAAATACGCCATATTTTGCAACATTTTCGTTTTAAACTCACTCATTTTTCCCCTTTAAAATGACATCAAATAGCCCAAATATCAATCATCAACATTCATTAAATAGTTTTAAAACATCACTCGCAAATTCAACTTCACTTTTTTCAAGCTCATCGCTATTTGAGCGCGAAATAATATCATCTATATCATCGGCAATCTCCCCTAATTTTTCTGTGAAATTTTCTAAAATTTCATCGGCATTTAGCTCATCGCAAACTTCGCAAATTTGAAAAAATTTAACCAAATCATCATCGCAACTTTCGATAAAAAATATAAGCATTTTAGTAAGTTGTGTCGTATTTTCATCATCTAAATTCGCCTGTATATCTTCTAAAAAATCTTGCGTACCAGCAAATGTCGAAATATCAAAATCAAACTCCACAGCATCCGTGCTTAAACCATCGTTTTCATAACAAAAATCGTGAAAATAGTAGTTTGCTTTATAATTTTCTATAACATTATCGTGTAAATCTTGCAATCTCTTTTGAATATCTAAAAGCGAATTCATACCGCTATTTTTGACATTTAAATTACTGATTTTATCAGCAAGCAATGAATTAAATTTGTCTTTACTATCATTTAAAATTTTGTTTAATCCATAGCCCGCAACACCTAAAGTAATAGCTCCTAAAAAAGGTTTCGTATCTATCATTTTTTCTCCTTGGATAAAAAATATGGCGCAATTGTATGATGTGTTTGGTACAGGTTGTGTCTAAATTTGAGATAAAAATTAAAATTTTTAAAATTTCGCGCAGTTGTAGAAAAATAGCTTAATTTCACGCAAATTTTAAGCCTAAGAAATAAATTTGGCCAAATTTAAAAGGGAAAATTTGGCTTAAAAACTAAATTTCATCTTGTAAATATTCACAAAGTGTGGTGCGCATTTTCTCTTTTAAATGAGTAGGCGAAATAATGCGAATAAAAGGAATCCAAGCGCGAACGAAATTTAAAATCTCATCATCATAGGCGATTTTTACCTTTATAGTAAGTCCATTTTCGTGTGAAATAATCTCATAATTCAAAAGAGTTTTTTTACGCAAAAAATACTCGCATGCCTCTTGTTTTACATGCAAAATTACCTCTTGCATTTCATCATTAAACCACACTTGTTTTTTGCCATTTGCGCGTTTTACAAGCTCGTCATTTGGCTCAAATTTACGCGTTTCATCGCGCTTTAAATTTCTTATTTTTGTAAAAGTAAATGTTTTTAAAGTGCCATCTTCATCACCCAATAAATACCAAATTCCATTTGTATTTATGAGCTTGTAAGGGCAAATTTCGCGCGGTTTTTCGTTGTAAATAAAACTCACAAACTCACGCCTTAAAATCGCGATGCTAAGTGTTTCAAATTCCGATTTTTTAGACGAAATCATCTCAAAGCCACTGTTTTTTATCTCATAAACAGGAGAGATTTTTAGATTTAATAAATCGGTGATAAAACCTCTATCAAGCACAGGGAAAAGCTCACTCGCGCCACACAATGCCGCAAATTTTTCAATATCGCAAAAGCTTAATTGCCCCAGCGCGTAATCTTCTAAATAGTATCTTTTATTTTTATCCTTTAAGATAGGCATTATGTTTAAACGATAATTCAAATCGCGTTCAATCGTTTTTTCATCTACGTTAAATTCATCAGCTAATTCTTGCTTAGTAAAGCGTTCGCGGTTATTAAATTTGATTAAAATTTGAGACAAACGAAATGCTAATTTATCGTATTTATTAGATTTTTTCATGAAATTCCTTTTTTAAATTTGAGTAGAAATTTAACAAAACAGGCTTAAATTTTTCTTGTTTTTAAGCCTGTTTTGTAGAGTTGTTTTAGTGTAAAGTGCTGATTAAAAAAATTTAAAATCCCCTCTTGCCAAAATTTCATCAAGCAAATTTGGCTTTATTAGTCTCATCTCCCCACCACACTTCTTGCAAACCAAATTTGTCATACAAATGGCATCACTACGATTTTCACACTTTAAAATCGCACCACATTTTAAGCATTTGCTCTTAAAAATAAGCGGTTTTTTTGACATCACGCACATTTTTTCTCCTTGCAAAATAGCAAGATACTAGCATAGGCAAAAGACAGGTTGTGTCTATTTTTAAATGTTTTTTTGACTTAAATTTTATTTTTTTGCATCAGTATTATTCTAAAATCAAAATTTACAACTATAAATATGCTCAAAATTAGAATTTAAATAATGCAAATTAGCTTATTTTTAAATTTTAAGGTCAAATCACAATCAATTCAACCTTAAAAATTTTAATTTCAGATAAAACTTGGCGCGTCGTTGCTAAATAAAATGAGATCTTTTTCGCGCGTTTGTTCGCTTAAAATTTGCACGAGCTGCGATTTTTCGCGCAAAATAATCAATTTTTGTTCGTCGATTTTCTCTTTAAAAACTGGTAAATTTATCGCCGAAGTCACAATCACAAGATCGAAAATTTCATTTGCGATAGTCGCTAATTTGCGATTTTCTTCGGCTGTACTTTCGATGATTCCTGGCGTTACAAGCACCTTGCGCCCGCTGTAATTTCGCATCAAATCATAGCTTTTTGACATTCCATTAAAGTTGCCGTTAAACCCATCATCGATGATAAATTTTTTTGGATTTGGCACGATTTGCAAACGATGTTCGACACTTTTTAAAAGTGCGACTTTTTCCTTGATTTTTTCTATTTTTAACCCCAAATTTTTAGCTACAAAAATCGCAACAGCAATATTTTCAGCATTAAATTCGCCCAAAATTGGCGCGAAAAATTCAATATCAAAAAGCTCAAATTTCACCCCGCTTAAATCCGCTTTGATATTTGAAATTTGATTGTCATAAATCGTGATTTTATCCGTATTTTCAAGCCTACTAGATGTGTGACAAAACGCGTTTTTAAGACGCTTTGAGGATAGAATTTCAAGCTTTGTCGCGCGAATATTTTCGATAGT
Source organism: uncultured Campylobacter sp. (assembly GCA_963544335.1). Classification (GTDB taxonomy): domain Bacteria; phylum Campylobacterota; class Campylobacteria; order Campylobacterales; family Campylobacteraceae; genus Campylobacter_B. The sequence continues at coordinate 10,817 of CAUUFG010000001.1, forward strand.
TTTAAAATACTCAATATGCTGAGCGCCGATTTCGCCAACGACGACGATTTGAGGCGATAAAAGCGACGTAATTTCGGCAATATCACCACGCATTCTAGCGCCTGCTTCTGCGATAAAAATTTGCGTTTGAGAGCTTAAATTTTCATTTATTTCGCGAATCAAACCGCCCAAAGTATTTACCGAACGTGGCGTTTTATATACGATAAAATCGTCTTTTAAAATATCAAAAAGAAAATTTTTAATGCTCGTTTTACCAAAACTGGCGGTAATTTCGATAATAATCAAATCGCGCATATTTTCTAATTTTTTCTGCGCCTTTTTTTTATAAAATAAAAATAGAATTTTCTCGCAAATTTCGCTGATAAACAGCGCAAAAATAAGCGCGCAAACCAAAGGGAAAAAGCTCAAATTTAGACTATTTTTCAAAATCCCGCCAAGCGCACCACTCGCCAATAAAAAAACAAAAAAACGCTTAATGCGCGCTGTAAAAACTAGCTTTTTATCTAACTTTTTATACCAAAAAAATATATTTGCAACGTTTAATAAAATTAAAGCCAAAAGCAAAATTTGCGCATTAAAGCTTAAGAAATTTAGCCCGTAAAAAATCGCAATCGGAACAAAAAAAAATCGCAAATGCCACTTTTTTTTCGAATAGTGAAAAATAACGCGCGAAGGGCGATACGAATACCATTGAAAGGCGCAAATCGTATAAAATCCAATCTCAAAAAGAAAGATAATTGATAAAAAAATAGTTAAATTTTGCATAAATTTAGCCTAAATTTCTAGAAATTTGAGTAATTTTTTGCGCAATAAAATCTGCGTTTTTAATGAAAAAAAAGTGATCGCCACTTAGTGGAAAAAACTGCGAATTTTTAATCAAACTAGCTATTTTTTCGCCACTTTTTAAACTAACAGCTCTATCTTCTTTACCCCAAAAAATAAGGACTTGCCATCTTTTATCCGTGTCAAATTTAGCTTCATAACCACCAAATTCATCGCCAAAATCCTCTGCAACAACGTTTTTAAAAGTAGCATACATAATTTCACTCATTTTATTTGCATCATCTGAAGCAAAAATACGCCAAAATTTACCAAGCCCAACATATTTTAGCCCTTTAAAAACGCCGATTTTCGCGCGAATTTTCAATGATTTAGGCTCTAAAATCCCCGCCGATGAACATAAAATCAAAATATCTGGCGCAAGAAGTGTCGCGACCTTTCCACCAAAACTATGCCCCAAAATAAATCGCGGTTTTGCACCCAAATCCGCCAAAAATTCACGCACAATTTTTGCATAATCATACGAATTTAGCGGTCGCGCAGGCTGTGAGCTTTTGCCAAAGCCAGGCAAATCTATATAAATTTGATTAAAATCGCTAAATTTTGACGCAAAAACGCCACTCATCAGCTCTTTATTTGCACCCCAACCATGCAAAATTAAAATCGTCTCACACCCGTTCCCACCGCTGTTTGAAAAAAATTTTTCATAACTTATTTCATAACTATCGTCATCTATTAAAACCGCCCTACTCGCCATCTTTTTGCCTCTTTTGCGAATAGACGATATTTAATAATTCACGCGCTTTTTCTAGCTTTTCATACTCTTTGACGCTTAGCATTATGGCTTCAAATTTGTTATTTTTTACGATAGCTATCTTTTTTACGCTCTCATCGTTTATATTTTTTAAAACAGAACTAAAATTTCTAGCGACATATGTTGCAGTAAATATCTCATCTTTTGTATAGCTTGCCATTTTTTCTCCTTGAAATTTTATTTATTAGATGAAATTTGATTTATAAACTCATAATTTACAGGGATCTTTTTTTCGCGTGGCAAGGAGCGCGAAAGACGCGAAATAACGTCATTAAAATCATCAAAAAGATAGTTTGCAAGAGAACCAGGATTTGGATTAATCTCATTTAGATAAACCTCATCATTAATAACAAAAAAATCGCAACGAATCAGCGCGCCATCAAAACCCTGCGCATAAATTCGCGCAAATGCTTCGCGCATTTTTTGTTTTAATTCATCTGAAATTTCAGCCTCTTTTACCTTTTCATCACCGCTAAAACGCATATATTTTTGTTTAAAATCTAAAATTTCGATCTTTTTTGGCTCTTCAACAATTGAATAAACTATCTCATCTTTTATCTTGCAACCAGCCAAATTATACTCTTTGACCCCGCTAATAAAAGGCTCAACAATCGCTTCACTATCAAATTCAAAAGCCAGATCTAGCGCATACTCAAGCTCTGCGCTATCTTTTACAACACTAATTCCGATCGAGCTACCCAAATGCGCAGGTTTTATAATAATCGGCGCGTCCATTTTAGGCGGATTTGCGCGCGTGATAATCTCATAGGCAAGAGACTTTACGCCAGCATTTTTAGCCAAAAATTTAGTCAAAATTTTATTAAAGCTAACAGCGCTAGATTCAAGCCTAGGCCCGATATATCGCACATCAAAAAAATCAAGCAAAGCCGCGATTTTGCCATCTTCACCATCGCGCCCATGAATTAAATTTATATAAAAATCAGCCTCGATTTTCTTATCACCGAAAAACCCACGCGCAAAAAACCCGCCTTGCGCCAAATTTAGCTCTTTTGCACCTTTGTATTCACCTTTACTAAAATATGTTGCGCGCATATTTTGTGGCTCAATTAGATAAAATTTTCTCTGCAAATCGCAAAAAACAAAGCGCAAATCATCGCGCAAAACACCCTTTAACGCGATCGCCGAAACAATACTAATCTCATGCTCAAAACTATTTCCACCAAAAATTATCCCTGTCATTTTTACCCCTTTGCTAGTTTTTGTAACGCTTGCTTTACTAAATCGCCCGTGTTATCGCTATCGCAATCATTTAAAACCGAAATTATCTTTTCGCGCTTAAATCCAAGTGATTCAAGTGCCATAATCGCCTCGTTTTTATATGTCGGAATGTCCGCTAAAATGAGCTTTGCATCGCTTAATTCTGCGATTATTCTGCGCGCTGTTTTTACGCCGATCCCAGGCACTGCGGTAAGCGCATTTGCATCGCCATTAATCACGGCTTTTACAAAATCGCTCGGCGAAAGGCTAGAACAAACCGCCATCGCAGTCGCCGCGCCGATTCCGCTTAGTTTTCGCAACATATCGAAATTTTGCTTCTCTTCAATATCCAAAAATCCGTAAAGCAAATTAGCATCTTCGCGTAAAATTTGTGAGATCAAAAGCTCCACTTTTGCGCCTTTTTGTAGCTTTGCGCTAGTTTTTAAGCTAACGCCAATGCTATAACTTACGCCATTTGATGTTTTTAAAACCGCATTTGATGGCTCATTTTTTGTAATAATCCCCTCTATTGCTACTATCATTTTATTCCTTTAATTTGCTCTAAAATGTCGCTAATTGCGCGGTTTGTGCTTAAATTTAATGCATTAAAAATAGCCATCGCATCAGGCGTTTTTACAAATTCGCTTTTTTCGATTATCGCGCTTTTTATTAGGCTATTTTCGTCTGAAATTTCATAGGCGATTTGCACTCGCGCACGATCGCCAAAAACGCCAAATTTTAGCAGTTTGACAGATAGTTTTCGCTCAATCTTTGACGAAAAAACAGGCATATAAACGCAACTTTCTTTAAGCGCGGCGATCATCATCTCATCAATCATTGCGCTTGGGCGTTGGATAAATTTCGCTGAATTTACAGAGCGTTGGACTGAGTTTTCATCAAAAACAATGAAATTTCTAGAATCACTAAGCTCAAGCGCATCTGTTTTTGTTAAAAAAATCTGTGGCAAATCCATATTGCATTGTAAATTTTGTTTAGATTTTTTAAAATTTAGTTCGTAAAAATCGATTTTTTGGGTATTTTTCATAGAACAAGCACTAAAAATTAACGCAAAATTTAGCCACATAAAAATCGCAAATTTTCTCATTTTTCTACTCCAATTTCTTTTGTTTTTGTATCGTTTAGTATGAAATTTATCGGTGAGTTTGAAAGCTCATTTAAATTATCATTTAGCTCCCTTACCACGCGACGAAATTCGCTCAAAGTGGCTCTAAAATCCTCAATCGGTGGCATCAAAAGCGCCTTTAAATTATACTCGCCATTTGCATTTGAACGCGCAATTTGCGTGGCTGTGCGATTTAGATTAAGCGTTAGGGTATTTAAATTTTGCGTTAAATCATAAACACTTTTTAATGCTAAATTTAGTCTATCAATCGTGCCATTTTCATCTGCAAATTTCGCAGAAATTTGGTCTATGTTAGACAAAATTTCATTTATATTTTTTAAATTTTTATCGTCTGATAAATTTGCGATAAATTTATTTAAATTTGTTGTAGTCTCGCCCAAATTTTCTAAATTTTGTTGCGTTAAAGCGGTGTTGATTTTTTCTAAAATAGAGTTTAAATTTTGCGTCGCAGTCGCTGCTTGTGAGCCGATTTTATTAAATAATCCAACATCAAATCTCAAAACTCTCTCTTCGCCTTTTGCAAAAAATTGCCCCGAACCTTTTGAGATATTTATCGTGCTAATCCCGCTAATTCCCTGTGTTTCGACACGTGCGACGCTATCTTTTCGCACCGGCATTTGCGATTTCACATACAAAATAATCTCAATTTGATCGCCGTTTTTATCAAAGCCGACAGATTTTACAAACCCAGCATCAATCCCGCTAAATTTAACCTGTGTGCCATCTTTTATCCCGCCAGGAAGCTCATTTATATGCAAAAAATAGCTCTCATACTGCACGCCTTTTTCGCTTTTTACGCCAAGCCACCAAGCAAACGAACCAAAAAATAGCAAACAAGCGACAAAAAAGACGCCGACAATCGTATATGAGTTTTTATTTTCCATTAAGCTTTCACCTTTCGCATTTTAAATAGCTCTTCAAGCGGGTTGTGCGCTAGATTTGAGATCTCATTCATAGAGCCTTCAAACGCGATTTTTTTATTATCTATTATCAAAAAACGATCCAAAATATCAAAAATACTATCAACATCGTGCGTTACCTCGATAATACTCACTCCCAAATCATCGCGCAACCGCATAACAAGGCGATCCATCATTCGCGCACTAATTGGATCTAGCCCCGAATTTGGCTCATCTAAAAATAAAATTTGTGGCGAAAGAACAAGCGCACGAGCAAGTGCGACGCGTTTTTTCATACCGCCGCTTAATTCAGATGGAAACAGCTTTGCGCTACCTAGCGCAAGCCCCACTTTATCTATCCAAAATAGCGCTATTTCGTCGATTTGAGCCTGCGTAAAATCGCTGTATTCTTTAAGCATCACGCCGACATTATCAAGCACATTCATCGATGTAAAAAGCGCACCAAATTGAAAGCAAACGCCTGTTTTTAGCTTGATTTTAGCTCTTTGGGATTCGCGCAAAGCCCATACATTTTCATCAAACATGTAAATTTCGCCAGATGAAGGCTCTTTTAAATAAATTAGCGATTGCAAAAGCGTCGTTTTACCGCTACCGCTACCGCCTAAAAAGCCGTAAATTTCGCCCCTTTTTACGCCAAAATTTATGCTATCGTGTATAGTGCGATCACCAAATTTTATAGTCAAATTTTGAGCTTTTAGTATCAATATCCAATCTCCGAAAATAAAATCGCAAAAAATCCATCAGCACAAATCACCAAAAATATCGCATTTACGACGCTGATTGTTGTAAATTTGCCCAAACTTTGCGAATTTGATTGCACTTCATACCCTCTCATACAACCAATCATCGCTATAATTGCGCCGTAAAATGGGGCTTTGATAAGTCCTACAAAAAGATGGCTTATCGCAACACTATCTTTAAAACGCGAAAAATAATCGCTTATAGGAATATCTAAATAGGTAAAACAGACCAAAATTTGCCCACCCAAATTTGCCATGTCCGCCAAAAAAATCAGCACAGGCATCGCAACAACCATCGAAACAATCCGTGGCATCGCCAAAAACAAAAACGGATCAAGCCCCATTGTCTTCATCGCAGGAATTTCATCGGTGATTTTCATAACGCCAATTTGCGCCGTAAAAGAAGACGCCGAACGTCCCGCCACAACAATCGCCGCAATAAGCGGAGCGATCTCGCGTAGCCCCATAATACCCATAATATTTACAATATAAATAGTCGCGCCAAATTTTGAGAGCATATCAGCACCGATATAAACCAACACAACGCCGACTAAAAACGAGGTCAAACAGACGATAAAAACAGCATAAATCGCGCCGTCTGCGATGTGATTTGAGACCTCTTTTATGCGAAATTTGCGGAAATTTTGAAGCATAGAGATAAATTTTAAAAAAAACTCGCCCAAAAACGCACAAAACACAAGCGCACTTTTTGCGCTTTGCGTAGCCTTTTTGCCTATTTGGCTAAACAAATTTGGTCTTTTTGGCGGAATTATTTGGCGATTTATAACAGCGCAAAACTCAATCACGCGGGCTACACGTTTATTTGCATTTATTATTTTTAGATCAAATTTGGCGATGATTTTATTTAATAAAATAGCACTTGCATAGTCGATTTCATCTAAATTTGAAAAATCTAACATAGAATTTTGTGTAATATTTTTTGCGATAAATTCAATAGAATTTTTACCACTCTTGTATGTAAAATTTCCACCAAATTTCACGATATTATCGCTAATTTCAATATTTAAATCGCCAAATTTCATCACTTTCTCCGCCATAAAAATCCGCGATTATATATAAAATTTTCTTAAATTTATAAAATTTAATCGGTAAATCAGTAACACAAAGTATAATTTAGCATTTTTTAACTAACGGGATTTTATGATAAAACACTTTTTTACAAATAGTTTTGGGATCTTATTTTCACGAATTTTAGGTTTTATTCGGGATTTATTAACAGCTAGCGCCCTTGGTGCCTCACTTTGGAGTGATATTTTTTTCGTAGCTTTTAAACTGCCAAATTTATTTCGCCGTTTATTTGGCGAGGGTGCATTTACGCAAGCGTTTTTACCAGGCTTTGTAAACGCCCGCAAAAAAGGGGTTTTTGCCGCTTCTGTATTGATAAAATTTACCCTTTTTATCACATTTTTGACACTATTTGTCAGCTTTTTTGCGCCATTTTTTACGCGCTTACTAGCCATTGGTTTTGATGAAAATGCGATAAATCTTGCCGTGCCTTATGTGAGAATAAATTTTTGGTATCTATTTTTCATATTTATAGTTACGCTTTTTGCCTCTCTTTTACAATACAAAGATCACTTCGCAACTACGGCATTTTCGACCGCGCTTTTAAATTTGTCAATGATTTTTGCACTAATTTTAGCGCGCCAAAAAGATAGCGAAACAACCGTTTTTTATCTTAGCATTGGCGTTGTAATAGGCGGATTTTTGCAGGTTTTGGTCCATATTTTCGCACTAAAATTTGTAGGAATTTGGCGTATTTTAATCGGCGGGTTTAAAAAGCTTTTCAAAGGAGAAAATCCGCAAACAAAGGGCTTTTACAAAAATTTCTATTACGGCGTTTTGGGCTCATCTTCAGCTCAAATTGGAGCATTTATAGACACATGGTTTGCGTCGTTTTTGGCGTTTGGCTCAATTAGCTATTTATACTACGCAAACCGCCTTTTTCAACTACCTCTTGCCCTATTTTCCATCGCTTTAACAAGCGCGATTTTTCCCAAAATTTCACGAGAAATAAAAAACAAAAACGAAATTTCAGCCTTTAATCTACTCTCACGCGGGTTTCATATTTTGCTATTTTTGCTCTCATTTTCTGCGATTGTAATGGTGATTTTAGATGAACAAATCGTGCGAATTTTATTCGAACACGGCGCATTTAGTGCGAAAAATACGCGTGAGTGTGCGTTGGTTTTAGCGATGTTTGCGATCGGACTTTTACCATTTGGCTTAGCAAAGCTATTTTCTTTGTGGCTCTATGCAAAAATGCGGCAAAACATCGCGGCAAAAATAGCCATAAAATCACTCATATTAAATTTGATAGCCTGCCTTGCGTTAATTAATCACTTTGGCGCGGCTGGGCTTGCTTTGGCTAGCTCGATATCAGGAATTTACCTGCTCTATGCAAATTTAAAAGAGTTTGGATTTAATAATTTTTTGGCTATAATCGCGCCTAAAAAAATCTTGCTAATCGCCCTTATTTGCGCGATTGAAACGGCAATTTTATTACTTATAAAGGGCTTTTTGTAATGGTTATTTTTGATAGTGTTTTGAAAAAAAAGGTTGAGTTTATCCCACAAGATCCGCAAAATGTTAAAATTTACGTCTGCGGGCCAACGGTTTATGATGATGCGCACCTTGGCCACGCAAAATCAAGCGTGAGTTTTGATCTACTTAGACGCGTTTTAATCGCGCTTGGATATGGCGTGAAATTTGTAAAAAACTACACCGATATCGACGATAAAATTTTAAAAAAGATGGAAGAAAGTGGAAAAAATTTAGAAGAAATTACAAATTTTTACATCAAAAGATACGATGATGATATGTGCGCTTTGGGAGTTTTACACCCCGATATTGCGCCACTTGCAACACAAACATTAGACGAAATAATAGATTATATAAGCGCGCTAGAAAAACGAAATTTCACATACACGCTAAACGATGGCGTATATTTTGATACCACAAAAGATAGCGGATATTTTGCAATCAGTGGCAAAAGTGACGAAAACAACGTCGCTAGAGTGCAATCAAACAGCCAAAAACGCGATGCAAAAGATTTTGTGCTGTGGAAATTTGATGATAAATTTTACCCATCGCCATTTGGGCGCGGACGTCCTGGCTGGCATAGTGAGTGTGTGGCGATGATTCAAAAATATCTTGATAGCGGAGATAAATTTAGCGTAGATATCCACGCTGGCGGGGCGGATCTGCTCTTTCCACATCACGAAAACGAAGCGGCGCAGTGTCGTTGTGCGCATGAAAAACCGCTGGCAAAATACTGGCTTCACAATGGTTTCGTACAGGTTGATAATGAAAAAATGAGTAAAAGTCTAGGAAATAGCTTTTTTATCAAAGATGCCCTAAAAATCGCACCTGCGGAGGTTTTGAGACTATATTTACTTAGCTCGCATTATCGTGCAAATTTTAACTACTCAACGACTGATTTACTAGCTAGTAAAAAACGGCTCGATAAAATTTACCGATTAAAAAAACGTCTCGGCGGTAAAATTTCAGATGAAATTTCATATAAATTCCAACAAAATTTAGATGAATTTGGCGTGGTTAATGTAAATTTTAAAGATGAAATTTTAGACGCATTAAGCGATGATTTAAACTCATCTTTAGCCCTTTCTTACGTTGATGCAATGGTAAATTCAGCAAATTTATATCTAGATCAAAACCCAAAAGATAGAGCAAAAAAATCAGAATTTAGCGCAAATTTGGCCTTTGTTGTGCAAATTTTAGGAATCGGTGCGATGAGTGCTAGTGAGTATTTTAAATTTGGCATTAGTGATAGCGAAAAAGAGCATATAAAAGAGCTAATTTCGCAACGCGACATCGCAAAAAAAGAGCGAAATTTTGTCCGCGCTGATGAGATTCGCAATCAACTAAATTTGATGAATATCACCATAATGGATACGCCAAACGGAGTAGAATGGGAGAGAATATGCGAGATTTAATAGGTGTTTTTAAACGCTTTAAAAGCTACTACAAAGACTACTATTTTGAGTTTGCAATCGCGATTTTAGGCATGATTTTAACCGCCATCGGCACAGCCTCAAGTGCGTATTTAGTAAAGCCTGTGTTAGATAAAATTTTTATCGAAAAAAATGAAAATTTACTCTATTTGCTCCCATACGCCATCATTTTTGTCTATTTTTTAAAGAGCCTTGGCACATATTTGCAAGCCTATTTTACGGCATTTATCGGGCAAGATATAGTGCGACGTTTTCGCGAAAAATTGTTGATGAATTTACTCCGACAAGACATAGATTTTTTTAATAAAATGCGAGGCGGAGAGCTAATTAGTAGAAATTTAAACGACGTTGAACGCATAAAAAGCGTCGTCGCAGAGATAGTCCCGCAACTCGTGCGCGATCTGCTAGTTTGCATCGGACTTTTGGGTGTTGTGATCTATTCTAGCGCGCATTTAGCATTTTTCGCGCTCATTTTCATCCCAGTAGTCATCTATCCAACATCGCTCATCGCAAGAAAACTCAAGAAAATTTCACGCTCATCGCAAGAAAAATTATCAGATTTAAGCTCAGCTTTGAGCCAAATTTTCGCAAATATTGAGCTAATCAAAGCAAACAACGCGCAAAATTTAGAGTTTTCAAATTTCAAAAACGAAAACCACAAATACTTTAAATTTTGCCTCAAACAGACAAAATTAGGCGAGATCGTAAGCCCGATGATGGAGCTTGTTGGCTCGCTTGGAATCGCCCTTACGATCATTATCGGTGGCAAAGAAGTAATCGAAGGCAAGATGAGCGTGGGTGAGTTTTTCTCATTTTTAACCGCGCTTTTTATGTGCTACACGCCGATGAAAAATATCACGCGCTCATACGCAAAAATTCAAGACGCAATATCAGCTTCTTTACGCACATTTGAACTTCTTGATAAAAAGCACTCAATAATCAGTGGAAACGCCGAATTTCCAGAGTTTGCAAACATCGTCTCTTTTCAAGATATCAAGCTACAATATGGCGAAAAAATAGCCTTGCGCGGGATTAATTTAAGCGTAAAAAAGGGTGAAATTTTAGCACTTGTTGGCAACTCAGGTGGCGGAAAAAGCTCGATTGTAAATTTATTGATGCGTTTTTATGATGCAAGTAGCGGAAATATTTTGATAAACAATTTTGATGTTCGGGAATTTGATTTGCAAAGTTTGCGAAAAAATATCGGGCTTGTTTCGCAACGAATTTATATTTTCAATAACACAATCGCCTACAACGTAGCCTATGGCGACAAAATCGACGAAGAGCGCGTAATAAGCGCATTAAAATCGGCAAACGCATGGGAATTTGTTAGCGCATATGAGAATGGAATTTATGAAATTTTAAATGAATTTGGCTCAAATTTAAGCGGCGGACAACGTCAAAGAATCGCAATCGCGCGCGCACTTTATAAAAATCCGCAAATTTTAATCTTTGATGAAGCAACCTCCGCACTAGATAACTCAAGCGAAGAGCTAATCACGCAAGAGTTGCAAAAACTAGCGCGTGATAAGATCTTAATAATCATCGCACACCGCCTATCAACTATCAAAAACGCCACAAATATCGCGGTCATCTCAAATGGGCGAGTGGAAGGTTTTGGCGACGAATACACGCTTAGCAAAAACTGCGAAATCTATCAAAAATTAAAAGGAACGTTTGCAAAATGAAGCCAATTTTCAAATACTTTGCGCTAAAATCGCACCTTTTTAAGGAGTTTTAATGTATCAAAATTTAAAAAAAATGCTTTTTAAATTTGACCCCGAAACGGCGCATAAAATCGCAGAAAATTCACTAATTTTTGCACAAAATTTATCTCCTTTGCGCAAAATTTTGGCTAAAAATTTCACTTATCAAGATGAAATTTTATCTCAAAATTTACTCGGACTAAATTTCTTAAATCCGCTAGGAATGGCAGGCGGTTTTGATAAAAATGCTACAATGCTTAGCGGGCTTTTCGCGCTTGGTTTTGGCTTTGTAGAGTTTGGAACATTTACGCCAAAAGCACAAAATGGCAACGAAAAACCGCGCCTTTTTCGCCTTATTGATGAAAATAGTTTGCAAAATGCGATGGGTTTTAATAATCTTGGCGCAAAAGTCATAAAAGAGAATGTAACGAAATTTTTAGGTAAATTTCGAGCAAATTTTAACGCAAATTTTACAAACCTAGCGCGCGAAAATTTAGATACAAACTCAGCCTTAAATTTGACCAAATTTTCACATCCAATAATCGCAAATATCGGCAAAAATAAGATAACTCCAAACGAAGACGCACTAAACGATTATCTATATTTAACGCGCGAATTTAACGAGCTTTGCAATCTATTTTTGATAAATGTAAGTTCGCCAAATACACCAAATTTACGCGCTTTGCAAGATGAAAAATTTATAGCCACACTTTTAAAAGAGATGAAAAATCTCACTAAAAGCCCGATTTTATTTAAAATTGCGCCCGATATGAGCGAAAAAACTGCGATAAGCCTATGTAACTGCGCGGTGGAAAATGGCGCAAGTGGCGTAGTTATCAACAATACAAGTGTTGATTACGCGCTCACGAAAAATGCGCGAAGTATAGGCGGGATCTCTGGTGAATTAATCAAAGAAAAATCACGCGTGCTGTTTAAAGCTGTGGCAAGAGAGCTATTTGGGCGGACGATTTTGATAAGCTGTGGCGGAATTAGCGATGCAAATGAAGCTTATGAGAGAATTAAATTTGGCGCAAATTTAGTCGAAATTTTTACAAGTTTTATCTACAAAGGTCCTGGCCTAGCACGAAATTTAAACGAAAACTTAGCAAATTTACTCCGCACAGATGGCTTTAAAAACATCAATGAAGCAGTCGGCGTAAATCTCAAAAAATAGCAAAACGAAAGGCAAAAATGATACCAAATTACACAAAAAAAACGTTGCAAAATGGCTTTGAAATTTATCATATTCCAATGAGCCGTGGTTCTGGCGTTATTAGCGTCGATCTATTTTATAAAGTTGGTTCGCGCAACGAAACGCTTGGGCTTTCTGGCATCGCACACATGCTAGAACATCTAAATTTTAAATCAACAAAAACGCGAAAAGCGGGCGAATTTGACCGTATAGTAAAGGCATTTGGCGGTATAAATAACGCCTCTACTGGCTTTGATAACACTCACTATTTCATCAAATGTTCTAGCCAAAATTTAAGCACCGCGCTCGATCTTTACGCAGATATTATGCAAAATTTAACTCTTGATGAAAGCGAATTTGCCACCGAACGAAATGTTGTGCTAGAAGAGCGTCTTTGGCGCACGGATAATTCGCCTAGTGGATTGCTCTTTTTTCGCCTTTACAATCATGCGTTTTTGCGCCACTCATACCACTGGACGCCGATCGGATTTAAGGGTGATATCACGGGCTGGACGATAGAAAATATACGCGAATTTCATGCCAAATTTTATCAGCCACAAAACGCGTTTTTGATAATTAGTGGCGATGTTGATGAAAAAAGTGTTTTTGATTTAGGCGAAAAATATTTTGGCAGCATTAAAAACAGCAGTAAAATCCCAAATACAAATTTAATAGAACCCAATCAAGATGGCGAAAAATTCGCGATTATTCATAAACAAACGCCGATTGAATATCTAATGTGCGGATATAAAATCCCGCCATTTTCGCACGAAGATCGCATATTTTTAGAGGCTCTCGCGCTCATTTTATCGGGCGGAAATTCGGGCATTTTAAACCAAATTTTAATAGACGAAAAGCGTTTGGTAAATAACATTGATCTATTTCCAATCTTTTCAATTGATGAAAATTTAGCGATAATTTCGGCGGTTTGCAACCCGCAAGTTGATGCGCAAAATGTCGCTAAAGAGATAAAAAATATCATCGCAAATTTGCAAATTAGAGATATCGATATCGAAAAAGTCAAAAACCAATTAAAGAGCGAATTTGTATTTTCATTCGATAGTGCGCATAAAACTGCCGCGATATTTGGCGAATATATTATCAAATCAAATTTGGACGATTTAACCAAATTTCACGAACAAATTCAGCAAATTTCAAAAGAAAATTTGCTAAAAACTCTGCGAAAATATTTTGTTTCAAAAAATCTCACAACTTTGATTTTAAAAAGGGAAAACGATGAAAAATAATATTATCACAGGCTCAATGACTGCGCTAATTACGCCGTTTAAAAATGGCAAATTAGATGAAATTACCTATGAAAAATTAATCCGTCGTCAAATAGCAAACGGCATAAATGCGGTCGTTCCAGTAGGCACAACAGGCGAAAGCGCGACCCTAACGCACGACGAACACCGCGTTTGTATCGAAATAGCCGTGCAAATTTGTCGTGGCACTGGCGTAAAAGTTTTAGCAGGGGCCGGAAGCAACGCAACGCATGAAGCCGTAGGATTAGCAAAATTTGCGCAAGAAAAAGGCGCAGATGGCATATTATCGGTCGCACCTTATTATAATAAACCGACTCAAAAAGGGCTCTATTTACACTACAAAGAGATCGCAAATTCAATCGAAATTCCCGTGCTTTTATACAACGTACCCGGGCGAACAGGTTGCGAAATAGCGACGAACACGATTATCGATTTATTTAGAGATTGCGAAAATATTATCGGCGTAAAAGAGGCGAGCGGAAGCATCGATAAGTGTGTGGATCTACTCGCGCATGAGCCAAATTTAATAGTAATCAGTGGTGAAGATGCGATAAATTATCCGATTTTAAGCAACGGCGGAAAGGGCGTCATCTCTGTAACGTCAAATTTGCTCCCAGACTACACATCAAATTTGACAAAATTTGCGCTTGAAAATGAATTTTTAAAGGCAAAAGCGATCAACGATGAGCTTTATGGAATTAATAAAATTCTATTTTGCGAATCCAATCCAATCCCGATAAAAGCGGCGATGCATATAGCAGGGCTCACACCAACACTCGAATATCGCCTACCGCTTTGTGCGCCTAGTAGCGAAAACATGAAAAAAATCGAAAACACAATGAAGCAATACAATATTAAAGGATTTTAATGGAAAATTTTAAGGGTAAAACATTAGTTATCAGTGGCGGAACGCGTGGAATCGGTCGCGCAATTGTGCTTGAATTTGCTCGCGCGGGTGCAGATATAGCCTTTACTTACAACTCAAACGCCGAACTTGCGGCCCAACAGGTGCAAGATCTGCAAAATGAATTTGGTATAAAAGCAAAAGCATACGAGCTAAATATTTTAGAACCAGAAGATTATAAAGAGCTTTTTACACAAGTTGATGCTGATTTTGGGCGCGTGGATTTTTTCATCTCAAATGCGATAATTTCAGGTCGAGCCGTGGCTGGTGGATATACTAAATTTATGCGTCTTAAACCGCGCGGGATAAATAATATCTTCACAGCAACCGTAAATGCCTTTGTGATCGGCGCGCAAGAGGCGGCAAAACGCATGGAAAAAATCGGCGGAGGCTCGATAATTTCGCTTAGTTCAACCGGAAATTTAGTCTATATCGAAAACTACGCAGGTCACGGCACAGCAAAAGCAGCCGTTGAAGCAATGGCGCGCTATGCTGCAACCGAACTAGGCGAAAAAAATATCCGCGTAAATGTCGTAAGCGGTGGCCCGATCGAAACAGACGCACTCCGCGCATTTACAAACTACGAAGAGGTCCGCGACAAAACGGCCGAGCTAAGCCCACTAGGACGCATGGGACAGCCTAGTGATTTAGCTGGCGCATGTCTATTTTTGTGCTCATCTAAAGCCAGCTGGATAACAGGGCACACATTCATCGTCGATGGCGGGACGACATTTAAATAATGCTAAATTTACCTAACTCTCTCGCACTCTTTCGCGTCGTGCTTGCGCCACTTTTCTTTTGGTTACTAATTGGCGCACCTTTTGGAAATATACATCAAAGCTGGATAAACTACTTTGCCGCGCTTGTTTTTGTCATCGCAAGCGTGACCGATTTTTTTGACGGATATATCGCTAGAACCTGGAATCAAAAGACCAAATTTGGCGCGATAATCGATCCGCTAGCCGATAAAATGCTCACTTTGGCGGGATTTTTGGGGCTGATGCTAATCTCACGCGCCAATCCGTGGGCTGTTTATTTGATACTGATTCGCGAGTTTTTTATTACTGGATTTCGCGTCGTGATGGCAAGCGATGGCGTAGAAGTCGCCGCGTCAATGGCTGGCAAGGTCAAAACGGTGTTTCAAATGATAGCGATCGGTTTTTTAACCATGCAGTGGATGGGCGGCGAAATTTTGCTTTGGATTGCGGTTACACTGACGCTGTATTCGGGGCTAGAATACGTTTTTGCCTATGCAAAAGCAGTAAAAAATAGATAAGAAATATCATTTAAAAGCTGTTTTGTTGCTTTTATGATTTTGTATTATTAAATTTTGCATCTAAAATTAGTGTCATGATGGTTGCTTTATTGAAAAGTAACTATAAAAAATAGGTTTTTATGATTTACTTAAAGCAAGATTTAATAAAACCTTAGCGATAATCACACCCTTATTTCATAATAATTTAAATAAATTTTAAAAAGGCTTTAAAAAATGAATAAAAATTTAACAAATTTTTCTCGCAATCGCAACTCTCTCTCGATAGTTATTCCGTGTTATAACGAAGCTACTTCAGTAGAAATTTTTCATAACGAAGTAAAAAAATATTAGAAAAAATCAAAACAAATTTAGATCCAAAACTAACATACGAATTTATCTTTATAGATGATGGCTCAAAAGATAATACAAAGGAGGCAGTGATTAAATTAAATACGCGCGATAAAAATGTGCGTTTAATCAAATTTTCAAGAAATTTCGGGAAAGAAGCAGCGATTTTGGCTGGATTGGAAAAATCTCTTGGAAAAGCTGTTGTTTTAATGGATGCAGATTTGCAGGATCCACCATATCTAATAGAACAAATGTATAAAATTTGGATTAATAATGGTGCAAAAATTATATATGCAAAACGCGCTTCAAGAGTTGGCGAAAGCTATATAAAATCGCGTTTAAGTGAGCTTTTTTATAAAATTTCAAATTTTTTATCTGATGTTAAAATCGAATCTGGTGTGAGAGATTTTCGCTTAATGGATAGAGCCGTAGTAAATGAATTAGTAAAAATGCGCGAATATCATAGGTTTTCAAAAATGATGTTTGCATGGGTAGGATTTTCGCGCGTTTGTTTTATGAATACGCCCCGCGCGTAGCTGGCAATACAAGCTGGAAATTTTGGGGATTATTTAACTATGCAATCGAAGGAATTGTAAGTTTTTCAACAAAACCTCTTAAAATGGCATTTTGGATAGGGTTTATCATTAGTGCAATTAGTGGAATTTATGGGATTTTTATCATATTAAACACACTGATTTTTGGCAACGATGTAAAAGGATATCCATCTTTAGCGACGATAATTTTATTTTTAGGAGGTATTCAACTGATGTTTTTAGGAATTTTTGGACAATATGTTGCAAGAATTTACGAAGAGGTTAAACATAGACCTCATTTCATAATAGAAAGCGAGATAGATAATGAGGCTAATAATGCATGGAGATAACAAATGAAGCCAATTGTAATAGATATAGATAAAACTTTTATTAAATTCAAAGAATTTAAATGTATCAAATTTCTTAAAAATCAACTACTTTTTGTTATTGTAGTAATGCGAAATTTTATAAAAGAAAAAGATTTATGGAAATATTTTGCTTTTATTTATGCGCTATATTTTATTGGATATTTTGGACTAATCCTTGCCGATGTGTATTATATTGATGATTTATGGCGTTCTAAAGATGGATATTTTGGCTTTTTAGATTTTAGTAGGTATTTAAGTGAGAATTTAAGCAAAATAATTCATTTAAATTTACATCATAATACAGATATCTCACCGATTACACAATTTATAGCAATGATGTTTTTATCATTTGGTTCGATACTTTTAGTTAAAATAATCTCCAAACAACTCTCTTATTTTGCATTAACAGCTAGCACTCCACTTGGACTTAGTCCATTTTTTTTAGAAAATATGAGTTATAAATTTGATTCGCCTTTTATGTCAATAGCTATTATTTCACCAATATTTGCTTTTTTATTTTTTCGTAGAAATTTCGTATTTTTTATAATTTCTATTTTGATGATTTTAATCACGTTAAATACATATCAAGCTGGCAATTCTATATATATTATACTTAGCCTATTTTTTATTTTTAAAATATCAATACAAGCTAAACAATTACACTATATTTTTAATAAAATTACAATTTGCATTATCTCATATGTTATAGGTATAGGAATTTACAAATTTTTTATCTTAAAAGAGACGGATGGTTATGTTTCTAGTGGAATAATAAAAGAAAATTTTATCACTGAAGTATTTAAAAATATATCAAAAACATTAAACATTTATAAAGAAGTTTTGCATAATAGTGCTTATGAATATATTCTTTATTTTGCAATAATTGCATTTTTAATAGCTACTTTTAAACAGGCAAAAATAAATAAATTTAATTCTATAACTATCGGTGTGTTTTTTATAATCATATCATTCATATTAAGTCAAGGCTCATATTTAATATTAACAAAACCTCTTTGGGCTTCACGCGCTTTTAATGCTTTTGGTATTATCTTGGCAATTATATTTATATATACTATAAAAACTAAAATTTATAAAATAGAACTTGGTAAAATTTTAGCTATCTTTGGAACATATTTTTTAATAATTCAAGCAAATTCTTACGCAAATGCACTAAAAGCACAAGATGAATTTTCTAAAATGCGAATAGAATTTATGTTTAGTGATTTAAATAGGCTAACGCCCTTGGATAATAAATTTCAAGTGTATATAAAAAGTGGAATTAATAATGCACCAACAGTAGATAACAGCGCAGCAAATTTCCCGATTATTAATAGATTAGTTTTCCAAAGACTTTCATCTAATTGGGCTTGGAGTGCTAACAATAATTTTGTAAATTTAGGATTAAAAGGAAAATATGTTTTAGGTCCTTGCAACGATAGTGAAAATAAAATAATTCAAACATTAGACACTTCAATGCATAAAATCACAAAATATGATAACAATTGCTTTATAGTAGAATTTCACAAATGATCTTATTTCGTTATTTGTGCGTTGGTCTATTAAATACAATCGTAGGCTTTGGCGTGATTTTTGGATTGATGCTTTGTGGTATTAATCCAGAAATTTCCAATGTTTTTGGATATGCTTTTGGAATAATATTCTCTTATGTGGTGAATAAAATTTTTACTTTTAAATCTAAAAATAGATCAAAAACTGAATTTATTAAATTTATTTTAGCTATGGCTTTAGCATATATATTAAATTTCATAGCTTTAAAAATAGCTATAAATTCTGGCGTAAATGCATACCTTTCTCAAATAATTTCAGGCGCGGTATATACGATAAGTGGATTTTTATTTAGCAAATTATTTGTTTTTAATAAAAAATTTCAGTAATTTTCTATAATCTTTTGAGCGATGATTTTTGCCCCAGCGATACTTAGATGTATGCCATCTTTTGCGCGAAGTTTAACCTGCTGTTTGTCGATATTTTTCTCTAAAATAATGTCGCCATTTTTACAAAAAAACCTGTTTGTATTGATAAAATTAGCACCATTTTTTTTCGCCGCAAGTGCATAAATTTCATTTAAAATAGGCATACCTTTACGCAAATCATCGGGCTTCATACAAGGTGTTTGAAGCCACGCTATTTCATGTTTATGTTTGCGCACAATTTTATATATATTTTGCACTTGTGTGGCGTAAAATTCTCGCCATTTTCGATCGCCAAACGTCACACTTTGCCCATTTATCTTCGCATTTAACATATCATTTGGGCCAAAATGCACCACAACAAGCACATCGCCTTTTAGCGTTTTAAGCTCGTGTTCAAGCGCATTTTGCCAATCAAAAAACTTTTGATTAACTAAACCTGTGCTCTGTTTTGCGACAGAAACTACGTTTAAATTTGGTGGCAAATTTAGCTTTTTAAAGCCCAAAAAAATCCCCTCCATAATAGAATCGCCGATTAGTAAAATCGTCTTTTTCTTGGATTTATCGCTAAAAATTTGTGCTGAATTATCAAAAACAAGGTCTTTTTGCACGTAAGAATTTGCATAAAAAAATGAATACTCATCACCAAAAAGAAAAACACAAAATATTATATTTATGAGAAATATTTTCATTTATCATACTCACTAATGATCTTTTTTACGACAATTTTTGCACCTAAATAAGAAAGATGCAAGCCATCATCGGCGCGAATTATTATCTGCTTTTTGCCGATTGTTTTATGCTTGATAAAAGCACCATCTTTATCGCAAATTTCAGCGTTTGCACTTATGAAATTTTGTTCGTGCTGGATTGATTTTTGCGAAAATATATCATTTAAAAAATAAGCTCTCTCTTGATTTAGGCTATTTTTCATACATGGAATACCAAGCCAAATAACATTCGCATTGTGTTTTTTAGCAACATCGTAAATTTCATCGATTTTGTTCTCATATTTTTGCAAATTTATTCTATTTTTCTCATTTAAATTTCCCCAATCATTCGGACCAAAATGCGCTACAATGAGCTTTTGCGTATTGATTTGAATTAATTCATCATCTAAAAATTTAGCCCAATTTGCGCTAAAAAGTCCAGAACTTTTTTGCGATAAATTATCGATTTTTGTCTTTTTATCTTTAAATTCGCTCAAAAATCCCCAGTAATAAATGCCCTGCATAATGGAATCGCCTATCAAAACTATGGTTAAATTTTCATCATCTTTTATAGAAATTTTATTGACATTTTTAATAAGATTTGCCTGATTACTTTTTTGCAAAACAGAGTAATCAATAGGCGAAATTTTAATCAAATTTGGCGCAACACAACTATCTTTTTTTGTTAAATTTTGCTCATAATTTAGATCTTGGTTTTGCATATTTGATGTAATAATTTGATTCTTGTTCTTATCGTTAAATGAGCTAGAATCCTCAATTTGAACTAAATTTTCAACATCTTTGCTAATATTTTGATCGATAAAAGCATCCAAAATTTCATCATTTTCATCTTTTTGAATAGGCTGATTTTGTGCTCTGTTTTGTGGAATTAGTTCATCAAATTTAAAATTTACAAACTCTTTATGACGCAAAAAATCACCAAATTTTGTATTAGAAAGTGGCGTTAAAAATAGCGCACAAATTGCCAAAAACGAACACAAAAGCGTAAAAAAAGCTCTCATCAAAAACCGCCATACATAAAATTTGGAATTTCGTTAGGCATTAATTTGTAAATCACGAGCGCGTAAATGATAAAAAACAGGCAAATAACAACCGAATTTGCGCACAAAAACATGCGTTTTATCAGGCAAAAAAAGTTAATTTTATTGTAGATTAAAAGCCCAAAAAACACGACACAAAACACGAATAAAATCCGCCAAAAATCCGCCAAAAATCCAAAAATTAGCGTCTTTAAAAAGATATTAGCCTCCATAATCCCGATGTCGCCAAAGCTAAAATAGATCCACGCAAAACTGACAAATAAAAATGTAACAAAACGCTTAAACGCACCAAATTTCAAAAAATCAACGCCGAATTTTGCAATAAAAAGGCAAAAAATCATGCCAAAAGCGTGAATCAAACCCCAAATAATATACTTTTCCCACACGCTCCCGCTACCATGCCAAAAACCAGAAATCACAAACACAATGCCGATATTTAGCCACTTGCGAGCAGTTCCTAGGCGCGATCCACCAAGTGGAATATAGACAAATTCCATAAAAAATTTCATCAAACTAATATGCCATCTACGCCAAAAAATTTGCAAATTTAGCGAACGAAATGGACGATTAAAGTTTTTTGGTATATTAAACCCAATCATTACACCAAGGGCTCGCGACATATCAATAAACCCGCTAAATTGGGCATAAAGCATAATAGAGTAACCACATAGCGCAGCTATCAAAACAGAGCTAGGATAAATTTGCGGAGTTTTAAAAATCGGTTCAATAATCTTAGAAATCCAGTTTGCGATGATGAAAATTTTAAAAAAACTAAGCGTAAAAAGAGTGTAAATTTCCCCACAACGCGCATAAAATTTAGGATTTTTGCGCACACGATTAAGCTGAGTAAAAAAGCCTTTCGCACCTAAAATCGGTCCTGATGTAATCGTCACAAAAAAGCTCAAAAATACAAGCGTATTAAGCAAACCTTGACGCTTTATTTTGCATTTATAAAGATGTACCAAATAGCCAATCGCCATAAAAGAGTAATATGAAATCCCCATAGGAAGGGCATTTGCTATGAGTAAATTACTATCAGAAATTTGCACCAAAAATATAGCTATCGGCTCGAAAAATTTTATATATTTAAAAAAAGCTAGCAAAAAAACAATAGAACAAATCGCCAAAACAAGTGAAAATTTTGAATGAAAATGGTATATAAAAATCCCCAAAAACCAAATACAAATCGCAAAAATCACATTAATCACAAGCGCAAAAGTGCCACTCTCGCCCGCGCAAATATATAAAAAATAGTATGAAAATGACAAAAGCACTATCTTTTGCGCTCTCACCGAAAATTTAAAATAGTAAAAAAACAGCCAAAAAATAGAAAAATATATACCAAAATTTATGGAAAAAAAACTCATCTTGATCTCACGCAAAAAAATGGCTGAAATGATAATATTTTTTAGCTTACAAAAAGCCAAAATCAGCTACAATCTCAGCCAAATTTCACAAAATTCAAAGGTTAAAATCATGTTAGAAAAGACGATGAAAAAGCGATACTCTTGCCGTAAATTTCACCCAAAAACAGCCCCAAACGAGTTGATTAGCGAGATTTTAGATCTTACAAGTTTAAGCCCTAGTTCGTGCGGGTTGGAGCCTTGGATTTTTCAAGTTGTTTCAAAAACAGCGGATTTAGCGCAACTTGGCGAGATTTGCAACCAGCAATCGCAAGTAGTGCAGTGTTCTCACGCCATCATCATCGCTTCTCGCAACGACCTAAAAACAAGCGATGAATATTTGCGCCAAAAGGTCGCAATCCGCGCAAATACGCCCGAAAAATGGGAAAAAGCGATGAAATTTTTCCATGATAAATTTAATGATAAAAGCTTAGCCGAACTAAACACCTACGCGGCCAAACAGTGCTACATCGCCGTGGCAAATTTGGTAAATATCGCCTACGAAAAGGGGCTACAAAGCTGTATAATCGCTGGTTTTGACGGGCGAAAATTAACCGATTTTATGCAGCTTGATGCACAATTTACCCCCGTGCTAGTCGTCGCGCTTGGATATGGTGATGAAAATACGCGCGAAAAATCACGAAATTCTCTCGCAAATTGCGTAATTTGGAAGTAAAAATGTATCAATCTAAATTTCTTTTAAAATATCCATTTTTAAAGCTACAATCTAGATTTCGCCAAAAAGCGCAAGGTGTGCTTTTAATCCAAACCGGCGACGTTTGCGCCTATTTAAATACAAGCTGTGTTTTTGAGGGCTGTTTTAAAAAATTTGGCAAATTTGACATGATTATTGATAGTAAAAATTTAGAATTTGCGAAATTTGATGAGCGAATCGGGCGTAGAATTTGCATTGACGAGTTGCAAAACGAAAACGACGAAATGAGCCTAGCAGGAGAAATTTTTGCGCGAAATTATGCCGAAATTTATATTTTTTCGCCTACAAATTTGACGCTATTTTTGGCAAAAATGGCATTTTGCAAAGATGTAAAAACAATCTCACATTACAACAATCCGTCAGAATTTAGCGCACTTTCAAAAGATTTTAAGATTTTTAAACACTCGCGAAATAGCGCATTAGAGCAGAGTTTTTTATCGATGTTTGATAGTGATAAAAATTTAGAAAACTACAAAAAATCTCCACAAAAGCCGATTTTTACGCCATCAGAACCGATAATTAATAGCTATGAGTTTAAAATCGGGATTTCGCTAGATTTGGATAACAAGTGCTCAATTCCTCCGCAAACTTGGGATAAAATTTTCAAAATTTTGGCTGATTTTGACGCTGAAATTTACATTTTTGGCTCAGATGAAGAGGAAAACGCGATTTTAGAGCTAATCAACACGCACGGCACAAGGATAAAACATGTCGCCGGCAAAGTAAAAACGCACGAATTGCCATATTATCTTGGCTTGATGAATGTCTATATTGGCGCGGAAAATCCAGCTTATCACATCGCAGACAGCGTCGGCGTGCCGTGTGTTTGTTTGATTGGTTTAGGAAGTGCAGATGAGATCGAAGGTGGCGGTAAAAATTTGATAATCTATCCACAAATCGCATCAACAAGTGGCTTTTTTGACGATAAAAGCTCAAATCATGATGCTGATTATGCGGATACATTTTTTGAGATTTCAGACGCAGATTGTCAAAATATCGCAGATTTCATCCAAATTTCTTTAGATTAATAGCCAAATAAAATTATTTTAATTTAAATTTGGCTACAATCCGCGCATTATTTTTTGGGCTATCGTCTAATGGCAGGACAACAAACTCTGGATTTGTGAATATAGGTTCGAGTCCTATTAGCCCATCCATTTTTAAGAGTCAAATTTCAAAGCCTTTTTCACCTCATCACTAGCCATCTCGATACTCCATTCAGGTTCAAAAACAAGCTCAATTTCGCACTCATTTATCCCATCCACGCGAAGCGTGGCCTCTTTTACCCAGCTAAGCAAAAGCTCATGCAACGGACAAGAGCGCGTAGATAGCGTCATTGTGATTTTAGATCTATCGCCATCTACTTTTACATCATAAATAAGCCCCAAACTAACAAGATCAAAGCCGATTTCAGGATCAATCACGCGCGAAATTTCAGCATAAATTTTATCTTTCATAACTCACTTCCAAATTTAACATAACTCATAAATTTAACCAAATTTAGCGCGACAAAACCCAGCGCGCCAACCTCTAAATAAACTCCAATATCCACAAATCCACACGCCGCAATCAAAACGCAGATCAAATTTAACAAAAGCGCAACATATGCTGCGCGCTTATCCACCATCTGCTCTAAAAGTGGGACTTTTGCCTTGCCAACAAAGGGCGAAATATAGTGATACCATATCAAAAATGGCACAATTTTATAGACATGCGCCACAATAAACGCAAAGAAAAAACCAAAAGTAAGCGCAAAAACCGCCTCTTTAACCATCCCAAACCACAAACAAACCGCACCAATAGCAAGATATAAAAATCCTGCAAAAATGTTTAAATTCCAATAATCATACGCCTTTCGTAGACGTTTTGTGAGCGCATAAATCGCATCACACATAAAACAAAACGCGCTCAAGCCAATAAAAATTACGCCAAATTTTATAGAAAATATCAAAACCGCACCGCCACACAAAAACAGCACAAAAGCGAATTTAAAAAGATAAAATTTTACCTTATGAGATAGTGCAAACATCGGTAAAAGCACGCTTGCAACGCCCAAAATCACAAAAAACATAGCCCCGCCAACAAAATAAATATGAAAGCAGAGTAGTGTTTCAAAAGGTAAATTTCCAACCCCAGCGGCAAAATAAAGCACAAGCGTAAAACCCAAAATCGCACCAATAATCAAAAAAATTCCGCCAACACACATAGAGATTGTGGCAAAATTAAATTTTCGCGCACCAAAAAAACTCAAAAGATAGGTTGCGCCAAAATATATCAAAGAGAGCAAAAGCGCACCGCCACCAGCGTGCAAAAATGCTACTTTTTGGCTAAGCATTCCACCAACAAACCCACTAATCCCAAAAAGATATAGCGCAAAATTTACATATGCAAATTTAAGGGTAAAAAACGGCTTTTCAAGCACGACAGATGTTAGCTGATAGAGTGCGCCGATGATGATACTTAGGACAAAACCTGCGAAAAACAGGTGAAAAAATGCCGCCGTATCAAAACTAATCAACGCGCCAAAATCAGCACCAAAAAAGACAAAAACAGTTGCGATTAACATCAAAAAACCAGCACAAAAATATCCCGCCACCAAAGAAAATGGCGGGGCAAAACTATTTAACATGTTTTAGCCGTTGCACTGTTGATTTGTATCAAATTTCACGCGCTCTGCACCCTCTTTTGGCATAAATTTCACACACACAAGTCCATTTGAAAGGTCTTGCACTTCATAGTTGAAATTTGCTTCAATTTTAGGGATTAAACCGGCTGGAAATTTGTGATTTATCATAACGACCCCTTTGACAGCTAAATTTAGCGCAACCATCGCATTTACCATCGGTCCAGGTGGCGTGCAAGAGCTAGAATCAAAGCCAATCCAACCATCTTTTTTATAAAAATCAACACTAGCACCCTGCGCGCAAAAACGCTCCCAGCCGTCATTTTTCCAGCTTGTTTGAGTAAAATTTTCCATTTTGTCTCCTTTAAAAATTCTGTTTTGCAAAACGGGCTGATTATATCCGAATAATTTAAATTTTACTTGGCTAAATTTTAGAAATTTAAAGTCAAAAATATGCAAGAATTAATCAAAATGAAAAGCAAATTTAACGGCGAAATTTTGCTTTGAAAAACCGCCGAGAGCAACAAATTTATTTGATAGGAAGTCCGATAGAACATGTTTTAATTGCAAAAGGCTCAAATTAGTTTTAATTTAGTTTTACCGCGCAATAATTTTTGGCTCTCAAAACTCTTTAAAACTTACAAAATTAAATTTAAATAAAACGCTCTGGGTTTTAAATTTCTAGCCAAATTTACACCACGATTACTATGTAACGCAAATCAAATTTCTAGCCAAATTTAATATCAATTTCTTCTTTGGCTTTACTTTTAAAAGTATTTAAGGCGCGCAATTTTAAAAATCAACACTCACAAAGCACTGTTTTTTCACCCTCAATAAAATAGCATCATTGTAAATTTTTGCTTTTTTTATCTTTTTTATTTAAATTTGGCATTGGTGCGCTTATTTGCAAATAGCCTAGCTCGGCTAATTTTGCATAAATTTTCTTTATGAGCGGACCGGCTGCACTTCCACCGCTGCCACCATGCTCAACTAAAACACTCACAGCATAACGAGGCTCATCATATGGTCCAAAGCTAGTCATCCACGCTTGCGAACGGCGATAATACTCCATGTCACGCTCTTTCATACGCACAATCTCATTTTGCGGGATAAAAACAACCTGCGCGGTGCCGGTTTTTGCGGCGATTTTAATCGGCATATCGTTTAAAAGCTTATATGTCGTGCCTTGCGGATGATTTGCGACCTCGTACATTCCAGCGCGCACAAAGCTCAAAGAGTTTTTTTCCAGGGGTGTAAATAGTTCATAAGGGGCAAATTTATCGCGTAAATTTCGTAAAATCTCGCTTGAGTTTTCATCTACTTTATCAAGCGAAACACCATCTATTCCTTTGATAAAGTGCGGTGTTAGGCCTTTTCCAGAGGCGATTTGTGCGGTATATTTTGCGACTTGAATCGGAGTAACCAAAACATCGCCCTGCCCGATTGAGGCATTTACAGTTTCACCCAAAAACCAAGGCTTTTTATATTTAGCCATCTTCCACGCCTTATTTGGGATCGTGCCGATATATTCATTAGGCAGATCAATACCTGTTTTTTGACCAAATCCATAGCGTATAAGATCGTGCGAAATAGCGTCAATCCCGACCTCTAATGAGCCTTCGTAAAAATATACATCGCAACTCTCCCTAAGTGCACTAGTTAGATTAACCGCGCCATGACCGACCGCTTTCCAACATCTAAATTTTCGCCCTCCAAGCTCGATATAACCGCGACAAGTGTAGGTTTTTTCAGGTTTTATGAGACCGCTGTTTAAAAAGCTCATCCCAACACCCATTTTTAGCACAGAGCCTGGCGGATAAAGACCGCTTGCGATTTTATTTGTAAATGGGTGATTTAAATCCTCGATTATTTCGCGCCATGTCTCATCGTCGATACCTGTTACAAACAAATTTAAATCATACTCAGGATAGCTACCCGCCGCTAAAATTTCGCCGGTTTGCACGTCCATTATTACCGCGCTTCCGGCTTTGTCTTTAAAAAGCTCTTTTAGCAGTTCTTGCAATCTAATATCAATACTAAGCATTATTTGGTGCGTTTTTGGCTCTTTATAATCTAAAGTTTCAATTACCTTATTTAGCACCGTTACTTTTGATTTTATCTCACCAAAATCGCCCTGCAAAATTTCGTTATAGTATCGCTCAATCCCACTTTTGCCGATGTTTTTGATAGCGGATAAGCTTGGATCATTTTCTATATCTTTTTGCGTGACGCGCCCAACATATCCGATGACGTGCGAAGCAATTGAATTATATGGATAAAAACGCTTTAAATCGGGGTTGATTTGAATTTTATCGTTCAAATTTAGATGCGAAAAGGCACGCGAGGTGGCATTGTAATCTAAAAAATTTACAACATTTATAAATTTATGATTATAAAAAGAACTTGATTTTTTATACTCTTTATAAATTGCGCTTGAATTTACATCAAAATAGCGTGAAATTTCTGCAATTGTGGCGTTTAGCTCATTATCTTTTAAATGTGGGGCGATGGATAGAGAAAAACCGAGACGATTTATGGCGAGCGGGTTTGATAGACGATCTAAAATTTGCCCTCTCACTGGGATAATTTGCGTTGTTTTGACTGAATTTTCTAGCGCGATATTTTCAAAATAGCTATTTGATTTTACGGCGTATTGATAAATTTTTGCCAAAAGTATCGTCCAAACTAGCAAAATAGACGCAAAGACCAAACGCAATCTCATAAAATCCGTCCCCTAAATAAAAGCAACGCCAATGCGCTCTCCACACTCATAAAAATCAAATATTCATACCCGATGCTCATGCTATCTTGTTGCAAAATATAACAAAACAGATTATTAAACGCGATAATCAACAAATAAGCGACGCAAACAATAACCACAAGCAACAAATTTCTAAATTTTATATTTTCCAAAAGATAGTCAAAAATAAAAAAATAAAATATAAAAAAGCTAAGTGCCACCGAAAATAGCGCATATCCATGAAACTGCTCAGCACAAAGCAAAAACGCAACCGCAACATACCAAGACGCGCCAAAAGCGATATGTTTTTCGTGTTTTTCATACTCTAAAATCGTAACATACGCAAAAAACAGCCCAAAAAGTGGCGGCAAAACACCCGAAACCATCGTGGCAATCTCATAGCAAAATAGCATTAAAATGCTAAATGTATCTTTTATAAATCTAAAATTAAAGCGATTTCGTTGCATACTGGAAAGTGTTTGCATTTAATACAATCCGCCCAAATTTTTTGTTGCGGGAGTTGTGATTTTGGAATTTCAACAAAGCCAAGCCTCTGAAAAAACGCCTTACGATATGTGAGCGTGAATATGCTTTTAAGCCCGTAAAATCGCGCCTCAACGATCAATGCTTCAACGATTTTTCTACCCATTTTGCGCCCTCTAAGATGCGAAGATACAATGAGTGAGCGCACCTCGGCTAGATCTTTTGAGTGAATGTGAAGTGCTGCATAGCCGACAATTTGCGATGCTGGTTGTGAATCTGGGAAAATTTGATTTGTGCTTGAATTTTTAGATAAATTTTGATCGCTATTTTGAGAAAATTTCTCGCAGTTTTTATCATCTTTTTTGTCAAAATTTGACGCGGTTTGTGCCCTATTTTCCCAAATATTTTTCGCTAAATTTAGTTCGTTTTGTCTTTTTAAAAGTTTATTTTGAGATTGTGAAATTTCATCTAAAATTGATGTTAATTTCTCATCTTCTTTTAAAAATCCGACTCTTATTTTTGCGGTTTCATCATTTGAAATTTCATCTAGTTTTTTATTGATATTCAAGCTGTTTTTTTCATCTTGAATTTGATAAATGCAAATTTCATCGCGCAAATTTGGTTCATCGGTCAAATTTTCACCCTCACTACACCTGCTTTCTAGCACGCAATATGAGCGAATATTCGTCGCGATTTCATCGTCGCTTCGTGGCAAAATAATGCCATTTTCAACCTCTTCGCGCACCAAATTTTGCATTTGAGCGATGTCGCTAAGTCTGGCTTTTCTAATAACAATACTCATCAAATCACCATTTTACCCACAAATTTTACGCCTACAAGCCTAAAATTCCGCGATAAATTTCAGCCCTAGCGCGATCTATGCCGATTTTCTTGCTAGATGATACAAAAAACGCCGATTTATCGTGTTTTAACACCTGCGCGCGCTCTTTTTGTCCTAATTTGTCGCACTTTGTGTAGAAATTTAAAATCTTTTGATCTGGACGCAAAAAACTTTGCAAATATTCGCTAACTTGTGAGTCAATTTGCGTATCAAACTGGCGCGAATCAATAAGATGAATGAATAATTTTATGTTCGTTCTAACGCGCAAAAACTCATCTAAATTGCGTTGCCATGCGTTTTTGAGTGATTTTGAGACCTTTGCGTAGCCAAATCCAGGAAGATCAACCAAAATAAATTCGAGCTTTTGCGGCAAAAACTCAGTTGAAATTTCATCTAATTTTGGTGCGCCATTTTCGGTATTTTGCTCCAAATTTGTTTCAGCTTTTTTGCTAGAAATTTGCTCTAAAATCTTAATATTTTTATCACCAATTTCACGCAATAAAAACTCGCACGAAAAAAAGTTGATAAGCTGAGTTTTCCCCGGCGTTTGACTAGATTTTGCCAAGCCATTTTGCCCGACCAGCGCGTTTATTAAGCTGCTTTTGCCAACATTCGAACGCCCTAAAAATGCCACCTCACTCAAACCATAATCATCACTATCGCGCACAGATTGAGCCGATTTAATAAAATTAGCACTAGCTGGAATTACTTTTATAAATTTGGTTAAATTTTGAATGCAAATTTTATGATTTTCATCAAATTTAGCCGAATTTTCATCTAAATTTGCTTCCATTTTTTCGCGCGCTGGAGTAAAGACGCTTACGTCAATATTCTCGCTTGAATTATTATCATTTTTTGCCATTATTTTTCTCTTCAACCTCAAAAATCAGCTTTGCTGGCGCGTTTTTAGAATTTGCGCTCTTAACTTCATAGGTTGAATTTAGCTGATTTACGATGATTTTTTCACCAAAGACTTCGCGCTTATTGGTCTCATCGTGCAAATACGCGCTCCCGCTTAGTGTGTAGGTCTCGTTAGCTGGCTCATAGGTCAAAAGCGCGCCTTTTCCGCTATATTTGCTATCTTTCATCATCGCACGAAAACGCGCATTACCGGTGGCAACATATTTTATAGGCTGTCTATTTGCGTCAAAAAATATATCCACTTTATCGGAATTTAGCGTATCATATGCGCCTTTTTTTATCACAACATTTCCGTTTAATGTGCTAATTTGCTTATTTTCATCAGCAAAAAAATTATCCGCGGTAACTTGCACCTGTTCTGCATTTATCACACCAATAAAAAGCGCGAAAAATGCACTAAATTTAACTATTTTTTCTCCCAAAACCATCCCTTAACTCCCTTTGCGAATGTCTGTTTTTTTTCAATTTCATATCTTATTTTTATACCTTCGATTCTATCGGCGGCTTGTGTCATTGTAAAATTTGTATCGCTAAATACGACGTGTTTTTGTGTGTCGTAGCTAATTTTGTCTGAAAAATACTCGATGTTGTCTGAATTTTTATAGTGTGCATTGCCATAAGCAACGGCTAAATTTTTTGTGATTTCGGCGTTTTTTGACGTGATTGTATGATTTAAATCATCGAAAATTTTATCCGCGCGAAAGTCTTTAAAAACATCTTTATTGCTAAATCTCTCGCCACTTTTTGCGCTAAATTTACCTGTGATTTTCTCATTTGTGATCTCAAAATCATCAATCCCGTGCATTTCAATCGTCGCTATTTTACTATCATCACCATTAAAAAGCTCTGCTACATATGGTGTTTGCACACTTAAAAATACCATTGCAACACTAAAAAGCGCGATAAAAAAATAGAAAATTCTTATAACCATTTTTCAAGCCACATTTGATGCAAGCCATCTAAATCGACGATTTTTTCTATCATTTCGCGCACAGCACCATCACCACCACACAAATTTAAAGTGTAGTTTGCGATTAAATTTGGCATAGCGTTTGCTGGTTTAAAGCTCATTTTAACGGCATTTAAAAGCTTTTGATCGTTATAATCATCGCCTATCGCGGCTGCGTTTTCAAAACTCAAATTTAAATCCGCCAAAATCTCACTAGCTTTTGCAAATTTATCTTTAATGCCTTGATAGACGTAATTTATCTTTAAATCTTTTGCACGATTTGCAACGATTTGTGAGCTTTTACCTGTGATTATTGCGACTTGTTTTCCAATTTTTAGCCACTGCTCAATACCAAAACCATCTTTTACATTAAATTTTTTACCCTCTTCGCCGCAATTAAAGTAGTATAAACCACCATCGCTAAGACACCCATCAACATCTAAAAAAATAATCTCTATCATAAAACACCCTTTGTGCTTGGCACGCCGACGCGCGCATTAGGCGCAAGTGCGCGACGCAAAGCAACTGCAACGGCCTTAAATGTGGCTTCTGCAATATGGTGGGAATTACTTCCGCGAAGCTTTTGAATATGCAAAGTTATAGACGCATTAAACGCAAATGCACGAAAAAATTCCTCCGTTAATTCAGCGTCAAATTCCCCGATTTTGCCGTTATTTATACTATCATAATACAAAAACGGGCGGTTGCTTAAATCAACATCACACGCTACAGCTGCCTCATCCATCACGACTACCGCATTGCCAAAACGCTCTACGCCACTTAGCGGATAAATTTCATCGCGAAACGCCATTCCAAGAACAATTCCGGCATCTTCTACGCTATGATGAAAATCCACATGAGTATCGCCACTCATCTGCAAATTTAAATCTATTAGCGAATGTTTTGAAAACGCCTCTAACATGTGATTAAAAAAGCCTATTTTTGTATCAATATTGCTATCGCCATGCCCGTAAATTTCGAGCTTTAAAGCGATTTGTGTCTCTTTTGTTTTACGTTGTTTTTCTACCATTTTTTCACTCTCTAATTATAAATGCGCCTTTTAAATTTGAACTAGCTATGAAATCTCTAGCCTCATCTTCGCTTAAAAATCCCGTCAAAAACACACGGTTCATGCCATCTAAATTTTTTATAATCGCCTTGTGAGTGCCTAGATTATCATATTTTGCGCGAGTTATCTCGGCACCATTTATTCGCGAAAATGCACCAACTTGCACCATAAATTTTCCACCGATAATGCTTGATGGTTGCTGGTTATTTTTAATTTGCGCTGTTTGTGGAGTATTTATAAAAATTTCATCACTTTCATCAAAATTTGACTGATTATCTGAAATCTCTTTTAACTTTGCTAAATTTTTATTTTCATCAAAATTTCGTGCTGGGATTGGATTAGTATTAACATCAAAATCTAAATTTTCACTGCTTGGAATTTCATATTTTGTTTGTTTAAATTCAGTTGAATTTTGCGCGAAAACCGGCGTACTTTGTGGTCTAATTCGGTTAAATGTATTATCAAGCATACTAAATTTTAAAACTTCAAGCTTCACAGGCGCAGTGCCATTGGCAAATACACCCACGCGCTTAGCCGCAGCTTTGCTTAAATCAATAATGCGCCCATCAACAAAAGGCCCACGATCATTTATCCGCACGACCGCGCTTTCGCCACTATTGCGATTTGTTACGCGCACAATCGTATTCATCGGATAGGTTTTATGTGCAGCGGTCATAGCATTCATATCGTAACGTTCGCCATTTGATGTCTTTTTGCCGTGAAAATTTGGCCCATACCAGCTAGCGATACCGCTTTGCGTGTCGCCAACTTTGACGATTTGCGGATAGTAACGTTTGCCCAAAACTACATACGGGCGCATCGTAGCTGGCGTGCTATTTGTAGTATAGTTGTTGCTGTTGTAGTTTGGTTTATTAGTGCTAGCACATCCGTAAAAGATCAAACACGAAAGCGCGAAAATTAGGCTTTTAAAGTCTATAAATTTCAAATTTGCTCCAATTTATGAGTGATAAACGGCGCGTATTATATCAGATTTACTCCTAAATTTGCCCTCAAATTTGGTAATTTGAGGCTCATTTTGCGAGACAAGATTAGCACTAAGAAGTGTTTTTGAATCATCTTGAATGTAGTTTATAACAAACATATCCAACTTATCAGCTGGAATATAAAAGTGGTAATTTTCTAAATTTTTCGGGACACAATCAGCCACAATGTGAGCGTTGTATTTTTTCATATTTTCTAAATCCACGCCGATTGCTTCACCTACTTCGCTAAGTGTAGTGCCACCTTTTACAATCACCTTTTCTAAATGATAATTTGGTGCTTCTTCGTAGAGTTTTTCTTTTATATTTTCCGTCTTTGCTAAAACCGATAGTTTTATAATCTGCTTTATGAAATTTTTCGTCTCGGATGGCACTTTACGATTGTTTAAAATATCGCAAAACTCATCGCCATATTTTTTCGTAATATTTTTTATCGCTCCGCCACCAACATTATAAGACATCACAGAAAGATACCATTTTCCAAAGTCATTATTCATATTTTGGAGATATTTAAACGCAGCATCTGTTGATTGAAATGGATCGCGTCTTTCATCAATCTCTTTTGTAACTTTTAATCCGAAATTTTGTGCCGTTGTTGGCATAAACTGCCACATTCCACCAGCACTCGCGCGTGAAGTAGCTGAATTTGTAAGGTGAGACTCTATCATTGCTAAATATAACAAAAACTCGGGCGCATCTTTTCGCTCTAGCTCCTGCAAAATCATATAGGCATTTTGCGGACGTTCGGCTATAATTTTTCTAAATAAACGTCGATCTTTTTCGTCGATTTCAGCGATGATGTTATCTAGCGTCTTTATGTTGGCCGAATTATTTGTAATATTAAATTCCATCAAAATGGCACTCTTATCTAAATTTTCAAAAGTATTTGCGTTCAAACAGCAAACATAAAAAATTATTGTCATCAAATTTGTTAGAAATTTCATTTTTACTCCTTAAAATCAAAGAATTTCTTAGCGTTGTTTGTCGTAATTTCCTCTATTTCTCCTTGGGGTAAATTTAAAATTTCGCCGATTTTGGCTGTAATTAGCGTCGTAAAACTAGGTTCATTGCGCTTTCCACGATGTGGCATAGGGGCAAGATATGGCGCATCAGTTTCAATTAAAATACGTTCAAGCGGGATTTGTGGCAAAATTTCAACCAAATTTTTAGCATTTTTAAAAGTCAAAACGCCACCAATCCCAAAGTAAATTTCATATTTTTTAAGCTCTAAAAGAAGTTTTGATGCATTAAAACAGTGCAAAACAGCGCGGAAATTTTGCGTATTTTGCTCTGATTTGCTCGCGCTAAATGCATCAAGTAAAATCTCATACATATGAGCATTTGCGTCGCGCGAGTGGATGATTAGTGGCTTATTAAATCGCTTTGCCAAATTTATTTGAGCCGTAAAAATTTGCTTTTGCGCCTCTTTTTCACTCTCTATCATATCTTGCGCAACACGCTCTTTCATATTAAAATAATCAAGCCCGCACTCGCCAAAGGCGACACATTTTGGATTTTGTATAAATTTAATAAGCTCATTTTCATCAAATTTGGTGCGCTCATCGGGATGTACGCCAACAGCAAAATAGACGTTTTTAAAATTTTGCGAAATTTGAATAGCTTTTTGAAGTGTGAGCGGATCGGCACCTGGGATTATAATCTTTTCAATCCCGTTTTTATTACAGCGCGACAAAACTTCATCTAAATCTAAATCAAACGCCTCATCGTCTAAGTGACAATGCGAATCTATAATCATCTTACCTCTTACTCATCAAAAATTGCCTAACTTTACAATTTTTTGGTAAATCAGACAAAATTTAATAAGCTAATTTAGTAATTTTTTAGCAAATTCAATAGCCTCTTTTGTAATCGTCTCACCACTAATCATACGCGCAAGTTCGGTGATTTTCGCATTTTTTTCGATTTTTGTAACGCTTGAAGTGTTACCATTTTTCACAACTAAAAAATGGCTGTGCGCTTTTGAGCTAAGTTGTGGTTGATGAGATATGGCAAAAATTTGGTAAAAATTTGAAATTTTCACCAAAACATCAGCGATACTCATTGCCTCTTTTCCGCTTAAATTTGCATCAATTTCATCTAAAATTATAACGCCTTCGCCGATATTGCAAATCTCACAATCACTCGCTATAAAGGCGAGTTTTAAGCGATTTAGCTCGCCACTACTTAGATTTTTTAACGTCGTTTCATTGCCTTTTATTTCGCACTCATCACCACCTAAAATATCTGGAGTTTTTGTTTTTAAATTTAAAGAAATTTCGCCCATATAGAGATTTTTTAAATATTTATTAAGAGTAGCTTCAAATTTTTGTTTTACGGCGTTTCTACTTGTTGAAATTTGAGCGCAAATTTGCGAAATTTCGCTAGAAATTTGCTCGAATTTCGCACCTAATTCATCAATTTTATCGTCGATTTGTTCTAACCCTTCTAACTCTTTTTTACGCTTATTTAGCGCATCTAAAGCACCCTCTTCGCTACCATATCTGCGCACTATGTAATTTAAATTTTCAATACGATTTAGCACCTCTTCAATATCGATATTATCTAGCTCATCAAGGCGCAAATTCTCTAAAATTTGGCGCAACTCATTCATGCAATCATTAAAAAATCCACTATCAATTTCGCTGATATTTAGCGCGTCATTTACACTTTTTTCAAGCGCAAAAATTCGCTCCGCATTAGCCCATGCAGAAGCTATTTTATCGCGTTTACTAAGGCGTTTTTTTACCTCTAAAAGCTCTTCAAATTCGCCATGTTTTGGCGCAATTTTTTCTATTTTGTCTATCTCAAATTTAGCAAATTCTTTTAGCTCATCTGTCTTTTTTGATTGCTCTTTTAAATTGGCTAATTCTCGCTTAATTTGCAAAAATTCGCCAAATTTCAAGCTGTAATTTTGCAAAAATTCGCCAAATTTTGGCTCATCTCTCATCGCAAGCACATCTAAAATACGCAAAATTTTCTCATTACTAAACTCATCATCGCCCTTTGCGCCAAGATAGCGAATATGACGCGCGCAAATTAAAGCGAGATTTTTTTTCGCGATTGATTGGTTATTTAAAAAATAGCGCGTGGATTTATCTTTACTAAATTTAAATGTATTAATCTCTTCGTTTTCTATGCCAAATTCTTGCATATCAAAAGCAAAATCAACATCAGCCTCAACGATTTTTGCCTCGCTCTCTTTTATCCCAAATGGTGCTAAAATTGCACTCATCAACACAGATTTCCCAGCTCCTGAAACACCTGTAAATACGCTAAGCCCAGCGCTAAATTTCAACTCCAAATCGCCAAAAAGTTGATGATTTTTAATATATACTCGCTCGATCACGCATTGCCTCCGTCAAATCCCCAATTAAGCTTCATTCGCAAAATATCGAAATAATCCGCATCTTTTCGGCGAATCAAATTTGTTCTGATATAGCTTATTTTAATATGTATACTCTCGCCTGCTTCTAAATTTCTCACATCTTGCCCATCAATCGTGCATACAATTCGCCTTGAGCTGTTGTTTTTAAAGCTCACGACGTATTTTTTCGGCAGTATCAAAGGGCGTTGCGTCAGCGAATGCGGACAAATCGGCGTAACACAAAAAACACTACTCATAGGATATATAATAGGACCATTTGCGCTCATATTATAGGCAGTAGAGCCAATAGATGAGCTTACTATAATCCCATCGCCTAAGTATGTATTAAAAAATTTGTCATTTAAATAGCCATCGATTTTCGCCATCGGCGCAGCTGTTTCACGCGATAAAACAACATCATTAAAGGCGACGAAATTTTCACATTTT
Organism: uncultured Campylobacter sp.; assembly: GCA_963544335.1. GTDB lineage: Bacteria > Campylobacterota > Campylobacteria > Campylobacterales > Campylobacteraceae > Campylobacter_B. Next base: position 48,257 of record CAUUFG010000001.1, read on the forward strand.
TCGCCATTATCAAACGAAATTTCTAGCATCAACGGGCGATTTATCTCATAATTTCCATTTAAAAATTCATCAAAAAATTTCTCACACTCATCTAATTTTACATCTGTTAAAAAGCCCAAATTTCCAGCGTGAATACCTATAATATATGCGTTTTTAAGCGCAAGACGGCGCGAAATAGAGATAAGCGTGCCATCGCCGCCACAGCTAATAATAACGTTTGTTTTAAGCAAAATTTCGCTAATTTCGTGCGTTTTAAAACCAGTCTCAAAATGCCCTTTAATAAACAAAACACCGATATTTTTACGCGCAAAATAATTCACTATTTTTTCGATGCCTTCTGTGCTTTTTGCCACCAAACCGACAAATTTTAGATTTTTATGTATATTTTCCATGGGCGCGATTTTATTTAAAATTAGCTTTGTAAAAGCAAAATTTGAATATAATCGGGCTTTTTTATTTTGTAAATTTTAGAAAGGATTAAAATTTGAGAACTCATTATTGCACTGATTTAGGCAAAAACGACATCGGCGCACAGGTACAAATTTGTGGCTGGGTCAATTCATATCGCGATCACGGAGGCGTAATTTTCATAGATTTACGCGATAAAAGCGGACTTTTACAACTTGTTTGTGATCCAAAAGAGAGCGAAAAAGCATACAAAATCGCCAACGAAGTGCGAAGCGAATTTGTTTTAAAGGCAAAAGGAAAAATTAGAGCGCGTGGCGAAGGCTTAGTAAATCCAAAGCTAAAAACGGGCGAAATTGAAGTCGTTGTTGATGAATTAATCATCGAAAACCCGTCTGCGCCGTTGCCTTTTGTTATCGGAGACAAGGGCGTCGGAGAAGAAATTCGCCTAAAATATCGCTATTTGGATTTAAGAACGAGCGAAAATTTCGCCAAATTTGCTTTGCGCTCAAAAGCGGCACTAGCTGCGCGAAATTCGCTTGATAAAATGGGCTTTACTGAGGTAGAAACGCCGATTTTAACACGCGCCACGCCAGAAGGCGCAAGAGATTATTTAGTGCCAAGCCGCGTGCATAATGGCGAATTTTACGCGCTTCCACAAAGCCCACAGCTTTTCAAACAGCTTTTAATGTGCGCTGGTTTTGACAAATATTTTCAGATCGCAAAGTGTTTTAGAGATGAGGATTTGCGCGCCGATCGCCAGCCAGAATTCACGCAAATAGACGTTGAAATGAGCTTTTGCGAGCAACGTGATGTAATGGACGTATGCGAAAATTTGTTAAAAGATATATTTAGCGCGTGCGGATTTGAGATAAAAACGCCATTTCGCGTGATGGATTATCGCGATGCGACTGAAAATTATGGCTCAGATAAGCCTGATTTGCGATTTGATATGCCGTTAATCGACGTGCTTGATATTTTTGCAACTTCAAATAATGAAATATTCTCAGCCCCCGCAAAAGACCCAAAACGCAACCGCGCAAAAGCGATAGTCGTAAAAGGTGGAGACAAAATTTTTAGCAAACGTCAAATGGTGAAATTTGAGGATTTTGTTCGCAAATTTGGAGCAAAAGGGTTGGCGTTTTTTCAAGTTAAAGACCCAACACAAACAGTAGGTCAAGAAAACTGCGTAAATTTCGATGGAATTTCTTGCAAAGGACCGCTTGTTAAATTTTTTGACGAAAATGCGCTCAGAGAGCTTAAAAAACGCGGAAATTTAGAGATCGGCGATGTTATATTTTTCGGCGTTGGCAAGAAAAAAATCGTGCTAGATTATATGGGGCGATTTAGAATTTTCTTAGCAAACGAACTAAATTTGATAGATGAAAACCGCTTGGAATTTTTATGGGTAGTTGATTTTCCAATGTTTGAAGAAAACGAAGACGGAAGTTATTCAGCGATGCACCATCCATTCACAATGCCAAAAAATATCAACGAGCCAGACTTAGATGATATCGTCTCAATCGCGCATGATGTGGTGTTAAATGGCGTCGAGCTTGGTGGTGGAAGTATCCGTATCCACAAAGATGAAATTCAACAAAAAGTCTTTAAATTGCTTAAAATTTCACCAGAAGAACAGCGTGAAAAATTTGGATTTTTACTTGACGCTTTAAGCTTTGGAGCACCAGCACACGGGGGATTTGCGATAGGTTTTGATAGATTGATGATGATTGTTAGCAAAAGCGATAGCATTCGCGATGTGATCGCATTCCCAAAAACTCAGCGCGCGACTTGCCCGATGACAAAAGCCCCTAGTGAAGTAAATTTAGAGCAATTAAGAGAGCTTGGAATTAGAGTTCATAAAAAGGAGGAGAGATGAAAAATTTATTTTTAATTATCGGTGCGCCAGGTTCTGGCAAGACAACAGACGCTAGTTTAATCGCCGAGCAAGATGCCAAATTTGCCCACTTTTCCACAGGAGATCTACTTCGCGCAGAGGTTGCTAGTGGGAGCGAACTAGGCAAACAAATAGATGGATTTATTTCAAAAGGAAATTTGGTTCCATTAAAAATCGTCGTAAAAACAATAATCAGCGCGATTAATGGGTGCAAAAAGAGCCAAATTTTAATCGATGGCTATCCACGAAGTGTAGAGCAAATGGATGAGCTAGACAGCGTTTTAAAAGCGCAAAATGAGATTACTCTTCGCGCTGTAATAGAGGTAGAAGTCAGCGAAAACACGGCGCGCGAACGCGTTTTAGGTAGAGCGCGTGGGGCTGATGATAATGTAGAGGTTTTTAACAACAGAATGCGCGTATTTAGCGAGCCATTAGAGCAAATTCACAAATTTTATGGCGAGAGAAATTTATTACAAAAAATCGACGGCGAACGCACAATCGAAATAATCGTCGCCGATATGAAAAATTTAATTCAAAATTTAATAAAAGGATAAAAAATGGATATTTCAAAAATAAAAGTCGGTCAAAACCCAGATAAAATCAACGCTGTAATAGAGATCCCTTATGGCTCAAACATAAAATACGAGATCGATAAAGAAAGTGGCGCAGTGTACGTAGATCGCGTCCTATATGGCGCGATGTTCTACCCTGCAAATTACGGTTTCGTGCCAAATACATTAGCAGATGATGGCGATCCAGTGGATATTTTAGTGCTAAATGAGTATCCGCTTCAAGCAGGTAGCGTAATCCCATGCCGTCTAATCGGCGTTTTAGTAATGGAAGATGAAAGTGGCATGGATGAAAAGCTACTAGCTGTGCCAGTTAGCAAGATTGATCCGCGATTTGACGCAATTAAAACTTACAAAGATCTTCCAGATGCAACACTAAATAAGATCAAAAATTTCTTTGAAACATATAAGACGCTAGAGCCAAATAAATGGGTCAAAGTAAAAGATTTTCAATGCGAAAATTGCGCAAAAGAGATTTTAGAAAAAGCTATCAAAAACTACAAATAATCTATCTTTCTATAATTTCGCCAAATTTGGCGAAATTTATATCTCAAAAATTTAATAAATTCCATCAAAGTTTCAATCAGTTCTGAAATCATATATCATATTTCTTACATTAATATATTTTGATACAAATATATTAATTATTAAAATTTGCCAAGTTTGAATTTTAATTATCCTGTTTAAACAGCCAATTCTAGGTAAAAATTTCATGCATAATAAAAAAATTGTCTATATTTTGTATATGAAAATATAATATTCAGTATCATATTTTAATTTATTTTAAATAATTTATGAATATAATTCGGACTTTTTTATTCCATTTTTTTTATTTAAAGGAGAAATTGTAAAGTGAATTTTACCAAATTTAGTTTTTCTATACTTTGCGCTACTCTCATCTGTGCAGAGGATGCGGTGCAATTAGATTCAATCGACGTTCAAGGAGTCGCGTTAAAAGCCGACAAGCAGGTTTTCAAACAGGCAAAAGCCGTAAGTGCAAGAGAGGATATTTCTAATTCAACACAAAATTTAGACAATATCATCAGGACAATTCCTGGAGCATTTACAAATCAAGACAAATCCACAGGCACAATCGCACCAAATATCAGAGGTGGAGCTGGGCTTGGACGCGTAAATACCATGATTGATGGGGTCACACAGACGTTTTATTCATCTGGTGTCGATGATGGTAAAAGCGGTGGTACATCGCAATTTGGAGCGACGATCGATCCTAGCTTTATAGCAGGAGTAGATGTGGAACGGGGTAGTTTTAGCGGAAGAAACGGGATAAACTCGCTAATGGGATCAGTAAATTTTAGGACGCTTGGCATCGATGATATCATTAAAGATGATAGCAATTTCGGATTTATAACTAAATTTCAAGCCGGAAATAACGCATATAAAAGTAACTGGATGGGCACACTCGCAGGAAAAGAGAAATTTGAGAGTGGCGGACAGCTTGGCGTAGTTGTCGGATATGGAATGAGAGATGTATCGCAAGATTACAAAGCCGGCGGTGGCGTAAAGATAGAAGATATAAATAAAGATGAGCTAGATAAAGCGTACAAAGAGTGGTATGAAGAAAAGAAATTTTTTCACTATAAACCATGGCCTAAAAATGAAAAAAGGAGAGTCAAATGGTATAAACCAGGAGTTGGGATAAATGATAAAAACCTTCCTTGCCCATTCTTCCACACAGTAAATGGGAAAATCGTAAATGACGACCAAAAATGCCAACAAGCAGGATTTGATCAAGATTGGAGTGGTTATACATTGCCGGAAAAAGGTAGTGGAACAGAAGAAGATTTTATAAAAGATGAAGATCTTGGTAAAGATGGAACAAAATGGAAACAAGTGACTTCTGAGCTAGATACAAAACCATTTGATCCACAAAAGCTAAAACAAAAGATCAAAAGCAATATGGTAAAGGTTGAATTTTTAAACGATAACAATATGCTAAATTTATCATTTAGAAATTTAGAGAATAAAATTTGGAGCAGAAAGATCGATAGCAAAAGCTATCAGTTAAACTACACATACACAAACAATGCAAACATGGATCTAAATTTTATCGCTGCTTTTAACGACACAAAACAGCTCTATAAAGCCGGTGCTGAAATTTCAGGCAGAGAGTTAATCGCAGACATTAAAACCGAAAATAAGTCCGCTAGTTTCGATATAAGCGACACATTTAGAAACGAGATAAAAGATGCGCAAATCGAGACAACAATCGGGCTAAATAAACAAAAAGTTTCTTATTCAAAAAATAGACACCCATATGAGCTTGTCTGGTTTGATAATTACGCAGAGAGATTAACATTAAAGGACCCTGAATTTAGAAAAACAAGAGAAGAACTACTTAAAGGTTTACTTCAAGATCCACCAGAGGATATGTTTGGAAATTTTAGACGAATACAATTAGGTGGTGCTAAAAATGGCTTTAGAGCAAACACATTTCAGCCCGACGGAAAACAAGACTTTTTTAGCATTTATGCAAATAACTCTGTGCAAAAAGATATTTATAGATTAGATTTTAGTATAAACTCACTCAAATATAACTACCAAGGCAAATACTCGAAATGTGTCAAAGAGGGAAGTTGCACTGATGGTGAAATTTGGGTAGATGATGCAGGCAAAAGAACAGCCATAAACTATTCTGGTGCATTTTCAGCTGAAATTCACGATCTTTTTATGCCGTTTATTAGCTACTCAAAAAGCGAAAGAGTGCCTAATATTCAAGAGCTATATTTCTCACAACAAACAATACACGGCATCCAAAATGGTTTAAAAAATGAAAAAGCCAAAACTTGGCAAATAGGATTTAACGGCTTTAAAAGCGATTTATTGAAAAATGGCGATGTTTTTGGATTTAAAACACTCTATTACAACACAAAAATCAAAAATTACATTCACACCGTTGCTGTACCTAGATATACACCAGATAATGCCGATCCGCTAGATTATCCGCATTTAGAGTTTAATAATTACGACAAAGTAGTAAAAAAACGCGGTATTGAGCTTGAATTTACATATGATGCTGGATTTTTCTATACAAATTTAGCTTACTCAAGACAATTCACAACGCAACCAACTTCATATTCTGATGTAAGCGGAGGCGTCGTGCCACCACCGCCACTTAGAGAGCTATTTTTAACAGGTCACGGAATAACTAGAGTTAGTGAGTTGCCAAAAGATTACGGATTTTTAGACACTGGGTTTAGATTTTTTGGAGAAAAATTAACATTGGGAAATAAAATAAAATATTATGGTCCAAGCAAAAAAGCAGTATATAAAGATGAAGATAATCGATACATAACACCAGAAAATGCAAAAAAACCAAAGCTAATCAGATACACAGAGACTATCGAAAAACAGCCGTTGATTTACGATATGTATGTAAGCTATGAGCCGATAAAAAATCTAACAATAAAAGCCGAAGTGCAAAATGTGTTTGATAAAAAATATATCGATCCGCTTGATTCAAATAACGACGCAGCGTCTCAAAGAACATACAGCATGGTAAATGGCGAAAGAACCTTCTTAAACAACTTCGCAAAAGGTCGCACGGCGGTTTTGAGCTTGAGTTATAGATACTAAATTTAGATGCGATGCCTTAGGCGTCACATTCTAAATACAAATTTGGTTTTGATGATTTTATTAAAACCAAATTTGCTTTTTTGGGCACAAGTAAATTCTTTAATACAAGAGCGATGTTGCAAGCGAAAATAAACCGCCCTCGCGTTTAAAATACTTAGCGATTAAAGCGCAAAATTAAGCTCAACTATTTGAAATTTAACAGCACATATTTGACTCATGTTGCAAATTCATCAGCAAATTTAAATAACAAAGGCTAATTATTGAGCTATAAGTTGCGCCAAAATATAAAGTCGCACTCCATAAAATCAACGTGGCACAAAAGTCGCATTTGCGCGATTTATCTAGCTTTGTCGCAGTAAAATTTAAAAACAAAACCCGTACAAAGCAAATTTAAAATCACTACTCTAGCAAAAACCCGCACGCCCTATTTTCGACAATCTATCACGCAAAATACTTTTATTCACCCACAAATTTCTAGCCACCTGGGTAGCTTTATCAAGCACACTTCGTTTGCAAAAATCACAATCGAAGGTGTTGCGTTTGATTGTGTTTTGTTTTACTTGCAAGTCCATTTTGCACCCGCATACTTTCGCTCTTATCATTTATACATTTTAATGTTATTAAATTTCCATAAAAACAGCTGCGATTTTGCCACTCAATCTAGCTTATTATTTACAAATAATAAGTAGCTAAAAAACGGGCAAAAATTGGCTAAATTTGGTAAGTTTGAAGGCTAAAAATTACTGCCTGATAAAGTTAAATTTAAGAGTAATTCAAGCTTTAAACAGCTCGCGCAAAAACTTTAAAAACACTTTTTGAACGTGTTTATTAAAAAATTTGGATCAAATTTGATTTGAATAAAATGTTGGCAAAGTGAGCATATTTGAATTAATATTTGCAAAACCGGCGTAATAATGGGCTTGTTATATTTTTACACAATTTAGATGTTTTAGAAAAAATGATGTTTAATTTTTAGGTTATAAATTAGTGCCAAAACCAAAAAAAATTACAAAAATAATTAAAGATAAGCTCTATTTTTGTTGTATTTTGAAAAACTTATTTGAAAAATTTATATAAATTTCACCATTTTTAAAATCCAAAACCAACCCATTCATTTTATAATGAATTTCGCCATGTTTAAAAGCTACTTTCCAAGACAAAAATGGCTAAACATCTCATCTAAAATTTCATCACGATCAAATTTTCGTGTGATTTTTGAAATACCCTCAATCGCTTCATTTAGTTCATAAGCAAATAGTTCTAATTCGCTCTCGCTAAGTAAATTTACAGCCCTTTCTAACGCATTTTGCGCGATTTCACATGAGCGGATTTCATGCTCTGCACTTAGCATAAAACCATCATAATTTTGCGAATTTAAATAGTTTTCTAGCGCATCTATAATCGGCGAAACAGAACTTTTTGCGCTAATTTCTATCGGTTTAGCGCATAAATTTTGCACATTTTCTTCAAGATTTAAATTTGCGTCGTCTTTTTTGTGGTGATTTGCTAATAAATTTGGATTAGCGCGCGCTGTATTTTTGCACTCAATTTTGCCAAATTTAAGGTCGTTTTTGATACCCAAATCGCACTTATTAAGCACAAAAAAAAGCTTTTTATCACAATTTTTGCAAATTTGCATAATCTTTTCATCGTCGCTATCGTTTGGCTTAGAAGCATCAAAAATAGCCAAAACAATGTCTGCCTTTTCGACTGCACGAAATGAATTTTCAATGCCGATTTTTTCGATTTTATCTTTACTTTCGCGGATTCCAGCCGTGTCGATTATGCGCACTAGATGCGTCCCTAGGCGCAAATTTTCCTCTATTGTATCGCGCGTAGTCCCGGCAACATCGCTAATAATCGCGCGATTTTCATTTAAAAGCGCATTTAAAATTGAGCTTTTTCCGACATTTGGCTTACCAACAATAGCGATTTTAAAGCCATCAATCAGCCCGCGACGAGAACGAGAAATTTCGACAATTTTTGCAAGTTTTTCACTATTTTCCTTTATCATTTTTGATATTTGTTCTAAAATATCGCTTGGCAAATCCTCTTCTGCATAATCAATCGAAGTCTCACAAAATGCTAGCGTGCGAACAAGCTCAGTGCGAAGAGAATCCAAAAAAGCACCTAGCTCACCGCTAATTGTGCGAGCCAAAATTTGAGCACTATCAGCGCAACGCGAAAGAATCAAATTCGAAATCGCATTTGCTTTGGCAAGGTCCATTTTGTCGTTTAAAAACGCCCTTTTACTAAACTCTCCAGACATCGCTAAGCGCGCACCATGGCTAACAAGCGCGTCCATAACAAGATTTGCGATAATAAAACCGCCGTGGAGCTGAAACTCCACAATATCCTCTCCCGTAAAACTATGCGGGGCTTTAAAATAAATCACAATCGCTTCATCGATAAATTTACCATCAATAAAAATTTGCTTAAAATGAGCGTATCTTGGGCGCAAAATTTGCGAGCGATCTGAGCTATTTCGGTATGAATTTGTATCGTTTTGTAAGTCTAGATTACTAATTAAATTTGAGCTATTTTGTGAATAATTTTCATCTATATTCGTATCTATTTTTTTAATATCGCAACTATTCGTAGAATTTGATGAAATTCGTCCATCTGAAAATGTTTGATTTTGCCTAGTTTGATTTAAATTTTGTATTTGCGAAATAAGCAATTTTTGCGCAATTTTGAGTGCATTTGTGCCACTTAGTCGCACAATTGCAACAGAGCCTACGCCATGAGCAGTAGCTGGAGCGACGATCGTATCTAATGCACTCATTTTGTTCCTCTTAGCACGGATTTTAAGATAAAAATTCGCACTAAATTTACTATTTTTTGTTTTTTATTTAACCCAAAAAGCGATAAAACCAATACAAAATTTGAAAAAATTTTCATCAATTCATGCCAAAATTTAGCGCAAATTTTAGCTAAATCTAATCGCGCCAAAACATCTAAAATTATCTTATTTAAAATCATTAATAACGACAAATTTTCCGTTTTTACCACTTTTTACACCGACATATTTTTTTGGAAATCTAGCGCGAAGTTGTTCCAAAGCAATTTTAATCAAAACACCATCAAGCGGCTTTGTAAAGCCCTTTCCATCGGCCTCAACACGCTCAATAACATCTTTTAAATAAGCACTCATCATGCTCTCTTGATTTTTTAAAAACTGACCAACTTCAAAGCGCACAAGCAGACCAAATTTTAGATTAATCCAGTTAAAAAGCAGATAAGAAAACGCCTTATAACGACAACCATCTCGCCCAATAACAAGCGCAGCATCGGCACCATCAATCTTGATAAAAATAGTTTTATTATCGTATTTTGTCACTTCAAATTTATCAATTTCAAAACAACTACTCTTAAAAAGCAGCTCAACTCCACTTTGAATTTGCGGCAAAATCTCATTAAAATTTGGTATTTTTCTATGCGAATAGCGTTCGCTTTCATGGCTATGATTTTGATTTTGTTGCGAAATTTGCGATGAGTGTGGTATAAATTCTTCGCTATTGCTCTGTTTATGCCTATTAAAATTTGGTTGATTGTGAGATTTTTTTGTTTGAACTTTATTTATATCATCAAATTCGCAAATTTTATCAGCAACTTCATCTTGTCTCATTGTGGCAAAATCTTGCGAATTACCGAAATTTTCGCGCTTTTGCGATGACTTTTCCGCTTTGATTATCGCATTTTTTTTAAAAAAACCCAAAAAACCAGATGATGGTTTTTGGATAATTTCAATCTCTACATCAACAACAGAACAATTTAAATTTTGTGCAGCTTGTGAGATTGCATCTTGTAAAGTCGGCGCTTCTACTCTCATTTTGCACTCTTTTTATTCTCTGTTTTTTTGCCCTTTTCAGCATGTTTTTCAGCAATTTCTTCAGCTTTTTGTCTTGCAAAAATTTTATTAACAAAATATTGTTGCACAACAGAAGCAAAGTTATTAACAGACCAATAAAGCGTAAGTCCAGCCGGAAAACTCATAAATATAAAGAAAAATATCACAGGCAAAAATTTCATGATTTTTTCCTGCATTGGATCGGTAAAATTTGTCGGCGTAATACGCTGTTGAATAAACATCAACACGCTCATAGCTATCGGCAAAATATAATATGGATCTTTTTGTGCTAAATCGTGAATCCACATCGCCCATTCAGCCTTATTTAACTCAATAGAATTTAACAAAACGCGATAAATAGAGAAAAATATCGGGATTTGAATAAGTATCGGCAGACATCCGCCCATCGGATTTGCACCACTTTTTTTATAAAGTTCCATCATATTTATACGTAATTTTTCTGGGTTATCTTTATATTTTTCTTGAAGCTCTTTCATTTTTGGCGCAATATCTTTTAACTTATTCATTGAAACCATACCTTTATATGTAAGCGGCGCAAGTAATATACGAATCAACAGCGTTATTATTACTATCGCCCAGCCCCAGTTGCCAACCCAACCATTTAGATGATACAGCGCCCAAAACATCGGCTTTGCAATAAAACTAAACCAACCATATTCAATAACATCTATTAACCTCTCATCGATAGATTTAAGATTATCGTAATTTTTTGCGCCCATATAGCCAGTTATTTTAGAATTGCCACTTGCTTTTACAAAAATTTGGATATTTTTCTCTTTGTCTTCGCTTAAAATCACATACATTTGTTTATCAAAATCATAAAGAAAATTTGCATAATATCGATCAAATGCCGACGCAATCGAAATTTGCTCAAAATCTTTTTCACCCAAATCACCATCATCAATAACTTCTAGCGTAGTTTTATTCTCTTTATTTTTTTGTAATAACGCGCCATGGACGGTGTATGCATCTACAGCCACATCAGGCCTAGCTCCTGGTGTTAGAAAATATTCAACACTTTTGCTTAAATTTACACTCATCTCATACTTGCCATTTTGATAAAAAATTATGCGTTTTTCTACACTTAAATCACCTAAATTTTGTGTGAGTGTAACCTCAGCACTATCACCATTAATTTCAACATTTTGCGCCGATGCGCTGTATTTTGTATTAAAAGCAAGTGAATTTAAATTTGAATCAGCAAAGCGAATTTGCAATGGTTTTAAATCGCTTTTTGGATCTATCAAATCAACATTTTCGCCATTTTGATCTTGATAATTTGCAAGTTTATATGAGATAATTTGCCCAAAATCATCAATCAAAGCTGTGAAATTTAGACCTTTTATTTTTACTAGCACCCTGCTTTCATCAATTTGATTAATTGGTGCATTTGCAACGTTTGTAATTTGATTTGGGGTTGATACAGGAGCACTCGGATTTTTAGCATTACTCATTTGCCCATTTTGCACACTAGAATTTACATCTAGGTTGCGAAATTTAGATAAATAAAACTTATCGTAAGCGATAAAAAACACAAATGCCAAAACAATAGCTATAAACATTCTTTGCTGTGCTGAAAATTTTTCCACTTATTTTCCTTTTATAGTTTTTACAACAAAATAACCGCCATTTTTATGCGGAATAAACCACACCGTTGGCGTGAATTTGGATACAAAATTTAAATTGGTTTTTGAAAGAATTCCTGTATTTTCAAATTTAATTTTAACAATCGGATGATCAACACCGCCACAAAAAAACTGATTACAACGCAAAATACGCTTTGTTCCACTAAAAATCGCGCGACAAAATCCATCATATCGCAAACAAAGTGCGCAATATTCAGAACACGTAGGATAATAGCGGCAACTTTTTGGCAATAAAGGCGAAATAAAAAGCTGATAAAATCTAATAACTTTTATAAGAAATTTACTCATTTCAAAGCATCAATCTTCTTAAAAGACCATTTTAAATTATTTTCAAATTTAGCAAAATTTAGATCATTGACGCCATTTTTTGCGACAATCACATAAATACCAGATTTTACTGCATTACTAAGACCTAAGAAAGCGGCTCTAATGCGCCTTTTTGCGCGATTTCTAGCCACTGCATTTCCGATTTTTTTACTTGCGACGACCGCAAATTTACTTGTTTCATCTGCTAAAAAATAGACAACAGCACCATCGCAATGCCACTTTTTAGCTACGCAATATATCTTTTGAAATTCTTTAGAACCGCTTAGTTTTATAAATTTTGTCATACAGACAATTTTTTTCTGCCTTTTGCACGTCTTGCATTGATTATTCTGCGACCATTTTTTGTCTTCATTCTTACACGAAAGCCGTGTGTGCGTTTGCGTGGTGTTGTGTGAGGTTGATATGTTCTTTTCATTGAAAATTCCCTTAAAAAATAATTTGGAAACGGGATTTTAGCCAATGATTACTTAAAATTAGTTTTATTTTTTATCTAAATTTGTTGCAAAATGGCGTAATTTTACATTATAATAAACGCTTTTAAAAATCAACATTAAGGATAAAAAATGAGTAAATTTTTAGGAATTTATCTGTTTTTACTATCAGTTTTAATCGGTTTTGAGCTGTTTGCTGGTATCGCTGTCGCACCTGCCATATTTCATCCAGAAAATAGCCTGGGCGTGGGCGTTTTATCGGAGTTTCAAAGCGGTCAAATTATGAGCGGAATTTTCATCAAGATGAATAAATTTTTGCTGATTGTTAGTATTTTGAGCTTTCTTTTTGAGATGATAAATTTCGCCAATAATAAAGCGCAGAAATTTAACATCAAATTTTCTACGATTATGATAGCGACGATTAATTTACTTCTTGCTCTTGCGTTTATTTTATACTTTACTGATTATATTTTAAATGCCCAATCTATCGGTGTTAGCGCGATACAAACAGATGAATTTAGACAAATTCACAGCGCAAGCGAGCTATGTATAAAAATACTTTTAGTTTTGCAAGTCGTGCTATTTTTTGTCAAATTTCAAACAATAAAAATGGCGAAAAGCGATGAAATTTAGAATTTATTATGACGATACAGACGCGCAAGGCATAGTTTATCACGCAAATTTTTTAAAATTTTGCGAACGCGCTAGAAGCGAAATATTTTTTGCAAACGGAGTTATTTTTGAGACAAATTCTCACTTTGTAGTCTCAAAAATTACCGCAAATTTTATAAAACCAGCATTTTTAGGCGATACTATTGATGTAAAAACCAGCCTAAAAAGCCTAAAAAAGGCAAGTGTGATTTTAGAACAATCAATTTTTAAAGATGAAACGTTGATTTTTAAAGCAGAAATTAGCGTGGCATTTTTAAAAGATAAAAAAATCACAAAAATCGATGAAAAAATGGTGGAAATTATGCAGAATTTTGGCGAAATTTAGTTATTTTCGTCAAATTTCACACACAAAACTACAAATCTCACAAAAAATCCCAACTATCTACTTTTCAGAAAATCTTAAGGGGGGGGGTATAATAGCCGACTTTTATTTTAATTTTAAGGAGAAGCGATGAGAAATTTCATCAAAATCGGAGTTTTAGCGTGCGCTATTTCAAGTTTTGCACTATCTGAAGGTGCATTTATCGGCGTAGAAGGCGGCTATGTATTTAATTCACAAATAAGCGGTGATAGTGGCGCAAAAATAAAAGGCAAAGCACCAAATATTGGCATAAAAGGCGGATACGCTTGGGACGACATTCGTGGGTATGTTCAATATAATCATGTTTTTGAAGCAAAGAAAACATTCAACATAGATAAAAAAGATGAAGAGGTTAAATGGACCAATGATGAGTTTTTAATCGGAGCGGACTGGACGCCTGCGATAAATGATAGCGCAAAATTGGTGGTTGGCGTATATACAGGGGCATCTAGATTAAATGCAAAAGACGGCAGTAAAGAATATGATACCGGATGGCTATTAGGTGGCAAATTAGGCGCAATTGTATCGATGAACGATAATTTGGAGTTTGAAGGCGGCTTAAAAGCTGATAAAACTTTTGGCTATGAATATGGCTTGGAACAAAACAAATTCGGCGCATATACTAGTTTGAATTTTAAATTCTAAATTTAGTTAGGGGCTAAAAATGAGAAAAATTGGCTTGTTTTTGTGTTTGACTTTAGTTATTTTTATCTTTAGTGGTTGCGCAGCAAGAACTACAAATGCTCAGATTTTTCAGCCAAATACGAGCTTTAAAACAGCAAAAGCTCAATGTGGCGAAGGGATATTTAGCCAACGCCTACAAGAAGAAATTACAAAGCAATTAACATTAAATCAAATCCCTATTGGCGATGATTTGTTGATTATTTGTAATTTCATCAGATACGATGAGGGTAATCGTTTTGGCAGATGGTTGCTTCCTGGGCTTGGGCGCGGAGATAGTGTCGCAGAAGTTGTATTGCAGGATAAAAACGGGCAAAAAGTCATGACTTTTATGGTCTATGATCAAATTAACGGCGGTATGTTTGGCGGAAATAGCGATGTCATGATAACAAATACAGCCGCAAATATCGTGCGCGAAGTCTATTATTTTACGCATAAAAAAAATTAAACTACTTAAAAAATATCCATTAGCGAGGAGTTAAACCTCGCTAAATTTTTATAATTGATAAATTTATGCGACAGGTAAAAATTTAAAAAGCACAAAATAGATAAATTTGGTAGTAAAAAAGATTTTCAAAAATCATTAAAAACAAAAGATAATCAGCAATATTTGCGATAAAAAGCTCAAATTTATTTAAATCATATGTTTACAGCCTAAGCACAAGTAAAAAATAAAAGAATAAAAAACGGGCAGTCTTTTAAATGTCAAAAACTCTAAAAGACGAAAATTGGATATTTGCTTTTGAAAATACAAATTAAGCAAGTAAAAATATCAACACAAAGTCAAACAATGCAAAACTCAAACCAAAGCAAATTTATCTAGCAACATAAAGCCGACAACGCTAATTTAAAACAACGACGCAAACAAAGCACAAAACAAAAGCTTTTTGAAAAATTTACAACACAAAAATAAAATCTTTTTTATAAATTTCAATTAAAAAAACCGAAATTGAGTAAGAATTCAAAATTAA
>CAUUFG010000002.1:0-44205 GCA_963544335.1 uncultured Campylobacter sp.
GCTAACTCTTGTTTGCTTCGTAGCCACTCATCGCCTTTAAAAATAAATATGGGCGACTAGGCGTTTTAGATGCACAAAATTATAAGTCTTTGATTTACCTGTTCTAATGTAAATTTCTTGTTCGTCCCTACTTCTTTCCATCTCGCCAATTCTTAATGAATGGGTAAAAGCTTCTCAATCCTCGTTTCAATCGATTTTAACCTAAGAGAAATTTGGTAATTAAAAAACGTTAAAATCAAAGCTAATGCGGATAGACTAGCTTCAAATAATTTACGCACCTGAACCGGTGTGTTTGCATTTTGATGGCATATTTAGCCTGCTTTGCAAGAGTTTATGAGCTTAAAATTTGATTTAAAATTGAATTAGATAGAACTAATTTTTTAATTAAATTTGGATTTAGCTTAATTAAAATCGCGCTGGGTTTTGAATTTCTAGCCAAATTTACGGTGCGATGTTTACATAGCGCAATCAAATTTCTAATCAAATTTAATCTTGAATTCTTATTTAACTTTAGTTTTTTAATTGAAATTTGTAAAAAAGCTTTTATTTTTGCATTGCAAATTTTTAAAAGTGCTTTTGTTTTAAAGTATCCTTTGAGATATCCTCGCCGATAAAATTCTTGACATTTTAATTTTTTATCCTTTTATTTTTCGCTCTTGTTCTTACTTGTAATCAGATTGCTGACCTAGGATTTGAGCCTTTTAACGCAAATCTTAACAGCTGTCTTAAAGAGATAATTTCTATACTGCGTTAATAAAATAGTGTCAAAAAAGGATTTAATAGGGATTAATTCCCTAAGGTTTAATATTTTTTAAGAAGTTTTGAAGGTTCTTGTAAGATATCTTGTTTTGAGGGGAGGTATAATAAATCTCGCATCAGACATTATAAAAGTAGTGATTTAGATCCCAATCTATCGGCGTTTTGCCAATGTGCATCAAAATTTCATTTGTCTTAGAAAAGTGTCTGCACCCAAAAAATGTGCCACGCGCAAGCGGGCTTGGATGCGCCGCGCTTAACACAAAATGTTTTGCAGTGTCGATGAGAGCGGATTTTGCCTTGGCTGGTTTTCCCCAAAGCAAAAATATAACACCGCTTTTTTTGGCATTAATTGCGCGAATAACTGCATCCGTGAAAATATGCCAACCAAAATTTGAGTGCGAATTTGCTACTCCTGCACTCACGCTAAGCGTGGTGTTTAATAGCAAAACGCCCTGCTTTGCCCAATATGTCAAATCCCCGCAATTTGGCTGTTTGATGCCCAAATCGTCGTAAATTTCTTTATAAATATTCAACAACGATGGTGGGATTTTCACTCCACGCGGGACAGAAAAACTAAGTCCCATCGCCTGATTTGCCCCGTGGTATGGATCTTGCCCCAAAATCACAACCTTAACAGAGTCAAATGGAGTAAGCTCAAAAGCGTTAAATATCAAATTTGAGGGCGGATAAACCACGCCGCTGCGCATTGCGCTGAGTAAATTTTCTTTTATAGTTAGAAAATATGGACTTAAAAACTCGTCCTTTAAAATCTCTTTCCAGCTCGGTTCAATTTTTACGTTTTCTAATCTGATTTGCATTTAGTGAAGTAAATTTTAAGAAGTTATTCTCCGTTAAGTGTCAATTTACCAAACGGAGAAAATATGTTATTTCAATGCGTCTTTTACTTGATTTGCCAAAGTTTCAAAAGCTTTTGCATCATTCATAGCCATATCAGCCAAAATTTTGCGATCTAGCTCAATATTTGCCTTTTTTAAGCCATTCATAAATTTAGAATAGCTCAAATCATTCAATCTGCAAGCGGCATTAATTCTAATAATCCAAAGTCTTCTGAAATTTCTCTTTTTTGCTTTTCTATCGCGGAATGCGTAGCATAAGCTTCTTTCTAATTGCTCTTTTGCTTTTCTAAAATGTCTATGTCTGGCACTAAAAAAGCCTCTCGCCAACTTTAATATACTTTTGTGTCTTCTTCTACGAACAACACCTGTTTTTACTCTTGCCATAATTATCCCTTACAAAATGGCGTCCCAGATGGGAGCTTACCCTTAAATTATACAAATTTAGGGGAGTTTAAATGACTTTTTTTGTCAAAAACTACATTCCTAGCATTTTTTTCACAGCAGCTACATTTGTAGAATCCACGTAGTGCGGACCTCTCAAATCTCTCATACGTTTGCTCGATTTTTTAGTCAAAATATGGCTTCTAAAAGCAGAGCCTCTTTTGATTTTATTTTTACCGACATTGAAACGCTTAGCTGCGCCACGATTTGTTTTCATCTTTGGCATACTAATTCCTTTATCAAAAAATCACAATAAAAGTGCGGATTATACCCAACTTTTCTTTATATAATTTGAAATAAATCTTAAAATTTTAAGATTTTTTCGGCGTCACAAGCATATTGACATATCGCCCTTCCAAAAATGGCACCTTATCACGATCGGCAATTTGACGAAAATCGCTTTCCCAAATTTTCTCCAAAAGAGCAACTCCGATCTCGGGCGTATTCATCTCTCGCCCTTTTAAAAACACGCGAAAACGGACATGTTTGCCTTCGCTTAAAAATTCTTTTGCGTGCTTGACTTTATAATTGATATCATTTTGTGCGATTTTTGCAGAAAGTTTAATCTCTTTGACCTCTATAATTTTTTGCTTTTTTTTGGTCTCTTTTAGCTTTTTTTCTTGCTGATAACGAAATTTGGAGTAGTTCATTATTTTGCAAACTGGCGGGTTTGCATTTGGCGCGATTAACACCAAATCAAGCCCCTCTCTATCGGCAAGTTCTAACGCCTCATCGCGCGACATAACACCAAAAACCTCCCCATCTTCCCCAACACATCTAACCTCTAAATTACGAATTTCTTCGTTTATATAAGTAACGTCTTTGCTCAAAAATTCACCTCATTTAATTTTGATTGTGCAAAATTTACAAACTCATCTAAGCTCAAATTTTGCTGCTGTCTAGCCCTGCGATCGCGCAAAGCAACACTTTTTTCACTCACCTCATTATCTCCTAAAACTAAAATCATCGGCACTTTTTGTTTTTCAGCTGTGCGAATTCTCTTATTTAATGTTTCATCTTTATCTGAAATTTCGCTATCAACGCCGATCACGCGAAGTTTGCGACAAATTTCATGCGCGTATTCGCGGTGCGCTTCGCCAATTGGGATAATAATAACCTGTGTCGGCGCAATCCAAAACGGCAACTCGCCCGCTGTATGTTCTAATAAAATTCCAACAAATCTCTCAAAGCTTCCCAAAATAGCGCGGTGTATCATCACTGGCTGTTTTTTCTCGTTGTTTTCATCAATATAGCTAAGCTCGAAACGGGCAGGTAGATTAAAGTCAATCTGCACGGTGCCACACTGCCACTTTCGCCCCAATGCGTCGGTGATTTTAATATCTATTTTAGGTCCATAAAATGCACCGCCACCCTCGTCAATGCCGTATTTTAGCCCCTTTTGATCAAGCGCATCTTTGAGTGCTTTTGTAGCGATCTCCCAAACTTCATCATCGCCGACAGCCTTTGCGGGTTTAGTTGAAATTTCAAGCTCATAATTAAACCCGAATGCGCCCATAAGCAAACCGACAAAGTCTAAAATTTCATACACGTTCTCTTTGATTTGATCTGGGCGACAGAATAGATGCGCGTCATCTTGAGTAAATTCGCGCACCCTAAAAAGCCCGTGTAAAACGCCACTTTTCTCATGACGATGCACGACGCCGTATTCGCAAAATTTAAGTGGTAAATCGCGATATGAGCGAATTTCGCTTTGATATACTTTGATATGCCCGACGCAGTTCATAGGCTTTATGCCGTATTCTTGCTCGTCGATTATCGTAAAATACATATTTTCTTTGTAGTTTGCATAGTGACCGCTGATTTTCCACGCGTCTGATTTTAAAATTTCAGGTCCGCGCACAGGCTCATATCCACGCGAACGTAGTTGGCGATAGAGTCTTTCTTCTAGCTTTACGCGCATTTTTGTGCCAGAAGGTAGCCAAATCGGCAACCCAACACCAATATCATCATCAAACGTGAAAAATTTCATCTCCGCGCCAAGCTTTCTATGGTCGCGTTTTTTTGCCTCTTCAAGCATTGTTAAATGCGCTTTTAGACTCTCTTTATCAGCAAACGCGGTGCCGTAAATTCGCGTTAGCATTTCGCGCTTTTCATCACCACCAAGATACGCACCAGCGATACGAGTTAGCTTAAAAAAGCGTAGAAATTTAGTATTTGGCACGTGTGGCCCGCGACAGACATCGCCAAATTCGCCCATTTGGTATTCGCTTACCGTGCCATCTGGAATGCGCTTTAAAACTTCGATTTTTAGGTCATCATCAGCATATTTTTCTAAAATTTGCGTCTTTGTGTAGTCGATTTTTTGAATATCTAGCTTTGTTTCGGCTAGTTCTTTCATCTTTTTTTCGATTGCGATTAAATCATCTTCGCCAAGTTTTTCGCCCTCATTTTTAAAGGCACGAAAATCATAATAAAATCCGTCATCAATCGCCGGTCCTACAAAAAATTTGGCCCCAGGATAGAGTAATTTTATCGCATACGCCATCAAATGAGCACAAGAGTGGCGGATAATGCGTAAAGATTGTGGCGAATTATCAAAGCAAATTTGCATCGCGTCTAAATTTTCGATCTCATTTTGTGAAATACTTTGCGTATCGACTAAATTTTCCCCTATTTTATAGGCAATTACATCGGACATTTGTCTTTTTTCCCTCTTTCTACCAATATGTCTTTTTTACAGCAAAAGAACAAGTGCCGATTTTATCTTAATATATTTTAAGTTTGACTTAATATTAGCCACTATTTTATCTTTAAATCCACGTAAATTCCTAGCGGTTTTTTGCCGTCATAAAGCTCTACGCGGTAGATCATCTCTTTTACGACACATACGCTAATTACGGCTTTGCCTTCGTAAATTTCATCGATTTTATTTAGACGAACAAGTATTGTCCCCATGTCCATATTTAGCCCGTAAATTCTGGCATTTAAATCGTCAAATTCGCCTTTTAAATTTGAAATTTGCAACGTAAATGGACGCATAGCTTCGATTAAATTTGGTGTTGTAGAAAATTTCACATCCGCACTAAAACACGCGTTTCCATTTAGATTGCAGCTTAAATTTTCATCAAATTTGTGTTGATTAGACGAATTTTGTGCCCATTTAAAATTATCAAATTTTACAAACAAAAACGCCCCGCCAATGCCAAATATAATCGCCAAAATCGTCCCGAAAATATACTTTTTCATTGTAAATTTCATCTAAATTTGAGTAAAGTTTGCGCAATCTCTTCGCGCAAAGGGTTTGAAATTTCGGCTAATAATCTGCCATTTTCATTAAAAACGTACAAAACTCCGCTATGTCCGATAGAGTATTTCATAAAACTATCTTTTAAATCGATTTTTGCATAACTTACGCCGTAATTTTTCGTAACGCGCAAAAGCTCGTCTTGGCTTGGCACAAGCGCAACTGAATTTTTAACAAAATATTTTGCAAATTCATCGGAATTTTTCGGCGTATCACGCTGGGGATCTAACGTGATAAAGATGAGTTTATACTCATTTAAAAGAGAATTTTTTTCTAAAATATCATTTAAAAGTGTGAGCGTAGTCGGGCAAACATCAGGGCAAAAAGTGTATCCAAAGTAGATAATCAACTTTTCGCCACGAAAATCAGCAAGAGTTTTCTCTCCATCTACACTTTGCATAGAAAAATCATACTTTTTATAATCAAGATGATTTTTCACAGCAAAAAACGCGCCACAAACACACGCAAGCAAAAATAGCGCAAAAAGTGCCTTTTTCAAAATCTTACACCGCTATTTTTTCATATGCATTTTTTGCACTTTTTTTGACGGAATATTTTCGATCAGCATCGTTTCGTTATTATCAAATTTGAGCCAAACATTTGCTGTCGTATTCTCATCTACGCTAGAATTAAGATCAAAAACCATAATGTGAAGTCCACCCGACTTTAAATTCGCCTCGCCGTGAGCTGGGATTTTTATATCTGAAACTTTTATCATCTTCATCATCTCGCCATCTTTTATGTGTGTGTGTAATTCAGTAACGCTACTTAGGGAAGTGTTTGCGTCAATTAGTGAAATTTCTTTATCTGAATTGTTTTTGATATCCATAAAAATGGCTGTTTGTTTCATATTTGGCGGAGTAATTTTTACAAAAGAATTTGAAACCTCAATATCACCAGCGCCCAAAATTCCCGCCAAAAATGGCAAAATAAGTAGTTTTTTCACTATTTTCTCCTAAAAATAAAAGTCCGGAATTGTACAAAAATAAAAGTAAATTTCAAAATAAAGATAAAAATCATCACAGAATAGCCACCAAAAATGTATAAAATGTTCTAAATTTGGCTAAATTTTTTAAATTTTAAAAATAATGAAATTGTTTGTGCCAAAAATTTCAAAATCAATACAAAAGCATTATCTCATCAACGTAAAAACAAGCTAGAACTTCTAGAATATATTAGGATTTAAATTTGATTAAGTTATCACAATGACAAATTTGCGCGTTTAAAATATTTTACAGCCAAACTTAAAGTGCAAATCTCAGCTAAATATTAAATCAAAATTCCAAATTTTATTGGCAAATTTGGAATTTACAAAAGGATTATAAATTGATCGCATTTATATTAAATTTTAATAATACACCCTATTTTCTTTCAAAAAATCTCGCAAATCATCGTATTCTTGATTGCTTAAATAACGCCATTTTCCGCTCTTTAGCATACCCAAATCAACGCGCCCAAAACTAACGCGTTTTAAATCCATAACCTCTAAATCAAAATAGCCAAAAAATCGCCTCAATTCGCGATTTTTGCCCTCATTTATGATGACTTTTAGCTTTGTATATCCGCCCGAACTTCCCAAAATTTTATACGCCAAAAACGGCTTAAATTCCATCGCAGTTATCTCGCTTTTTGGATGTGCACCTTTGGTTGCATCTTGCGCGATGAGCCCATTTTGCATAGCTTCGATGACGTTTGAGCCAACTTCGCCTTTTACTTTTAAATAATACATTCTCTCAATATCGCTTTGCATTAGCGCACTAGCAATCGCTGGGGCGTCCGTTAGTAAAAGTAGCCCCTCGCTAGCAAAATCAAGTCGCCCAATGCTAACAAATTTAGAAAATCCACGCGGGAGATTATCAAAAATCGTGCGTCTACCTCGGTCATCTTTGTTAGTTACTAACTCGCCTTTTTGTTTGTTATAAACAATCACGCTAAAATCTTTCTTTTTCCCGATATAACGCCCATTTATGCGCACTTTTTCCGTGCCGTTAAGCTCGATAAAATCACTAACAACGCGCCCATTTATACTAACTTTTCCATTTTTTATAAGCTCATCAGCTTCGCGTCTAGAATAGTTTGTGTTATGCGAAATAAATTTATTTAATCTTATTTTTTCCATTTTTAAAGCCCTAAATTTGATAGATCGTGAATGTGTATCGCGCCGGTTGGTCTGCCGTTATTTGTCAAAACTAAAAGCTGAATTTTACGCTCACGTATTATTTTGGCGGCGGTGTAGGCAAGCATATTTTCATCACTTATAGTAATTGGATCTTTTGTGGCATATTTTATCGCTAAATCATTCACGTCAAAATTTGGATTCATCAACGCCCGGCGCAAATCCCCATCACTCAAAATCGCAACTAACTCACCGTTGGTATCCGTTAGCAAAACACTACCCATTTTCCCGTGCGTCATCGCATCTATCGCTATTTTTAAACTAACATCTTTGCTAACAATTGGCAAATCACTCTTGTGAGCGATATCTGTGACTTTCAAAAATAGCCTTCGCCCAAGACTTCCGCCTGGATGAAAATTTGCAAAATCCGCCTCATTAAATTTTCTCATTTTCATCAACGATAATGCTAACGCGTCGCCAAGCGCTAGAGTAAGTGTCGTAGATGTCGTAGGTGCGGCACCTAATGGGCACGCCTCTTTTTGAATTTTTAAGCTGATTATCTCATCGCTAAATTTCGCTAAAGTGCTATTTTCATCGCTCGTCATAGCGATAATTTTCACGCCAAATCGCTTCAAATGTGGCAAAATTTTGGCTATTTCATCACTCTCGCCACTAAAACTAATCGCCAAAATAAGATCATTTTTCCCAACCATGCCAAGATCGCCGTGCATAGCCTCTGTTGGATGCAAAAAAAAGCTCGGCGTCCCAGTGCTAGCAAGTGTAGCTGCGATTTTTGATCCGATATGTCCGCTTTTGCCAACGCCTGTAACGATGATTTTACCGCAACACGCATAGATAAAATTTAGCGCATTTTCAAATTTTGCGTCTAAAATTTGTGCATGACGTGCAAGCTCGTTGGCTTCTATTTGCAAAACACTTTTGGCGTAATCTAAAATTTCACTCATTTTCCACCTACATTAGGTAGATGACAGGCACGATTGTCGGATATTTTTTTGTTTTGCGGAATATGTGTTTTCGCAAAGTTTGTCTAATCTGCCCCTCTAAAATTCGTGCGTTTGAGAAAATTTCATCTTTTGAATTTGCCAAAAACTGCACGATAGTGGTCTCTGTCTCTTTGCTAAATTCTTTCATCGCGCCCTCATTTACAAGACCATAGCTAATCACACGAGCTTTGATGAGCTTTTTTTGCGCCTTATCGATCTGTGCGATCACAATAACTACACCAGAATCAGCCAAATTTTGACGATGCTTGACAATGTCGTCGGTGATTTGTTTATTTACTTGATTATCGATAAAAACCTTGCCTGTTTTAACGGTTTTGACGCGTTTTAGATAGTTAAACGCAAGCTCCATCTGATCGCCATCGCTCATCAAATAGATGTTTTTCTCATCAACACCGCACTCAATCGCCGTCTCTTTGTGCTTTACGATGTGATTGTATTCGCCATGAACTGGAAGGAAAAATTTCGGCTTTACAATGCGAAGCATGAGCTTTTGCTCTTCTTGTGAGGCGTGCCCACTAACGTGAATTTCACTAAAATCTTGATATGCGACCTTTGCACCCGATTTCATCAAGAAATTTAAAATATTTGAGACATTGCCCTCGTTACCTGGGATAGCCTTTGCACTGATTATTATCTGATCTGTTGGTTTGATTTTGATATATTTGTGCTCATCTGTTGCCATGCGATAAAGCGCGCTCATGGTTTCGCCCTGCGAACCTGTTGTCACGATCAAGACCTCTTTGTCTGGATATTTGCTAACTTCATTTGCATCGATAAATATGCTTTTATCAAATTTAATATACCCAAGCTCCATCGCCGTATATAAATTTCGCTCAATAGAACGCCCGATTACACAGACTTTGCGCCCATATTTTAGCCCCTTTTCTATAGCTTGATAGACGCGGTGGATATTTGAACTAAAAGTGCTCATAATCACGCGCCCACTTGATTTTGAAAAGATTAAATCAAACGTCGCACCGACTGAATTTTCAGATTTTGTAATGCCGTCTTTGTGAGAGTTTGTGCTATCGCTCATCAATAATAAAACGCCCTTATCACCATAATACGCCAAGCGGTTTAGATCCGTTGGATAGCCATCTATCGGCGTATGATCGATCTTGAAATCACCCGTGTGGATTATTGTCCCTGCCTCGCTCGTGATCGCAAGCGCGCAAGCGTCAATAATTGAGTGAGTAATATGGATAAACTCAACATCAAATTCGCCGATTTTGTAAATTTGACGCTTTTGTATCGGGCGAAAATAGCTTCGCTCAGCTTTTAATCCATGCTCTTCAAATTTGTTGCTTATCATGCCAAGTGGCAATGGTGTGGCGTAGATTGGAAATTGAAATTTCTTAAAAAAATATGGCAACGCACCGATGTGATCTTCGTGCGCGTGAGTGATTAAAATCCCCGCGATTTTGTCTTTGATCTTTTCGATATAGCTAAAATCAGGCACGATAATATCCACGCCAAGCATACTCTCATCTGGAAAACTCATGCCAACATCAACGATAATTGCGCTTGTCGCTGTTTCAAAAATCGTCATATTCGCACCGATTTCGCCTAGCCCACCAAGCGGAGTGATACGGATTTTGCCATCTGTTTTTGGCGCAAATTTTAGCGGATGAAGTCGCTCATCGTGCATCGTTTTGTTTGCATCAATCATCTGTGCGACGGCGATTTGCCACGGCTGATTTCCAGTCAAATTTGACGGGAGATTTTTATTTTTTTTCTTTTGATTTTGGTGAGATTTTAAATTTGTTTTTGCATCAGCTTTGTCATTTGAATTTACATCGCCATTTTCAGATAAATTTTGTGCTTCTTGCAAGCTATTTTGACCGCTGTCGCGCTCCGATTTATGCTTATTTTTTTGGCGAAATTTCTTATTGTTTTGCATAAATTTCGCATCCTTTTCGCCGTTTTGAACGACACTTTTTTCGTCTAAATTTAGACTATTTTCGTTGTTTGAGCCCAAATTTGCACTCTCTTTTTGTAAATTTCGCTTACGATTTTTGTAGCGATTGTGTTTTTTAAATCTTGTTTCGTTTTGATTTATTTCGTTAATCTCTTCGCTCATTGTTGGCCTTTAAAAAATTAAAAATTTTAATAAATAAGGCGATGTCAACTTGATGAGAGCGTAAATTTTCGTCAATTTTAAGTGTTTCAAACGCGCATTTTAGCGCCTTTGTCGAGTAATTTGCCGTGAGAGTTTTAATTAGTTTTTTACGCGGCGACGAAAACGCTAATTTAAGGAAATTTTTGAAATTTTCATAATCCGTTTTGGTTGCAAACAAGGCGTTTTCGCCATAAATTTCGTGCAATTTTTCTATTTTTATCACACTAGAAACGACCTTTGGTAGGGGGCTAAAAGCATCTGGCGCGACATCAAAACAGATTTTGCACCCCCCACGCAAATTTGCCATAATCGCAAGCGCACTAAACTCTTTTTCGCCACAATTTGCACTAAATTTCATCGCAACCTCTTTTTGAATCATCACGATCATTCCAGCACATTTTTCATCATCAATCGCTTTTAGAATAATCTTTGTCGCGACATAATAAGGCAAATTTGCGACCAAAAAGTATCGCTCATCACGCAAATTTTCTCCCCAATTTTCTAAAACATCACCTAAATTTAACTCTAATTTTTTACTTAAAATTTCAGTTTGAAATTTATTTTGCAAAATCTCAAACAGCTCTTCATCTATTTCATAACCGCAAATTTCGTCAAATTTTTGAAGAAGTTTTGCAGTCAAATCACCCAAGCCACAGCCGATTTCTACAACTTTTGCAACATTTTTTGTGCGCAAATCGGGGGTCGATTCGATGATTTTTGTTAGGATTTTTTCATCAATTAAGAAGTTTTGTCCGAATTTCTTTTTTGCCTTTATCACAACTATCCTTTTTGTAAAGGCGCGATTTTATCTAATATAAATAAATGTAAGGTTAAGTTAATTTTTTAAGTCTAAAAACGCTACAATCGCGCAAAATTTTCAGGAGAATTTCAGTGGAAAAATTTGCAAAACGCATAATTCCTTGCCTTGACGTAAAAAATGGACGCGTTGTAAAAGGGGTAAATTTCATAAATTTAATAGACACTGGCGACCCAGTAGAGATCGCCAAACGCTACAACGACGAAGGGGCTGATGAGTTGTGCTTTTTAGATATCACAGCATCAAATGAAAATCGCAAAACGATATTAGATGTCGTAGAGCGCGTAGCAAAAAAGCTTTTTATACCGCTCACGGTTGGAGGTGGGATAAAAAACGGAGACGATATAAACCGCCTTTTAAGCGTAGGTTGCGATAAAATCAGCATAAACTCGGCTGCAATTGCAAATCCAAATTTGATTGATTTAGGCGCAAATAAATTTGGTTCTCAGTGCATTGTCGTGGCTATCGATGCGAAAAAAGTTGACGAAAACTACCACGTTTTTATCAATGGTGGACGCGTAGATACCAAAATAGACGCGCTAAAATGGGCAAAAGAGGTATTTGAGCGAGGCGCGGGGGAAATTTTACTAACTTCAATGGATCAAGACGGCATGAAGAACGGCTACGAGCTAACCCTAACACGCGAAGTTAGCAAGAGCGTAGATATTCCTGTCATCGCAAGCGGTGGCGCAGGCAATATGGAACACATTCGCGATGTCTTTTTAAGCGGTGCGGATGCGGCTTTGGCAGCATCGATATTTCATTTTGGCGAGATTAAAATCAACGATTTAAAGCGATATTTGCTAACAAACGGCGTTAGTGTTAGAGTATGAAATTTGGCGATTTAAGCGGTAAATTTAATGCAAATTTTTGTGTTAGCGATGGTGCGCTGTTAGTTTGTGCCGGACGGAATGAGAGTTTTAAATTTGCAAATTCAATCGGCGTGGGTCTCATAGAAAGTGCAATAAATTTGACAAAAATTCTATCAAATTTAAAGATGCAAAATTGCGTCGATGAAGTGATTTTTATCGGCACGGCTGGACTTTATGGACGCGGAAATTTAGGCGAAATTTATGAGAGCAAAACCGCAACAAATATCGAAATTTCATCGATTTTAGGGCTATCGTATTCGCCACTACTAACAAACCCCGTTTCATACGAAACAGACAAAAACGTTATAAACTCATCAAATTTTATAACACAAAACGAACAAATTTCAGCCAAATTTAGCGCGTTAGGACTTTTTATGGAAAATATGGAATTTTTCGCCATTACAAATGTGGCAAAAGCTTTTAAAATCAGATCGCGCGGAATATTTTGCACGACAAATTTTTGCAATGAAAACGCGCATGCGGATTTTATGAAAAACCACGAAAATGCAAAAAAAGAGCTAGAAATTTATCTAAAAAACAAAGGAATAATTTGAAAAATTTATTAGATTACACAAAGTTGGAGCTAGAAAACGAAATTTCGCCCAAATTTCGCGTTAAACAAATTTACGAGTGGATCTACAAAAAAAATGCACAAAATTTTGATGAAATGTCAAATTTGCCAAAAGATCTACGCGAAAATTTATCACAAAATTTTTACATCGATCCACTCGAAATCGCGCGCATAGAAACAAGCAATGACAAGAGCAAAAAGTATCTTTTTCGCCTAAAAGATGGGCTCACAATCGAGAGCGTGTTGCTTCCGATGAAAGATAAAGAATTTGATGAAAACGGCAATTTAGCACACTTTGAACGATATACAATTTGCGTTAGCTCACAAGTTGGCTGTAAAATCGGCTGTTCATTTTGCCTTACAGCAAAGGGCGGTTTTGTGCGAAATTTGAGCGCGGGAGAGATCGTCGCGCAGGTTTTAAAGATTAAGCAAGACAACCACATTCCATACGAAAGGCGCGTAAATATCGTCTATATGGGCATGGGCGAGCCATTAAATAATCTCGAAAACGTCGCAAAAGCGGTGGAAATTTTCAAAGACAACGACGGCTTAGCGATCGCACCACGTCGTCAAACGATCTCCACAAGCGGACTTAGCACACAAATCAAGCGTCTTGGCGAACTAAATTTGGGTGTTTTGCTTGCGATTTCGCTTCACGCGGTTACAGATGAGCTTCGCGAAAAGCTAATGCCGATAAATCGCGCCTACAACATCGCTTCAATTATGGACGCTGTGCGCAAATTTCCGATCGATATGAGAAAGCGCGTTATGTTTGAATATTTGATGATAGATGGCTTAAATGATGGCTTAAATGACGCAAAAATGCTAGTAAAATTGCTAAATGGCATAAAAGCAAAGGTAAATTTGATCTATTTTAACCCGCACGAAGGCAGTCCATATGGTCGCCCGACGCGCGAAAAAATGGAGGCTTTTCGCGACTTTTTGCAATCAAAAAGCGTGACTTGCACAATCCGACAAAGCAAAGGGCTAGATATTTCCGCGGCGTGCGGACAACTAAAAGAGAGGAGTAAAAATGCCGATCATAGAAAAAATTGAGGTTATTTTCATAGGGATTGTGGCGCTCGTCGGCATAGGTTCGATAGCGTGGCTACTTATTAGCGAAAAGAGAAAAAATAGAGAAAATTAAGTATTTTTAACGTCAAATTTGCGCTAAATTTTAAGTATAACATTTTTAAATTTCAGCGCAAAAACAAGGCAAAACGGCTGATTTTAATAAAAAATCGAGCAAAATTTGGTAGCAAATTTTTTAAAAATAGACACGTCCGGGCAAATTTCGCAAGATATTTTAATTATAAATTGTCAAATCATTTAAATTTCTACATCTAAAAATCTGCGCTTAAGCCCTATTTTTGCAAATAAAACAAAGCGAAACGACAAAATTATATTAGATGTAACATAAAAGCGCGATTTAACAACACAATACGACAAAATTTCAACAACAATAATCCACAAAACCGCTTTTATGTTTTTTATCACAATAAGCAAATCATCTATTTAAGGCGCAAATAGAGTAAATTTCTACACAACAAAACAAACCAAAAAACACCCATATTTAAGCGCTCAAAGATAAATTTTCACGCGCCAAGCTACAAAAATGGCGATATAAAACCCGCGCGAACTATTTTAAAGCAGAAATTTGCATGCAAATTTCAAATATAGGAAAAAATTGGGCTTAAGTAGAGCAAATTCAATTTTTTCCTATTGGTTTTAGCAAAAAAATTTATGCAAATTTTCTTTATTTTGTGTTATCTAAATTCGCTTTCTTTATACAATTTACTTTTTTTGCGGATTAAAGATAGAAAAAATCTAGGCTTTTGTTGATAGTCGTTTGCAAGCTTATTTTTGTAGTTTTACACGCTTTGCGCGATAATCCACAAGCCATCATAAGCTTTTAATATGCTATAAATCGTGGATTTTCTAGCTAGAAATGTTCCAAAATGGGCATTAACTCAAAGTTTTAGCTATCTTAAATAAACTTGCTGTTTCGTTTAAACTAAGTAGCAGTTAGCAAAATGGAGAGTTTTTGCGCAGTGTTATTAGAAAACAGAAGCGTTTTTACTTGTTTGGTGCGCCTTATTTTGGCTCAAATGGCTCATTAATTAGAGCTTCTTTATTAAATTTTTCACTCATTTGCCATTAAAATTTGAAAATTTTTAAATAAACTTTGCCTTAAAATTCCGCTAAATTTAGCAATCTTTTCTATTTTTCTTTAAATTTTTGCAAAAATATTTCAAAATTTCTTTAAATTTCGCTTTAAAAATCTTTACAACTTTTTGGCATTTTAGATACGTAATAATCACTCTAAAGTAATAAATATCACAACAAACACATCTAATTATCGGCGCAAATTTGCTATTTTATGCAAATTTAAACTACATAAAAGGTCTAAATTTAAAAAACCAAGCAAGATTCTAAAATTTTTTAAATATTTTTAAATTTTTAAACTCTTAAAACATCGCGAAAATCAAAATGCAAATGTTCTAAAGACCCAACATTTGCGCTAAAAATTTGCATTTTGACAACTACATCACATTTAAAAGTGTAAATTCTATTAAGAATTTAAAAAACAAATTCGCACTTGTTTAATGTAGTTCCAAAAGCATAAATTTTACGATTGTAAAAGCGACAAACGCCATAATCAAAGCGATAAAAAAATCGATAATTCGCAAAATTTTCGGCCTAGAAAGAGCACGTGAAAACTTTTGCGCGAAAAATCCGAGCGTAAAAAACCACACACCAGAAGCACTCACGCAGCCAAGCCAAAAAAACGTCTTTTCGTCCAATAAAAATGGCATCGTAACAGCACCCATCATAAAAATCGTATCCAAATAGCAGTGCGGATTTAAAAACGTCACGCCAAGCGTCAAAAGCACAGATTTTTTGAGCGAATAGCGCGTATTTTCAGAGTTAAATTTTTGCGCCGTAGAGCCACGAAACGCCGAAATTAGTGCAGAAAACCCATAAATTAAGACAAATAAAATACCAAAAATCCCAACGCCTAGCATTAAAATTTTATTTTCGCCAAGGATTTTTCCAACGCCAAAAATCCCAGCCCCCATAAGCAAAAAATCCCCAATCACACAGATCAAACAGATCAAAAATATATTATTTTTGGCGATGCCTTGTTTTAAAACAAACGCATTTTGCGCCCCGATCACACTAATTAACGACAATGAAAACAAAAAACCCTTTATAAAAATCAAAAACAAATTCGCCCCTTATTTTCTTTAAAATTTAGTTTAAATTCGAGCTTTTTTACGAAAAAACAGGCAATTTACATACTAAAACTCGACAAAATATTCGCAATTATTTCAAATATTACAGCGATTGCAACAAATAAAATTTCAAAAACCAGCGGCAAAAAAGCAAAAACAGTCTCAATCGCAATCGAAATAGCAAAAAACATAATTTCAATCAAAAAGAGTGTCACGACGATAAAAATTGTCAAAAATTTACTAAATCCGCTCTTGTTTGCCCATTTTTGCTTACGATTTTTGTATTTATCGATGATTTTTTGTTTTACGAGAGACTTTTTTGCCGCGATTTGACGCAGTTTTTCTATTGCACAAGAAATTTTAGATTTAAATCTCTTGACAAATTTAGATATAAATTTCATATTTTCTCCAAAAATTTACCGAATTTTCTAGTCGATTTTGCCACAATTTATATCAAAAACAGCATGCAAAAACTCACTTTGCGCGTCTATTTTGCTCTTAAACTCATAAAATTTACCACCCAATTCAAAAGAAATTTCATTTGCGTGCAGACACAGCCGCCACGCCCCACTCGCGCAAAATCGCTCATTTTTATCCGCAATTTTAGATAAAAATTTATCCGCAAACGAGTCGTTCACACCATAAAGCGTATCGCCTAAAATCGTGTGCCCAAAATAGTGCAAATGAGCACGGATTTGATGTTGGCGACCGGTGAGCGGACGGGCACAAACTAGACTAAAACCGCGCAAATTTTGCTCGCAAAAAGCATCAATTTCAGCCAAATTTTGCCTGTTTGCACTATAAATTTTATAAATTTCATCCGGTTCATAGTATTTTACGCGCTCGAAATTTGTGAGTGCTGGTTTGCCATTTTCATCTATGATTTGACGAATTTTTATCGCGCCATCTCCCCCGCAAAGTGGCGCATTAACGCAGAAATTTTTCTCCGTTTTTCCGCGCACAAGTGCTAAATACGCCTTGCAAACAGCGCGTTTTTCAAACAAAATTTTAAGCTCATTTGTCGATTTTTTATTCAAGCTAACGACAATTAGCCCGCTAGTTTCACAATCTAGTCTATGCGCCACGCACGCTTTTCGCCCATAACGCGACCAAATTTCATCATAAAGAGAATACTCACACGCGCGCCCATTTGGGTGGCTTAGCACGCCACTAGGTTTATCAAAAACAGCAAATTCAGCACACTCAAATATCGGCTCCAATCCGCGCGGACGTGGCTCATAATCAATAATGCAAATTTCGCCAAAAATCGGCAAATTTTTACTCTCTATACAAATTTCGCCCATATAAAGGCGTTTTTTATCTATTATTTTTTGCGCCGCACCCATTTGATAGCCCAAATTTAGGAGAAATTGATAGGCTTTTTCGCCACTGGCACGACCGATAGTTTGCTTGATGTAAGGCATATTTTAATCACTTTTAGTTAGAATACGAGCTCTTAATTTAATCAAATTTCCATAAAAAAAAGGTAAAAAATGGTAGAGAGATACGCAAGAAAAATCATGTCGGATAAGTGGAATATCAAAGCAAAATATGACGCCTGGCTAAAAGTAGAGCTAGCCGCCGTAAAAGCGTGGGAAAAGCTCGGTCTAATACCTAGCGAAGATGCACAAAAAATCGTAGAAAATGCCAAATTTGACATCGCGCGAATCGACGAAATCGAAAAGACGACAAAACACGACGTAATCGCATTTTTAACAAGCGTTAGCGAAAGTTTGGGCGTAGAGAGCCGATTTGTGCATTATGGAATGACATCTAGCGATACGATTGATACGGCTGTTGCTTTGCAAATTCGCGATAGTTTGGAACTGATTTTAAGCGACATTGATGAACTTTTAGAGGCGATAAAAACACGCGCATTTGAGCAAAAAAATACACTAATGGTCGGGCGAAGTCACGGAATACACGGCGAACCAATCACTTTTGGGCTAGTTTTGGCGATCTGGTATGATGAAATTTCGCGCGCAAAAGAGCTAATAATCCACGCTAAAAATACGATTTGCGTCGGTAAAATCTCAGGCGCAATGGGAAATTTCGCTCACGCACCACTTGATTTAGAAGAGCTTGTATGTGAAAATTTGGGATTAAAACCGGCTCCAGCTAGCAACCAAATAATCCAACGCGACCGCTACGCACAGGTGATGAACGCGATCGCCCTACTCGCTTCTAGCTGCGAAAAAATCGCTATCGCCGTGCGACACTATCAGCGCACAGAGGTCTATGAAGTGGAGGAATTTTTCTCTCCAGGACAAAAAGGAAGCTCTGCAATGCCGCACAAACGAAACCCAGTTTTAAGCGAAAATGTAACCGGACTATGCCGAATTTTGCGCTCTTACGCAGTTCCAGCGATGGAAAATGTAGCATTATGGCACGAGCGCGACATCTCTCATAGTTCGGTTGAGCGATTCATCTTGCCAGATGGTTTTGTGACGGCGGATTTTATGCTAAACAGACTTAAAAATATCATCGCGAATTTCATCGTATATCCAGAAAATATGATGCGAAATTTAAATCTTACCGGCGGGCTTGTATTTTCACAAAGAATTTTACTCGAACTCCCATTGCATGGTATTTCGCGCGAAGATGCGTATAAAATCGTCCAACGAAATGCGATGAAAGTTTGGGCAGATTTAGGTCAAGGAAAAAGCGCGATAAATGAGCGCAAAGAGAGCCTGTTTTTACAAAATTTGTTAAACGATGCCGAGCTTATCAACGCAATCGGCGAAGATGCGGTAAAATCGTGCTTTGACTATGCTTATTACACAAAAAATGTCGATAAAATTTTTGCAAGAGTCTTTAAATGAGATATGAAATTTGGCGAAATTTAGATAAAAATTTAGCGAACACGCGAATAAATTTACATGATAAAATTTACAATTATGCAAATTTGCTTCGTGCTAAATTTGATGTTTTAAATTTAATTTCTATCAAATTTTCGCGATTAAACTTCAAACTTTTTCGCGCAAATTTAGTTGATGTTTCGCGCGAAACTGGACTGATTTTATGAAAATAATTTTTGTAATTTCGGCACTTAGAAATGGTGGTGCCGAGCGTGTTTTGCAAATTTTGGCAAATGGAATTTGCGATGAATTTGATGTAAAAATCGCTTATTTTGAAGAGGATCAAGGGCGATACAAATTTGATAAACGTGTGCAAATTGAGCATGTAAATGTCTATAAAAAGCAGACGCCACTATATAAATTTCGCACGCTAAGACGCTATTTTCGCGAGGAAAATCCAGCATTAATCATAAGCTTAATTGATTGGACAAACGTTGCTTGTATAATCGCAAATTTAGGATTAAAATCGAAAATTATCGCCACAGAGCACAACGAACAGAGCTTTTTAAGTAGTAAAATTTACCGCTTTTTACGCGATTTTTCATATAAATTTTGCGACATTTTAACGGTGCTAAGTCGCTCAGATTTTGAATACTATTCTAAATTTACGCGCCGATGCGAGATAATGCATAACCCATTTTTTGGCGATTTACAAGCAAATTTTCGCAAAGAAAACACGATTTTATGCGTAGCAAGATTAGAAAGCGTAAAAAATCACAAACTCATACTAGACGCGTTAAATTTAATCCCACAAGTGTTACGCAAAGAGTGGAAAATCATCTTTGTAGGAGATGGTTCGCTCCGTAAAGAGCTAATAGAATATGCCCTAAATTTGGACGTTAGCGTCGAATTTGCAGGGCATAAAGAAAACGTGCGTGAGTATTACGAAAATGCTAAAATTTTCGTTCTTGGCTCAAATAGCGAAGGGTTGCCAAATGTGCTAATAGAGAGCGCGTTTTATGAGTGTGCGCGAGTTTGCACCGCAACAATTGGCGCGATGGAGCTTATTAAAGATGGCAAAACAGGGCTACTCTCGCCGATAAAAGATGAAAAAGCACTCGCGAAAAATCTTGAAATTTTGATGAGCGATAAGCAAAAAAGAGAGCAAATTATCCAAAATGCAAAGGCGAATTTGAGCGAATTTGAGCCAAAAAATATTATAGAAAAGTGGAAAAATTTGATAAATTCGCTGTTTTAAAAAATCAAAAGCGCAAAATCAAAAACAATATTTTTATTGCCATAGACAAATTTGCTTTTATATTAGTAAAATTTTCCGATAAATTTAAACGAAATAATCATAAAGGCAGATCACGCCCAGCGATCAAACATTTTCGATATTTAGCCCCAAAAAGGCGGTTTGATATTGTATTTATCAGCTAGTAAAAGTTTGCTAAATATCGAAAAATGCGACTTAAATCTATCAAAATTGACAAAAAACATTGCAAAACAGCGGACAAATCGCACTTGCATTGATATCGCGCAAAGCAAAAACACTGCAAACGCCAAATCTTGCAAAAAGCGCAAATCGCACCATAAACCGCCAACTATCTTACGGCGTCCGCCAAGCTAAAACCGCCAAAACATCTCAAACAAAATTTACGCAAACTAAGCAGATTTTATTGTAGTTTTTACATCTTTGTCGCTGTTAATTTGCGCTGTAAAAATGAAATAAATTCTATCTTTTGGTTAATGCGGTCGCTAAGCTTGAAAAAATTACTTTTAATTTAGCCAGTTCGCATTTAACACAACCCGCATTTTTGAATATTTTGCCACACAATCAATCCATCGCAAGCTTTCTAACAGCCAGAATAAATCGCACTCAAACCCCGATAATATCGGCATTATTTCGCTAGCAAATTTGAAAACTTAAATATTTTTTAGATCAAAGCTCTAATATTTTGTAGAAATTTGCGAACAAAATATGCTCGTTTTCATCGGCAAAGTCATAAGCCAAATACACCCGCGCAATGCGATAACGCGCCACATTTAAATATCAAAAACGTGAAAATTTGCTCGTTTAAATTACACTTTGATGTCCCCGCCAAAAAAATCTATTTTTTACAAAACGCAACCAATCACGGCTAAATTTGTTGCGATTTATTTAATTAAATACCACCAAAAATAATCAAAATTTCGCGCTAAATCCCACGCGCACATTACGCCCAGGCGCAGGTATCGGCCCCGCACTTAGCGCATCTACATAATATTTATCGCCCACATTATCGACGTTTAAATTTACCTGCGCGTTAGGCGAAATTTTATAACTTGCATAAAAATCCAGCGTGGAATATGGCTTCCAATTCGTCTCCCAAATTTTACTAGCCCCCAATGCTTTATAATTTTCTTTTGCTACAGGCTTGCCAACATGTATCACGCGCGCACCAAAAAGCAATTTTTCATCAAGCATTCTCGCACCAAAATTTAGCGTCAACTGATCTTTGGGCGGAATATGTTGAAGCGCATATGAACTAGCCACCCCGCCCCGCCCGCATAGTGGCGAATCATTGCTAATCGCGCTTTTACCATCATTTTTACGACAAAACATCGTCGAAAACATGCGATTGTATGAAATTTCACCAAACCAAACATGCGCATCATAGCTTAGCGAAATTTCCGCGCCACGCATCCGCGCGTAATCCAAATTTACCCGCCCAGACGCAACATACTTTTGCCCGTGAGAAGTGTCATCTTGCGTCCAAACTTGCGCCCTTGTAATATAATCTTTAATGTAATTATCAAAAATAGCTGCATGAAAACCAAATTTATCGCTCTTTTTAAAAATTCCATTTGCCAAATATCCCGCGCCAAGCTCTAAATTTCGTGCTTTTTCTCCAAAAAGTGGCGTATCTTGCAAAGGCACTATAGAAATAGGCGGTGTCGTCGCTTCAAACAAGCTCGGGTTGCGCAAAATTCGCACAAATTTAGCATACATCGTTAGTTCATCATTTAAAAACACACTTAGTGTCAAATTTGTAGAAAAGCCGTGATTTTTATCTTTGAGCGTAAATTTTTCTTTTTTATTTTTTGGATTACTTGCGCGAAAATCCATCGTGTGAGAGTTTTGATAGCGCACACTCGCATCTAGCTTAACTTTAGGTCCAAGATAGTAGCCCAAATTTGAAAAAAGATTAAACTCTTTTCTCTTGCCATGACTCGCGAAGTTTGGATCTTCACTCCAATTGTTAGGAATTTTCTTGCGTGGTGCGCCTGTTTTATCGTAGCTATAACCTGCGCCATATTCAAAACTCAAATTTGGTGAAATTTGATTTAAATTTGATAAATTCACTCCGCTACGAACATAAGACGCACCATACGAAATGATTTGCAACCACTCTTTTGGATAGTTTAAATTTGGATTTTGCTCGATTTTGTCTTGCAAATCCCAATCTGGATTATCACCCTGATCGATATTTAAAACATTCATACGATTATGTGCGCGCAAAGTAAAGGCATTTGCTTTTAAATTTACATATGGATTTTCTGGATCATACGCGTATTGCGCGGTGTAGGTATCGATATCAATTGTGCTAAGCTCGTGTTGGTGGATATTATTTTGAGTAAGCATACCGACAATATTTCCATATCTGCTGCGATATGCGTTATAACCAATCTCTAGCGAATGTGAATCAAATTTCGCCTTTGTTTTTAGCAAAATCGAATGATTATCTTGCGATGTATTTAGCACCTCTTCACCTGCGCGATATGGGGTAATATGCGCGTTTTGGTATTGTGGCTTTGCGCTGTATTTATATTTACCGATTTTATAGTCTGCCCCAGCACCTCTTTTACCAGCGTAGTAATTGCCGTTTTTACGCACGGCATATGCGGCAACTAGCTCAAAATACTCATTTGCATAGCCAAGTGCAACCGAGCCATTGCGACCAAGAGAATCAAATTTATGCTGACGTTTTATCCCGCGCGCAGGATAAAACTGCGATGCGTTCGGGTTTTTATTAATCGTAGCATCTGTAATCTCATTTATCTCATAATCATTCATTACCCAGCCCGCACGCGTCCCAACTGGTGTCTTATGTGTGCTATTCGTGGCAAAATCTCCTTTTATCCGAACGCCAAAATTTTGCCCTTGCGGGATAATATCTTTTGCACCAATTGTCTTCATTCGCACTACACCACCACTTGCGCCAACAGCGTCGGCACCGTTATAAGCGCCCTTTTGAATATCTACAGAGCCAATAAAATCAGGATCAAGATAAGAGCGCGAATTTGCACCATTGTAGCCTTGATAAATCGTTGTTTCATTGCTTGCACCATCAATTATCACAGGCACTCTACCCTGCCCTTGCATACCACGGATATTTACATCTAACGCGCCAGAATTTCGCCCATCACCATTATAAACACCAGCAATACCAGATAGAAAATCGCCAACACTCGTGCCACGAAAACGCGAAATTTCACTTTCGCTAATGTGTTCGGTGGAAGCTGAGCTTTCAAATTTAGTATCTTTTGGATTGTTTATCGCGATGATATCGACCGAATTTAGAGTAACATTATCAATTTTATCACTAGATTTAAAGACGTTTTGTAAATTTTTAGATAAATTTGAAGATGATGATACAACAACGCAAAGTCCGCAAATAATAGTAACTCTGAGTGAAATTTTATACATAATATAATCCTAAATTTGATTAAAGTTCAAAATAAAGTTGCGAATGATATCCAAAAAAATATTAAAAGAATATGATAGATGATATTAAAATTAGGCGCAGTTTTATGCGAATTTTACCACTTATAGCAAGCAAAGTTGCCAAACATTCACGCCACAAACCTAGCTAAAATTTAAAAATTAAATTTGCTTTAGCGTAGTAACTGCCAAAGCAAATTTGAACCAAATTTTAGCACTCAAATTCATCACAACATCACAGCGACAATCGCGCCAAAAACAACAAGCGGAATATTAAAAAATATAAACGTCGGCACGCACGTATCATAGATATGATTGTGCTCTCCATCGCTATTTAGCCCAGATGTCGGTCCCATCGTGCTATCGCTAGCTGGACTTCCCGCATCGCCAAGCGCAGCAGCAATACCAACAAGCAAAATCGTCGCACTCACACCAAAACCCAAACTCGCGCAAAATGGCACATAAATCGCCGCAATTATCGGTATTGTCCCAAAACTCGTGCCAATCCCCATCGTCACCAAAAGCCCAATTATAAGCATAATCAAAGCCCCACCAAACGCACCACCGCTAATCAAACTAGCAAATTTCACCAGCTCATCTATGCCATTTGTATTTTTCATCACTTCAGCAAAACCGCTAGCCACAAGCATAACAAACGCGATAAATGCCATCATCGAAAGACCTTTTTCCATTATCACATCCATTTTGTTATACTCTATTCCGCCAGTAATTATCATCACCAAAAGCCCAACCAACCCGCCAATAGGAAGCGATTCTAACTCAATTTGCACGATAAAAGCAACAACCGCGCCGATTAAAACGCCCCACTCTTTGCGACCCATTTTTAGCGAATTTGCGCTCAAATTTGCACTATTTTCGCACGAAATTTCACCATAAATTCTAGGCTTTTTATAAAAAATCAGTGCACAAATAAGTCCAAAAAGCATTATCACTCCGCCTATCCACATCACGGAGGCAATCTCAGATAAGCTCACTTTAAGCCCCTGCTTGGCCAGCTCATCACGAAGTAGCTCATGAAACATAAGCCCAAAACCAACAGGTATACTCACATACGGCGCTTGTAAACCAAACGTCAGCGCGCACGCCACACCACGGCGATCTATTTTTAATTTATTCATCAAACCCAAAAGTGGTGGGATTAAAATCGGAATAAAAGCGATATGCACGGGGATTAAATTTTGTGAAAAACAAGCGATAAGTGCGATAGTAAGAGAAAATAAAAACGATCGGCTAGAGATGATACGCGCGACAAAATTTACTAAAATCGCAGTCAAATTTGTAGCCCCAATCGCAGCCGCAAGCGCACCGAGCAAAATATAGCTAAGCGCAGTTTTTAAATTACCCTTCATTCCGTCGATTAAAATTTCCATAATATGAGTAATATTATCTCCACTTAAAAACCCAGCAAAAATCGCCGAAACCAAGATCGATAAAAGCACATTAAACCGCAACAAACACAACACACACATCAAAATAATGCTAATAAGCACAGGATTTGTAAGCATAAAAAGCCCTTAAAAATTTAAAATAAACGTGAAGTATATTTAAATTTCATTCAAAAATTTAAACAAATTTTGAATGAAATTTTAAATTTAGATGAAGTTTGAATTCTATTTTTTGTTATAATCGCGCCCATCAAAAGATACTTTAAGGAGAAAAAATGAAAAAAATATCACTTGCGTTAAGTTTGTGCGCGATTTTAGGTGCAAATTCGCTAGAACAGATCAAAAAAGATGGCGTTTTACGCGTAGCAGTATTCAAAGACGCAGCGCCATTTCAGCTTAAATTAGATAATGAACAATACGAAGGATTTGAAATAGATTTAATCAATCGTGTCGCAAAAGATCTATTTGGAACAAACGGCGGCAAGGTTGAATTTATCGGCGTTAATGATAACAAAGAGCGCGAAACATTGTTGCAAGAAAATCGAGTCGATATCACAATAGCAAATTTTTCTATCACAGATCAAAGAAAACAATCGGTAGATTTTTCGATGCCATATTTCAGCGTAAATTT
The DNA here is from genome assembly GCA_963544335.1 of uncultured Campylobacter sp. Lineage (GTDB taxonomy): Bacteria > Campylobacterota > Campylobacteria > Campylobacterales > Campylobacteraceae > Campylobacter_B. The sequence goes on from CAUUFG010000002.1 coordinate 25,619, forward strand.
TGGTGTGTTGTCAAATAAAAACGACAATATCAAAAACATAAAAGATGCAAACAAAATTTTGCTCAAAAAAGGCTCAACCGCACACGAATATTTTAGTAAAATCCCAAATTTACAAATAGCTGAGTGTTTAAGTGAAAGCGAATGCTATAAAATTTTAAAATCAAATCCAGGCTATGCGTGGGGGCACGATAATATCATACTCTTAGGCTATCCGATATTAGATAGCGACGTAGAACTTGGAGTAAAAACTACAGGACCTACTGATTTTATAGGTGCAGCAGTAGCGAAAAATAATAAAGAATTACTAAATTTCGTCAATGAAGAGTTTGTTAAGCTTAGCAAAAATGGCTACTTTAAAGAGATGTTTGAAAATAATATCAACCCATTCTACAAAGGCACAGCAAACCCAAAATACTTTTTGTTAGATAGCGTTTATAGCTCACTCTTTTAACAAAAATAAGCCCTAAAATTTAGAATTTTTAGGGCAATTTTTAATCACAAAGCTTCTAATATTTAATTTAATCATTAATAAATTATGTTAATATAGCGCGGTTTTTTGTTTTGTAATCACGAAAGGAAAGTTATGAAATTATTCGGAACGGACGGCGTTCGCGGAAAAGCGGGAAATTTTATCACCGCAGAACTTGCAATGCGCCTAGCAATGGCAGCAGGAATTTATTTTAGAAAAAACTCAAAAACAAATATGATATTGCTTGGCAAAGATACACGCAGAAGTGGCTATATGATAGAAACAGCGATGGTAGCTGGTCTTACGGCGGTCGGTTATAATGTGCGTCAAATAGGACCTATGCCAACACCTGCTATCGCATTTTTAACTGAAGATATGAGATGCGATGGAGGAATAATGATAAGCGCAAGCCACAACCCATATCACGACAACGGAATTAAATTTTTCGATAGCACAGGCTTTAAATTAGACGAAAACAAAGAAGCTGAAATCGAAAAATATTTTTTTGATGATAATTTAATCAAAGAGGCGGCCAAAGAGGGCATGGATATTGGCGTCGCAAAGCGTGTTGATGATGTTATTGGACGCTATATCGTGCATATTAAAAGCTCATTTCCGCACGGGCGCACACTTCACAAACTCCGCATCGTATTAGACGTAGCAAATGGCGCAGCGTATAAAGTCGCTCCGACGATTTTTAGCGAACTTGGTGCAGAAGTTATCGTGTTAAGCGACAATCCAAACGGCAAAAATATCAATGAAAACTGCGGCGCGTTGCATCCACAAAATTTAGCACTTGAGGTAAAACGTTTGCGCGCTGATGTTGGCTTTGCATTTGATGGCGATGCCGATCGTCTTGTCGTAGTTGATGATAATGGCGATATAATCGATGGCGATGTGCTAATTGGCATAATGGCTAAATTTTTAAAAGACAACGACAAATTAAAAAACAATCTCGCAATCTCTACAATTATGAGCAACTCAGCACTCTCTGATTTTTTAGGCGCAAATGAAATTTCACTCTTAAAAAGTAGCGTCGGCGATAAATATGTATTAGAACTAATGCGCGAAAAAGGCGCAAATTTCGGTGGCGAGCAAAGCGGTCACATAATTTTTGGTGATTATGCCAAAACAGGCGATGGAATTTTAAGCGCACTGCAATTTAGCGCAGCCATGTTACAAACCGGCAAAAAAGCAAGCGCATTAGCAACCCTAATCAAGCCATACCCGCAAATTTTAAAAAATTTAAAAGTAAATGAGAAAAAACCGCTTGAAAAAATCAAAGGCTTAAAAGAATTTCAAGAAAAATTGCAAAACGAAGGTTTTCGCACACTATTTCGCTACTCTGGCACCGAAAATGTCATTCGCCTTTTAATCGAAGGCAAAAGCCAACGCAAAGTAGAAGCGGCGATTTGCGAAGCGGAAAATTTCTTTGTAAAAGCGTTAAATGCGTAAAATTTACCCCTGCTTTTTTACCGCTTTTGGCACGATTTTTATCATAGATCAAGCGATTAAATTCGCTTTTTTAAATGGTTTTAGAGCCAAAAGCGACTTCATCGATTTGATTTTAGTTTTTAATGACGGCGTAGCGTTTTCGATGTTTGCATTTTTGGGTGAATACCTTAAATTTGTCCAAATTTTACTCATCGGCGGATTTTTCGCCTATTTATACTATGAAAAGACACTACTTTTGCAAAATCCAGCGATTTTTGGCGCGATTTTTGGCGCGGGAGTCTCAAATTTAACCGACAGATTTATCCACGGCGGGGTTGTTGATTATGTGTTTTGGCACAAGTGGTTTGAATTTGCTGTGTTTAATTTCGCAGATGTTACGATTGATGTAGCCATCGCTACGCTATTTTTAAAATTTATCTTTATAAAAAGAAAGGAACAAATATGAGTTATAACGCTTATTTATGGTTTAAATTTATTCACTATGTCGCTTTTATATCTTGGATGGCGGTGCTGTTTTATCAGCCTAGACTTTTTGTATATCATATAGAAAATAAAGACAACGCCGATTTTGTGCGCGTAGTAAAAAAAATGGAGCGTATGCTGTTTAATTCGATCGGTTGGGTCGCGTTTGTTTTTACGATTTTTAGCGCGACGATGATGTTTTTATTTAAAACCGATCTCATAAAGGTTGGCTATTTTCATATAAAATTAACCTGTGCTTTGGTGTTAATTATCTATCATTTCACTCTTTTTTACTACTTAAGACAGCTTCAAAACGATAAATACAAACGTAGCGAGAGATTTTTTAGAATTTTAAATGAAATTCCAACTATTATCATGCTGGTTATCATATACGCGATGATAAATATGCAATACGGCGGATAAAATGGGTGTAATTCAAAAAATATTCAAAAGTGATTCTAGTAGCGGTGTGCTTTTACTTTTGGTAACACTTTGCGCGATTGCATTTGCAAATTTGAGCTTTTTGAAAGATTTTTACGACGCATTTATACATTTTGGAATAAATGAAACATACAATATGCACTTTTTTGTAAATGACATTTTGATGGCGATTTTCTTTTTTACGATCGGTTTGGAGCTAAAACGCGAACGTTTAGAAGGACAGCTTTCGCACTTTTCACAGATATTTTTGCCCTGCTTTGCGGCGATTGGTGGCGTGATTTTTCCTGCATTGATATTTTCTGGATTAAATTTTGGCAATGAATTTGCGATAAAAGGCTGGGCAATACCAACAGCAACAGATATTGCTTTTACAATCGGTGTAATCGCGCTTTTGGGTAAAAAAGTGCCGTTTAGTCTCAAAATTTTCGTCCTAACTTTGGCGATAATGGACGATTTATACGCGATCTTAATCATCGCATTTTTCTACGCTGGCGAACTAAATTTCATCTTTTTGGGGCTTGGCGCACTTTGTTATATCGCGCTTATAGCCATAAATCGCGCCGATGTCCGCACAAAAACACCATATATCGTGCTTAGCATCGTGCTTTGGTATTTTATCTATCGCTCAGGCATACACGCCACAATTGCGGGAGTTTTGGCTGGATTTGTTATACCAATGCGCGCAAAAGACGGCTCGGGCTCGATGTTAGAAGACTTTGAAAACGCGCTTAAAAACGTCGTAAATTTTGCCATTATGCCACTTTTTGCATTTGTAAATGCGGGCGTTTCGTTTGCTGGATTAAGCGCTAGTTATCTTTTTAACAATGTATCTCTTGGGATTATGTGTGGGCTATTTTTTGGCAAACAAATCGGAATATTTTTGTTTAGCTTTATAGCAATCAAGCTCAAATTTGCAAATTTGCCAGAAAAAGCAAATTTCGTTCAGCTCTACGCCGTCGGGATTTTATGCGGAATCGGCTTTACGATGAGCCTTTTTGTCGATGCTTTAGCATATAATGGAAGCGACGAATTCCATCACGCAGACAAACTCGCGATTTTACTTGGCTCAATGATTTCAGGAATTGTTGGCTATTTTATCGCACGCGCCGTCGGGAATAAAAACTAAATTTTAGCTGTAAATTTGGATAAATTTCGACTAAATTTACAGCTAAAAAATTTTACAAGTAGAGATAAAAATTTAAATTTTTAAACTTCAATAAAACATAAAATTTCAAATTTCACTAAATTTTTGTAAATTTTGATAGAAATTTAAATTTCATTTATGTTTTAATAGATATAATCCGCGCTTATGGTTCCGTAACTCAGTTGGTAGAGTGTCACCTTGACATGGTGGAAGTCGTTGGTTCGAGTCCAATCGGAGCCACCATCTTTATTTTAAATTTCTCCTCTTTTTATGTCAGATTATCCGAATTTCAAAGCAAATTTATCGATTGATTTTAGAACTATTAAATTCATTAAATTTAAAAGTTTTAATGGCTATAATCCCGCTTTAAAATCACGCAAAAAAATGGAAAAAGATGAATAGAAAACTAATTTATAATCCAAAATCAACAGAATCGGTAGCCCAAAGGCGCGTATTTGGTGGTAATCCGCACGGAATTTTAAATTTCACAAAAGCAAAATATCAGTGGGCACTTAGACTTTGGGACTTAATGGAAGCAAACACTTGGTTTCCAAAAGAGGTTGATATCTCCACCGATGTGATTGATTATAGATATAAATTAACACCATATGAAAAGCGTATGTATGAGCTAGTTTGGTCGCAATTAATCTCAATGGATAGTTTTCAAACAAACAATCTAGCCGACAATATCAATCCCTACATTACCGCGCCCGAAATCAACGCCATTTTAGCGCGTCAAGCATATGAAGAGGCAAATCACTCAAAATCCTATGCCGTCATGGTTGAAGCGATCTGCGAAAACACCGACATAATCTACGAAATGGAGAAAAAAGACGAAGTTTTGCGCGAAAAAAACGACTACATTTCAAGCGTTTATGAGAAATTAGCGGGTGATGTAACGGATCAAAAACTGCTTTTTGCAATGGTGGCAAATCAAATTTTAGAAGGTGTCTATTTTTACAGCGGATTTACGTCGATTTACGCTTTGGCGCGTAGTGGCAAGATGCTAGGTAGTGCGCAGATGATAAAATTTATTCAGCGCGATGAGATTATGCACCTACTTTTATTTCAAAACATGATAAATTCAGTGCGAAACGAACGCCCTGATCTATTCACACCATCAAACGAACGCGAAATTTACAATATGTTTGATAAGGCCTGTGCGCTAGAAATAAAATGGGGACAATATATCACGCAAAATCAAATTATGGGCTTTACCGACGAAATAATCGAAGATTATATTAAATTTCTAGTTGATCAACGCCTCGTTGCGATCGGTCTTGAGCGAATTTATAACACAAAAAATCCCGTAAAATGGGTCGATGATTTTTCTAAATTTAACGATCAAAAAGCAAATTTCTTTGAAGGGAAAGTGACAAACTACTCAAAAGGGAGTATTGATTTTGACGATTTCTAGGCTATATCCGCTGACATTAGACGAAAAATTTGGCGAAAAAAGGGTTGATTTTTTGATAGAAAAGATAAAAGAGATCCCCCCAAATAGCCTGATTTTATCTGGTGAATTGGCATTTTGCGGATACCGCGATTTTGGCGCTGATTTTTACGCCCGCGCAATGGAAAAAATCGCTTCAAATTTAGAAAACAAACTCCTAGCCTACACACAAAAAAACGCAAATTTCAATGAATTTATTATTTTTAACGAACACAAAATTTTACACTCTCAGTGCAAAACAAAGCTTTTTAAACCAAATTTAGAAGATAAAAATTTTATGTCAAAAAGCGAAAAAGAGATTATAAAATTTGAAATTTGTGGCGTAAAATTTGGTGTTTTAATCTGTTTTGAACTACGATTTTTACAGCTTTGGGAGCGACTTTGCGGCGCGCAAATTATATTAGTTCCAGCTATGTGGGGCGCACAAAAAAAAGCGCAGTTTTTCACCCTACTTCGCGCCCTAGCGTTGCAAACTCGCGCCTATGTTGTGGCTGTAAGCGATGGTGGCAAAGCTCAGCTAAAAATGGCAAAGGTCTTTTATCCAGATGGCAAAAGCGCGAAATGGGCGAAATTTAATTTAGCAAGAATAGATGAGTTTAGACAAAATTTAGGCATAAATTTAGATGAGTTTAATCAAAATTGCAGTCAAAATTTAAGTTCAAATTTGATACAAATAACGTCAAATTTAAATAAATTGGAGCAAATTTTATGAGCTCAAATCGCAACGCATTGCAGATAAAATTAGCTGATCAAATTATAGCAAAATTTGAAATTTCACCTGAAATTTATCAAGCTTTTTGCGAAATTGACCGCGCGGAATTTGTAAAAATTGTGCGCGATGCCTACACGCTAAATCCACAACCAATAAGCGAGAATCAATGGATCTCTTCGCCATTAACGGTCGCTAAAATGACGCAATATTTAGAGTTAGCAAGCGCAGATAGTGTCCTAGAAATCGGCTGTGGTAGCGGGTATCAATCAGCAATTTTAAGCAAAATCGTAAGACGAGTTTTTGCGGTAGAAAGGATAGAAAAATTAGTCGATGAGTCAAAAATACATTTTAAAAATTTAGGTATTTCAAACGTGCATGTGTTGCACGCGGATGGGAATTTTGGTTGGGAAAAATACGCCCCATACGATAGAATTTTAATTTCAGCAGCCAAAGAAAGCGTGAGTGAGAAACTATTTTCACAGCTTCGCGAGAATGGTTTTTTAATCGCGCCTATTAAATTTAATAACGGGCAAAAAATCGTCAAATTTCAAAAAAGACGTGTCTTTATAAAAGAGGAAATTTTAGATGATTGTGAGTTTGTTCCATTATTAGACGGCAAATTTTAAAGGAAAAACTATGCAATATGATAAACAATATTTAATCGATTTATTAAACGAATGGCAAGTTAAAGCAAACGATGAAAGTTGGCAAAAAAAGGTCAAATCAACAAGAGAAATTTTAAAAGATTTAAGCAAATGTGTCGCGAGTTTTAACGAAACAGAGAATGATTTTTTCCAAAATTTTTACATAGAATTTAGTAGCAACGACCCACTAAAAATTTTGGATTTAAGCGAAAATTTCCCACATGCTGAGTATTTTTTCATCAGCGGATTTTTTGAAAAAAACTTCACTTCGTTTTACAATGGGACATTTTTTGCAGGGGCTTTAAACGAACAAAAAGATAAATTTATAGATATAAAAAACGTCCGTGTTGGCGATGTTTTAAGCGGATATGAGAAAAATGTTGTTGCACTTTATATTTTTATAGAAAATGTCGCTAAAAATTTCGGCGATTATGCGGATAAAAGTCTAAAAGATACATTTAAAATGAAATTAATATACCTTTATAACGCATTTTATAATCTTTTAACTTTGGCTTCAAAAGAGCTTTTAAACGGCTTTTTTGAGATCATTTTGCACAATCAACCATACATTTTAGTCGAGCTAATCCGAACAAGCATAATTTCAAGCGATTTAGACAACATTTTGTCGCTATTTAGCGATGAATACGTGTTAAATTTTACGAGCGATGGGACAAAATTTAATAAAATTTCGATTAATCAAATGTGCGAAATTATCAGTTTAATTTGTGGCGCGAATGAAAACATAGAAATTTGCCACTTTAATCAAATTTCAACCGCAGTAATAGGCTCACTTTTTGATGAAAAAATAACCGATTTTAAAGAATTTTGCATAAAATCAAAAGAGTATTTTTCTAAATTTTGCCCATTTCCACAAAGCGAACAAGATAGCTATACAAACAAAATTTATGCGAATTTATTCTTTATATTTGCGAGCGGTTTTGGCAAAGAGACATCGAATAAAAATACAATTTATTATGGCGCGATAGCTACCGGCAAAACCCGCAAAATAAAAAATATTTTGAAAATAAAATCAATCCCGAAAGAAAACGTCTGCTTTATCTACATCAACAAAAATCTAAAATATAAAGATCTAATTGATGGATTTTATGGAGATAAATTTGTCGATGGCGACTTTAAAACACTTTGTAAGCGTGCGTTTAATGATCAATCAAATGAATATTTTTTAGTATTAGACGATCTACAAAATGGCGATATTAGCGACATTTTTGGTGAAATTGCTGCACTATTTTCGCAACGCCACACAGACGAAAAACCGCGACTCATTCGCACAAAAAATTCTCACATAATAGACACGTTTAGTGACGAAGAGAAAGAAAAATTTAGCGTCGTAGTCCAAGATGGAAAGTCATATTTTGCAATTCCACAAAATGTGAAAATTTTTGGCACACTTGATGTAAATTATGGTCCATCTTTAACAGCTAGTTTTGCAAAAGATTTCGCATGGATTAAAACAGAGTGTGATTATAATGAATTAGAGACGATTTTGATAGAAAAAGGCATAAAAAACGCCGCAGTTTTTGTTAAATCTACGCGCGCATTAAATGACTTTTTGCACAAAAATTACGATTTTTTCACTCCACTTGAGATCGGGCATGGAACGTTTAAAAATATAGTTTCGTATGCAAATGATGGAATAATCTCTAAAAAATCGGTTGATTTGTTGTTTGAAAATGAGATTGTGCCGATTTTATTGCCGATTTTTGAAAGAATAATGGAACAAAAAGATATAAAAATTACAATGAAAGTTATAAAAGATAACTTCATTTTCGCATAAAAATTTAGATAAAAATTTGAGCTAAAATTTAAAATTTGGCTCAAATTTTAAGATCTAAAATTTACTTTTTACTCGCGAATTTTAACCACATTTTCAAACTAAATTCTTTTAAATTTCAAGCTCTAATTTGCATCGCATGAGTTAGCGCAATCGCGATAGCATCGGTGATATCAAGCGGTTTTATCTCTTTGTTTATCCCTAAAATTTTTTTTACCATAAACGCGACTTGCTCTTTATCGGCTTTTGCTTTTCCTGTGACACATTTTTTTACTTGCAAAGGCGTATATTCTGCAAAATTCCCGTGAATTTGTAAAATTTTTAGACTCAGCGCACCACGAAATTGCGCTAGTTTTAGCACAGATTGCGGATTATAAGCATAAAACATGCTCTCAATCGCCACAGCATCAACTGAATTTGAGCGAAAAATTAGATCAATTCCATCGCAAAGTTCGCTAATTTGAAATTGCAAATCACTTGGCTTTATCTTGATTAATCCAGCTTCGATTAATTTTTTATTCACACCTATTTTTTCTACTATCGCGTAGCCTAAATTCCTAGTCCCTGGGTCAATTCCTAAAATTTTCATTCACATATTATCCACTGGTTTTTCACGAGTTATTCACGAAAATATAGGATAAATTTATTAAATTTTTGGTAAAATCGGGCTCATTTTAATAAATTTTAAGGATTTTTTTTGCTCGCGGTCAATAGCAAGGTTATAAACGATATAAAAGCCTCCATTTCACGCACTGAATTTGAAAAATATATCGCTTTGTTACAATTTAATGAGAAAATTTCAAAGCCAGATTTGGTTGTTTTTAATGTTAAAAGCGAACTTATGGCAAAATTTATTCAGACAAAATATGCCGAATTAATAAAAAAAACATACGAAAAAATAACAAACATAAATCCAAACATTTTAATCACATCAAAAACAGAAATTTCAAAAATCAAACAACAAAATATCGAACAAAAAAAGCCTAAAAGCACATTTTTGATAGAGACTTATAATTTCGATAATTTCGTCGTCGGAGAGTCAAATTTACAAGCCTACACATGTGCAAAAACCGTTGCACAAAACCCAGGAAAAGATTATAATCCGCTCTTTATTTACGGACCAAGCGGTCTTGGTAAAACGCACCTTTTACAATCAATCGGGAATTATTGCATAGCACATAATAAAAGCGTAATTTGTGTTACATCTGTAAAATTTATAGAGGATTTTGTCTATCATCTAAAAAATGAAACATTGGACAAATTTAAAGAGACATACCGAAATTGTGATGTTTTACTCATCGACGATATACAATTTTTACAAAATAAACTCACAATTCAACAAGAGTTTTTTCACACTTATAATGATTTAAAGCAAAAAAACGGACAAATCGTAATGATTAGCGATAAAGCGCCACAATTTTTGCAAGGCTTTGAAGAGCGACTTTTAAGCCGTTTTGAAGGTGGAAAATTAATAGATATAATGCCTCCTGAATTAGAGACAAAAATAGGGATTATGAAACAAAAATTACGTGAAAATAATCTAAATTTATCGCGCGAAGTGATCGAATATATCTCAGCAAATTTAGGCAATAACATACGCCAGCTAGAAGGAATAATCGCAGAAATAAATTTCCATCAAAAAATACTAAAAATCAACAATATCGACATGAATTTAATCAAACCAATAGTAAAAAATCGCATAACACAAGATAAAAAAGAGATCTCAATTGATGATGTTGTAGATTGCATTTGCACAGAATTAAACGTCAAAAAAAGCGATTTAAAGAGCAAAAAACGCGTAAAAGCGATAGCACAAGCAAGACAAATAGCGATATTTTTATCAAAAGAGCTAACAAAAAATTCAATGCCAGTAATAGCGATGTATTTTGGACTAAAAGATCACAGCGCAGTATCAAAAAACATAAAAAAAGTAACAGAGATAATAAATCAAAACGGCTATGAAGCAACAAAAATATCAGAACTAAAAAATAAGATAAAAAAGGAAAAAAGTGAAAATGTGTGAAAAACTTTCAAATTTAATTCACACATTTTATCCCCTAAATTTCGTCATTCGCGTAGATTTTTCACAAAATCACGCAACTTACTAAGATGACTAAAAATTTAAATTTATAAAGGAGAAAATTTATGAAAGTAATAATAAACAAAATAGAGCTAGATAAGATGATCTCAAACTCAGCCTCTTACGCAGAAAAAAAAGATTTAAGCTCAATAATATCTCACATATTATTTTGCGCAAAAGATGGAGTTTTGCAGATAAAAGCGACAGATTATGAGCTTGGATTAAACTACAAAAATAAAAACGTAAAAATCGAACAAGAAGGATTTGCAACAGCAAATGCAAAAAAAATAGGTGATATAGTAAAAAGCATGAAAGATGGAGATATCACACTAGAAACGAAAGAAAATTTCATCATAATAAAACAAAAATCATCAAAATATAAGCTTCCTATGTTTAATTACGAAGACTTTCCAGCTTTCCCGATAAATGAAAATATGTCAAAATTTGATATAAATTCGCTAGTTTTTATCCGCGCTTTAAAGAAAATTTTCCCTTGTATAGATACAAATAACGTAAATTACGCTATGAATGGTGCGTTAATTGACGTAAGAGATGATTATATAAATTTAGTAGCAACAGACGCAAAAAGGCTAGCTTTATACAAATTAAACGTAAAAATCAACGATAAAAAAGGTCAAATTATATTGCCAAAAAAATCTATCGCTGAGATGCAAAAGCTTTTTAGCGACGATGTTGAGATTTATTACAACGATGAAATTTTAATCATAACAAATTCAGAATTTGAATTTTTCACAAAGCTAATTAATCGTAAATTTCCAGATTATGAGAAAATAATTCCAAACTCATTTGAACAAATAATCGAAATTCCACGTGATAAAATGGTAGAGGGCATAAAAAGTATCTCTATGCTTTGTGAGATGAGTAAAATCACGATTGACGCACAAAAGATCAAATTTGAGAGCATTTCAGAAATACAAGACGAAGCAAATAACGAAATTGATGTAGATTTAAATTTAGAAAATGAAATTTCATTTGTAGTAAAAAGTAGAAATTTGATGGATTTTTTGACAAACGTTGATGAGGAAAAATTTACATTTAAATTTAAAAACCCAGACGTTATGTTTGTCGTTGAATCAAATAATTTTATGACAATTTTAGTGCCAAAACGCGCTTAATTTAAAGGAAAAATATGTCTTATTCAGAGAGTAATATTAAAGTTTTAAAAGGTTTAGAAGCCGTCCGCAAACGCCCTGGAATGTATATTGGCGATACAAATATCGGCGGACTTCATCATATGATTTATGAAGTTGTAGATAATTCAATAGATGAATCAATGGCTGGATTTTGTAATGAGATAAATATTAAGCTAACAAAACACGCAAGCGCGATTATTTCAGATAATGGGCGTGGAATTCCTGTTGGTATCCACCCAACAGAGGGGATCTCTACAGCTACTGTTGTGCTTACGATTTTGCACGCGGGTGGTAAATTTGATAAAAATACCTACAAAGTATCAGGCGGCTTGCACGGCGTGGGTGTAAGCGTTGTAAATGCTCTTTCAAAAAGACTTATTTTAACGATTGATCGCGAAGGCAAAACATACCAACAAGAGTTTCAAAAAGGTATCCCGGTTACACAGCTTGAAGTTATTAAAGAAAACACTCGAAAAACAGGCACTTGTGTTGAGTTTTATCCTGATGATGAAATTTTTGAAGTTACTGAATTTAGCGATGAAATTTTGATTAAAAGATTTAAAGAGTTAGCCTATTTAAACCCAAATATTAAGATAAATTTCACCGACGAGCGCACAGGAAAAAAAGAGACTTTTCACTTTGAAGGCGGTTTAGAAAGCTTTGTAGGCGATATGAATAAAGCTGAAATTGTCGCAAAACCGATTAGTTTTAGCGCAAGTGAAGATGATGTTATTGTAGATTTTGCACTACTTTATAACTCAACATATAGTGAAAATTTACTAAGTTTTGTAAATAACATAAAAACGCCAGAAGGTGGCACACACGAAGCTGGATTTCGCGCTGGTCTTACGCGTGTAATCACAAACTACGTCACAGAAAATGCGGCGGCGCGCGAAAAAGATATAAAAATCACAGGCGATGATATCCGCGAGGGATTAATCGCGGTAGTAAGCGTAAAGGTCCCTGAACCGCAATTTGAGGGTCAAACAAAGGGAAAATTAGGCTCAAGTTATGTAAAACCGATCGTTCAAAAGATGACTTTTGAAGTGCTTAGTAAATATTTTGAAGAAAATCCAATTGAAGCAAAAGCTATTATGAATAAAGCCTTAATGGCAGCGCGCGGACGAGAGGCAGCAAAAAAAGCGCGCGATATCGAACGCAAAAAAAATAATGTAAATTCGGTCGGAACATTGCCAGGAAAATTAGCCGATTGCCAAAGCAAAGATCCATCTAATAGCGAAATTTACTTAGTCGAGGGTGATAGTGCGGGTGGCTCTGCAAAACAAGGGCGCGATAGAGTTTTTCAAGCGATCTTGCCACTACGCGGTAAAATTTTAAACGTAGAAAAGGCGCGAATAGACAAAATTTTAAGCTCAGAAGAGATAAAAAATATGATCACAGCCTTTGGTTGTGGTGTTGGCGAAGAGTTTAACGCAGAAAAACTTCGCTATCATAAAATCATCATTATGACCGATGCTGATGTCGATGGTAGCCATATTCAAACACTACTTTTGACGTTTTTCTTTAGATTTTTGCGTCCGATGGTCGAGGCTGGGCACGTATATTTGGCACAACCACCGCTTTTTAGATACAAAAAAAATAAAAAAGAAATTTATTTAAAAGATGAAAAAGCTTTAAGCGAATTTTTGATTGAAACTGGGATTGAAGTGGCAAATTTTGAAGGTGTTGGTAATAAAGATTTGATTGATTTTTTAAAGATTGTCTCTGTTTATCGCGGACTTTTATCTGAGCTTAAAAAGCGTTTTAATGTTGTAGAGATTATCCGCTATACAATCGAAGAAAAAGATAAATTTCAAGGTAAAAGTTATGCACAAATTTATGAAATAATCAAAGAATTTTTACAAAACAGCGGTCATAATATTTTAAATTCTTACGTAAATGAGAGTGCGATTCGTATCTATGTACAGACTGAAAATGGGCTTGAAGAGCTAATTATCGATGAAAATTTATTTGATAATTACATCTACAAAGAAGCGGTTAATGTTTATGAAAAAATTAAAGAGCGCGATATGAATTTTGGTAAAGATTTTATTGAAATTTTAAATGAAGTCGAAAAAGATGCAAAAAAAGGCGCATATATTCAACGTTACAAAGGTCTGGGCGAGATGAACCCAGAACAGCTTTGGGAAACTACAATGAATCCTGAAAATAGACGTTTATTGCAGATTAAAATTTCAGATATTATCAGTGCTGATGGGACATTTAATCTATTTATGGGTGATGAAGTCGAGCCACGTCGTGAATATATCCAATCGCACGCAAAAGACGTAAAGAATCTCGATATATGAAGCTTTATAGTGAGTTAGCGGAGAGAGAAAATCGCTTTTTTCTCTCGCTTGAAATTTCATTTCCATTTGTTTTAGTTATTGCGCTTTTGGCGTATCTTTTAAATTCTATTAATTTTGAGTGGCAAGATAGAATTTTATTTGTTGTTTTAGTGCTTTGTTATATTTATTATGTTGTTTATCTTATCTATTATGGGTTTAACTCGACGCTTTTAGATGATAAATCAGGCGCATTTAGTCGTGATGAGATAATAAAAATAATCTCAAAAGAGATACATAAACCAAATCAAAATGTAGTATTGCTAAATATCTCAAATTTACAAGATATTTCGCAACGCTACGGACACAAAAACGGCGATAAAATCGTGCGAAATTTTATTTTAGAATTTAATAAATTTTTTATTGAAAATTGTTTTGATAAGATTAAAATCGGACGTTATTTTGGGGCAAATTTCCTTTTTATCACAGATTGTAAAATTTCGCAATTAGAGCATATTTTAAAGAGTTTTGAACGACAAATTATAAATCATGGTATAAACAATATCGAAGTTAAGGTGAAATTTGCTGTAAATAAAAATTTATACGATAAAAATATAGAAAACATCATAAATTTTCTATTTTTAAAGCTAAATCAAAACGACGAATACGATAAAATTTTGCGCGTAAATAGTGATGATGATCTTATCTGTTATGCAATAGATCAGGGGAACTTTGACATTAAAATTCAGCACGTAAAGCCACTAAAATCAAATTTTAGCCCGTTTTATTCTGCGAGTATAAAACTTATCTCAAAAGAGCTTGGGAATATTGTCAAAAATAAAGTTTTAGCTGTCGCGCTTTTGAATAATTACGAGATTAAATATGACTTGCAAATTTTGCGTTTTATAGCCAAAAATGTCGGTTTTGATGCGCTTGATATGCCAATTATGCTAGAAATTTCGCCAGTTACGTTGCGAAATGTAATCTTTTATAAAGAGATACAAAATTTAATCGCGACAAAAGATATAAATCCTGAAAAAATTATCTTTGAAATTTATGAAGAAAACGCTTGCGAAGATATAAATCGCTTCAATGAAATTATAGTTTTATTTAAAAATTTGGGCTTTTCTTTTGCTTTGAATAAATTTGGTGGAAACAACGCTGGTGTTGAATATATTAAATTTTTACCGATTGATTTTGTGATTTTGGATATAGAATTTAATAAGGGTTTTTTAGATGAAAGAATTAAAACTTACTATATTCATTTGGCAAAAATGGCGGAAAATTTTGGTATCAAAAGCGTCGTTCGCTTTGTGGATAAAAAGGGTTTTTACGATGATTTAAACAGCAGTGGGTTAGATTACGTGCAAGGTTTTTTCATAGATAAACCAAAAAATATAAAACTTTTAAAGGAATAAAAATGCGTTATGGAGAAGAAATTTTATCTAAATTTGATGTGGAAAAAGATCTAGAAATTTGGGCTAACAAAAATAAAAAAAATTATAAAATCAAGATAACTTTGCCTGAGTTTTGTTGCCTTTGTCCCCGCTCTGGATACCCTGATTTTGCGACAATTCATCTTGAATATATCCCTGATGAGTGGGTTGTAGAGCTAAAAGCGATTAAGCTTTATATAAATTCGTTTATGCAAAGAAACATTAGCCACGAAGATGCGATTAATGAAATTTACGATGTGCTTTTTGCAAAAATAAAACCAAAATTTATGAAAATCGTAGGTGATTTTAACCCTCGTGGAAACGTCCATACACTAATCGAAATAAATTCCGATGAAGTCTTACAAAAATGATAAAAGCTAGTTTAATTGACTATATTTTTAAAGCAGCTAGCATCTCTAGGTGGAATGACTATCCAAAAACGCTAAATTTAGTTGAGCTAGATAAACAAGCGCACAAATTTATCATCGCATATTTCATCGCCAAATTTGAAAAAGATGTCGATATGAAACGTTTGATTGAGTGCGGGATTTATGAGTTTTTGTTGCGCGTTAGTGTTACTGATATTCGACCTGATGTCTTTCATCATATGCAAAAAACCCGCCGCGATGAGATAAATTCGTGGGTGATAAGTCGCTTGGAAAATGATTTAAAAGATATTGATGGAGGTGATTTTTTTTCTAAATTTAAAGACTATTTACAAAATGACGAAATTTGTAAAAAAGAGCGTTTTATTTTGCGCGCAGCGTCGTATTTAGCGACACGCTGGGAATTTAACATAGTCTATCAAAACAGCTCGTTTTTAAGCGATATTGAAAATGTCCGCGTTGCTGTGGAAGAAGAGTTGGAAGATTATTATGAATTAATCGGCGTTACCAAAATCGCTTTGAATAAAAAAATTGCCAAAATTATAGATTTAAGCGGGCGACTTCGCTTTCAAAAACGTTGGGCACAAACTCCACGTATCCCTGAAACGACCGTTTTGGGGCATATGCTTGTTGTTGCGATTTTTGGCTATTTTTATCTGCTTGAAGTAAAA
This sequence comes from uncultured Campylobacter sp., assembly GCA_963544335.1. Taxonomy (GTDB): domain Bacteria; phylum Campylobacterota; class Campylobacteria; order Campylobacterales; family Campylobacteraceae; genus Campylobacter_B. The sequence continues at coordinate 42,203 of CAUUFG010000002.1, forward strand.
GCGTGTGAAAAGCGATTAGAATTTAGCTTTTATTGTGCGCTTTTTCACGATCTGCCAGAGAGTTTGACGCGCGATATTATTAGCCCTGTAAAATATGGCATCAATGGGCTTGAAAAGATTATTAGTGAATATGAAATGCGCTTGATTGATGAGCGAATTTTGCCGTTTGTGCCAAGCCAGATGAGAAGCGAGTTTTGCTACATTTTAGGTATACGAAAATCAAGCGATGGCGAGATAAAAAACGAATTTGAAAATAGAATTTTTGAAAGTGAAATTTTGCCTTGCGAGAGTTCTATGAGTATTTTTAATGAAGACAAATTTCGCGCAATTGATGGCAAAGCACTAAAATATTGCGACAAATTAGCCGCTTTTATTGAGGCTGGATTATCGATAAGCTACGGCGTAAAAAGCAAAGAATTAACAAATGGCTTTTTGCAAATGTATAAATTTTTCAAAGAAAATCCAAAAGTCGAAGGCGTAAATTTCGGTGAAATTTGTGATGATTTTGTGAAATTTTATGAGTTAGAAACCCCTTCCAAGATGGCTGCGGCACACATTAATTAAAAGTGTTCTGCTGTATTCCTACCCTGAAACGGTGCTTTAAACCAACGTTGCACAGGTCTAAGAAGGAGCGTCCGAATATTATCTAAAAAAGCTTAATTGAAGGTAAAAAATGAGTTTAAAATCAAAAATAATTACAACTTTTCGTGAAATTTTCATAACTGGACACTCGCGCTCAGTCAAATTTCGTGCAAAATTATTCGCTGCGATGATTTTAGCGCGCAAAAAAATTGTCAAAGAAGATTACGACGAAGTTGAAAAAATCGCTACTGAAATTTACGAAAATGACCCAAAAAAAGCCAAACTTTTACTAGCTTTTACCAAAGAATATGTCACAAAAGCCAATGTTTATAAAAGCTTAAATTTAGATTCACTTCTAAAAGAGATCGATCAAACTCTAAAAAATCAAAAATATTTTGCAAAAAAAATCGATTTTTCACATTTAAGACGGCTATTTTCGCAAGATAATGATGAGGCTCTTTTACAACAGCGAATTTATGAATTTTTAATATCAGAATTTAAACGCTATGGTGAAAAAGAGTGATGAAATACTTCTATTTTTCGTTTTTTATCCTTTTTGTGGGGCTTGTGGGTGCCTATTTTTTTGGCGGATTTAGCGCGGTTTATATCACATTTTTGCTCTGTATTTTAGAAATTTCTCTTAGTTTTGATAACGCTGTGATTAATGCTAGTGTTTTAAATTTGATGAATGAAATTTGGCGAAAACGCTTTATTTTATGGGGAATTTTGATAGCTGTTTTTGGAATGCGCTTTTTATTTCCGCTTTTAATCGTCTCTATTAGCGCGCAAATTTCTATCTTTCAAACGCTAAATTTAGCCATCTACGATCCGCAAAAATATGGCGAAATTCTATCCACTCATAAAGACGAAATTTACGCATTTGGCGGGGCGTTTTTATTAATGGTGGCGGTTGAGTTTTTCTTTGATAAAGATCGTGAAATTTATTGGATAAAACTGCTAGAAAACGGTGCTATCACCAAGTTTTTACGCAATATTTCAAACATTGCGACGCTCATCGCCCTAGCCTTTGGGCTAATTTTGGTACTTAATTTATCAAATTTAGCGGTTGCCCTAGCCTATTTTTCCGCAATTTTTGTCTATATTTTTATAAACTCGGTGAGCGATTTTTTAAGCAAAACAGGCGCAAAAAGCGGGCTTGCGGGCTTTATTTATCTTGAGACGCTTGATGCTAGTTTTAGTTTTGATGGCGTAATTGGGGCGTTTGCGCTTAGCGAAAATATTTTTATTATTATGATTGGGCTTGGCGCGGGGGCGATGTTTGTGCGCTCAATAACGATTTTTTTGGTTGAAAAGGGCACACTTAGCGAGTTTATCTATCTTGAACACGGCGCACATTATGCGATTTTTGCGCTTAGTGCGATTATGTTTTTGAAGCTAAAATTTGAAGTTAGCGAGCTGAT
>CAUUFG010000003.1:0-43106 GCA_963544335.1 uncultured Campylobacter sp.
CTTAAAAATAAATTTATAAGTTTTTTTAGATAGAATACGAAATTTTTAATTTAAAAGGAAAAACATGAAAAGTTTAATAGCGTTTTTGGTTGTGGCAATTTTAGCAGTGGCTGGATTTGTTGTCTATAAAAGCTTAGTTTTAGATAAAAAACCAATAGTAAAAAAACCGCTAACGCACTTCGAAATAATTGATAAAAATTGCAAAAGTGGCGACATAGGTGCTTGTGGTGAATTAGCAATAGCCTATCACACAGGCACAAACGTAGAGGCCGATTTAAACAAAGCAATCGAATTTTATGAGCGCGCATGCAGTGGCGGAAACTCAAAATCTTGCTTTAATTTAGCAATGATTTATGAATTTGGCGACACAAAAAGCAACATAGAAAAAAACATCTCAAAAGCGCTTAAGCACTATAAAGAAGTTTGCAATTTAGGAGACAATAATACAACAAAAAGTATCGCCTACTACAAAGTCGGCTCAGCATACGAAGATGGAATTGAATCGCAAAAAGATGAACACAAAGCATTTGAATCATATCTAAAATCTTGTAATCTTGGCTCGGCAAACGCCTGCGAAAAAATCGGCAATTCATACCTTAACGGAACAGGCGCAATTCAGGATTTAAAGACTTCGGCGCAATATTTTGAGCGCGCATGCGAAGGCGGGGCAATTGTTGCTTGCAACAGCGCAGGATTGATGGCACAAAGTGGCACCGGCTTACCAAAAAATTTAATTCAAGCCTACTCATATTTTAATATCGCTTGCAATGGCGGTTATGGACTTGCTTGTAACAATCTTGGTGTTTTATTAACTAGCTCTTCAAAAGAGATTGCAAACGAACTATTTATAGAGTCTTGCAACGCAAATATCGCTAGTGGTTGCAATAATATCGGGCTGGTTGTTCAAAACTCTGGAGAGTATAAAATGGCACTTGAAATTTATAAAAAATCTTGCAATTTAAATAATGATTTAGGTTGCGCTTTACAAAAAAATCTCACAAATGCTTTGCAAAATACAATAAACGAACAAACCGCACAAGAACAACAAGCACAAAGCGAAGCAAAAGAGAAAAAGTCTAAAAAATAGGTCAAATTTGATGAAATTTGCATACCTTTTGTTGGCATTTTTTACATTTGCGATAAGCGATAATTTTAGCGATGGATTAAATCTTTACAAAAATGATGCAAATTTATCTTTTGTCAAATTTCAATCAGCTTGCAATGAAAAGCACTTTCGCGCTTGTGCGATGGTTGGAGCGATGGCTTATGAAGGTAAAGGAACAGCTAAAAATTTAAATCTAGCCAAAGAAAATTTAAAAATTTCGTGTGAAAATGGTGTGATGAAATCGTGTCTATTTTTAGGCGAAATTTACATTTTAGGTGATCTAAAATCGCGAAATTACACACAATCTTACAAATATCTTAAAATAGCATGCGAAAATGGTATCGCAAGAGCTTGTAAAAGTTTGTCTTTAAATTTTAATATCCCGCCACAACAAAAACAAAAATGGCACGAAATGGCGTGCGAATTTGGCGAAAATTTAGATTGCAATAAGACAAATTTACCTCTAAATTTAACACCGATTTCTGAGCAAAACTCAACATCAGCGATCACAGCAAATCAAACCCAGCAAAAAAACACAGCGCAGAAAACAGAATAATTTATTTGTGCGATTGCGCTTTAAAATTTGGCTAGTTTTGTTTTGAAATTTGTTTTACTGCTTGAAATTATCTAAAATTAGCTGTGCTTTGCGGGGCGAACTCGGCGAACATTTGCGAAATTATTTATCGCAAGGAAAAATTGCTGCGCAAAGCCAAACCACCAAAATAACACAACCGCACAGAAAAAAGCAAATTTTACTCAAGATTACGCTTTTAATTTGGCTAATGCTACAAAATTTGCTCTACTACTTGAGACTATTTAAATTCGAAACTAAAATTTAGCTGTGCTTTACTTAGCAAATTTGCAACACAGCAAAAAATAATACGCGCAAGAATAACAAAAAAATCTATCTTTAATGGGACAAATTTGTGGGGCACAGTTAGCACAAACAGCGAACATTCACAAGATTATTTACCGCAAGGCAAATTTTCAGGGAGGATACCGCGTGCAAACCCAGCAAACCCAGCAAACCCAGCAAACCCAAACGCGCAAAAATAACTTATTTTTATTTGAATTTGCGGGGCGAATTTGTAACACAAACTAAACAAAACTAACAAAACACCCTAAAATTAATCCAAATTTAACAATTTACTCTCGTTTTAAATTTTTACGTTAGATTTTTGCAACTTATCATAAAATACGCCAAATTTTACCCACAAAAAAGGCAAATTTCATGAAAAATATACTCATTTTAGGCGGCGGTTATGGCGGATTGATGTGTTTTATCCGCTTACAAAAAATCCTGTGCGACGAAGATGTAAAAGTCACACTAATTAGCAAACACGACTACCACTATCCAACAACACTCCTGCATAAACTCTCAGTCGGCACATATAGTGCTAGAAAAGCGCGAATTTTCTTTCGCCAGCTAATCAAACGCCCAAATTTTCACTTTGAAAAAGACATTATCGAGCGCATTGATGTGAAAAATCGCGTCGTGCATGCAAAATACTCTTGCTATTCGTATGATTATCTAGTAATCGCGCTTGGATTTGAGAGCAATACTTTTGGAATAAAAGGCGCACTAACCAACACCTACAAGCTAACTTCGCTAAAATCCGCGCTAAATTTGCGCTCACGAATTGAGACGAAATTTAAAGATTTTCGTTTCAAAACAGATCCGCTAGATTTAAGCTTTGCCGTTTGCGGGAGCGGTTTTACCGGTGTGGAATTTGTCGCAGAGCTTGCCATTGAGGCAAATATTTTGTGCGAAATTAGCGGAATTGATAGAAATTTGGTAAAAATTTACCTCATCGGGCGCGGAGAACGAATTTTGCCGATGTTAAACAAAAAATTAAGCCAAATCGCCACTAATAAGCTTCGTCAAATCAAAGTAGAAGTTATCCAAGCAAGCGTCATTGAGTGCAAACCTCACGCCGTAGTCATAGAAAAATCAGACGGACAAATCAGCGAAATTCCATGCGCGACCACGCTTTGGGCAGCTGGCGTAAAAGGCAATCATGTCATCGAAAATTCGGGCCTTGCAGATAAAAACTCGCGTGTTGAAGTCGATCCATTTTTGCGTTTGCCAAAGTGCAAATTTGACAAAAACCACGCTGAAATTAGCAAAAATTTAGACGAAAATCACACAAGCACAAATCAAGCCAAAAGCACCTGTGAAGGCTCATTGCAAAATGTCTTTGTTATCGGCGATTGCGCCATCGCCGTGGCGCGAGACGTGATTCACGCCCCAACAGCACAACTAGCTTATCAAATGGGCGATTACTGCGCCGACGCAATAAAGCGAATTTTGCACGAAAAACCGCTTAAAAAGCCGTTTAAATTCAAACACAGAGGCACGGTTTGTTCGCTAGGACACACATATGCAGTGGGGCAAATTTACGGGCTTGGGATCAGTGGCGAAAAGGCCGCATTTATGAAAAACTTTATCGAAAACAAATGGATCTATAACATTGCAGGGATTAAAAACGTGATTCAAAAAGGGCAGTTTAGATTTAGAAGCAGTTACTAAATTTCGTGCTAAAATTGCGAAATTTTTTCAAGGAATAGAATATGAAAACGATTTTTTCGCTAATTTTAGCAACTTTTTTGAGTATATTTTTAGTAGGTTGCGCCGAAATTTCTAGCAACCAACAACCAAATTTAGGATATATTTCCACATCTGCGCCCGTGTTTTTAAGCGAAAAACCGACGCAAAAAATCGCCTTTATCAGCATAAACGATACAAGCGGCACGGGCGCAAATTTCGATAAAATTTTAAGCACGAATTTAAGTGACGCATTGAACCAAAATGGCTTTTATATCACAGATGATGAGAGCAAAGCAACCTATATAATTAAAGGAAATTTAAACTATTTTGCCAGATTCATTCTGCGCGAAGTGGATCCATTTGCGAGACCATTTTTTGGGCGTGGCTTTTACAGACGCGAAATTTGGGACGATTGGGATGAATACGAGCTACAAAGCTACGTCTATAAAGCGCAAATTTCGCTACTAATCCGCACACAAAATAGCGTCAAAAACGGCAGAAAAATTAACGTGCAAACACGCGATTACGCGACAAATTTAAACTGGCAAAGCGATAAAAATTTATACTCAAAATACGAAATGAGCCAAATTTTAAGCACAAAAATCACAGAACAAATCATAAATTTCTTATCAAATTGATACCAAATTTTGCCAAATTTACTAAAAATTTGGCAAAAATAAGTTTTTTTAAATTGGTAAATTTAAAAGCGATGATTGAGTATTTAAAGCTATATTTTGCGCTTAAAAAAGTTAAATTAGGCTTCATAAATCACAAAAAATTTAACGCCAAAAGCGCAAAACGCACTTTTGATTTGCGATTATTTTGATTATTCTTCTTCAAGTTTTTTTAAATAATCGTTTATTGCATCTTTAAATTTGCCTGGTTTGCCAATATATGGCACTGTGATTCTATTTTCGTCACAATTTATGATAATTTTGCCGAAATTTAAAATACGACCAAAAGATTTTTTAGAAAAATTTAGATAATTTGACACATAAATGAGCGCCAAGCCCGTAGGCAAGGCACAAAAAGGCTTATAGATAGCCAAAAAGAGTAGTGAATATATACCCAAACAAGCACGATGTAAATACGCCCAAAAGCCCCGGGATAATAAAGCTGTGATTGATGACAAATTTGCCTATTTTCGTAGTTCCTGAGCGGTCAAACTGAATAGCCGCAAGATCGCTAGGATATGTCGGAAGTATATAATACCCATAGCAAGCAGGAGCAAACGCAAGTATAATCGCAGGATTAACGCCAATGCCAAGAGCCAAAGGAACAAACGCCACAAGAGCCGCCGCTTGAGAATTAACAAATTTAGATATAAGAAGTAGCACCACCGCATACGTCCAAGGGTGCTCTTGAACTATACCGCCCAAAAACGCCTTCATCATCGGAGTATGCACAGCAAACATAGTCTCTGCCATCCACGAAATACCAAAAACAGCAACAAGTGCTATCATACCTGATTTAAATATCTCGTTTTTACTTATCTTGCCAGCGTCTGTTTTGGTAAAAATAATAATAAGCGAACCAGCAAGTAGCATAAATATCTGAATAACATTAACCATACTCAAAGGCGCACTTTCGAACTTTAATTTCGCTTTTTCATACTCTTTTACTTCGCCTTGCGCGTTAGTATATGCAACGCCTTTTGTGTCTTGTTTTAAATTTGAGCTCTCATTTTTGCCTTTTATGACGACGTTTGCGCTCGAATTTGCATTCATGGATATTGAGCCATTAACAACAGAAATTTCTTTTTCTTTTAAACTAAGAGTAGCGCCTTTTATATTTATTTTCTCCAAAACATCTCCATTAAGACTTACTATCTGTGCCGTTTCGGCGCGTTTATCAAAGCCCCAACTAGGACGCAAATCTTTATAATATCCAAGCACAGCCACAATAACAATCGCGCTTAAAAATATCCACATAGCCGCCCATTGAGAACCGGGAAGTTTTTTAACAAGAAGCGTTACAGAATCGCTATAAACGTATTGTTTAAACTCAGGATCTTTAATCTTTTCTTGAAATTCTTCGTCTTTATCTAAATCTTTACCCCTAGACCAGCTAAAAATTCCGATCGCCAAAACACCGCAAAATGTTGAGGGGATAGTGATTTTAAGCAAGTCTAAATATCCATCAAATCCCGCAAGTGGGCTTTTTGCATTGATAAGTTGCGCAGTAAGCGTCACAACCGCGACCGATACAGGACTTGCGATAATGCCAAGTTGCGCTGATATAGAGCTAGCAGCCATGGGACGCTCTGGTCTTATGCCATTTTTAATCGCTATATCATAAACGATAGGAAGCATAGTATATACGACGTGCCCTGTGCCACAAAGTATAGTAAGAGTAGCTGTTACAAACGGTGCTAAAATGCTTACGTATTTTGGGTTTTTTCGCAAAATTCGCTCAGCTATTTGAAGCATAACATCAAGACCACCACTTGCTTGAAGCGTCGCTGAAGCCACAACAACAGCCAAGATAGTAAGCATAACATCAATGGCTGGTTTACCTGGCTGTATATTAAAGCCAAAAACTAAAACTATGAGCCCAACACCACCTAAAAGACCAAGAGCGATACCGCCTTTTTTGGCTCCATAAAAAAGACAAATAAGCACAATGAGAAGCTGAATAGAAAACTGCATTCCTTCGCCTAAGCCTGTTAAAAAATCCATAAATTTCTCCTAACTTAATAAAATCTTAAATAAATTTTTGATAATTGTATTTAATTAATCATTATATTTTGCTTACTTTGAAAGGAATTTATAAATCAGATTTCAATATTTTTAAAGTTTAAAATTTTAGGTTCAAGATAGGCTAAGCGAATTAGTTTTAGTGGATTTTAAATCAACAGGCAAACTTACGAGCAAGAAATTTCATATAAAGAAATTTATTGATAAAAAATCTAAAAATTTATCTAAATTTCTTTTGTAAAATTTGGAAATTGAATATATTTTTTCATCGCTTTGGTGTAATTAAAAACTTAATTTGAAATTTTTTAACTCATCTTAAGCTAAAAAATTTAAATAAAATTTCGTCTAAATTTTAATCAAATTTAAAAGACAAAATAAAACATGTTTTAAAAATAGAACCCTCCCCCTGAGTTTTCAGGGGGAAAAGCAGGAGTTTGGTTTAAAAATTTCGCCTTTAAAACTAAAGACGAAATTTAAAAACTAACCCATCTAAATAAATTTAAAAACATGAAATTAACGCCATTCGAGCTAATTTTCAAAACTAAATTTCACGCCAAATTTTATATAAATTATTTGTTTTTAAACATCTTTTGTTGAATTTTATAAAGCAACTCAGTTATAAAACTACTTTCGCTTAGTTCATCAATAAACGCATCATAAGTTGTATTATTTTCCTCTAAAAATTCCTTCAAAAAGCGTCCGCTAGTTTCCATGCCGCCGATCTTTTCATAATCGCAAAGTCGCTTATAAATCGGAATAATTCTCTCAATTGCTCTGCGCGATGGCGCGCGACGATAAGCCGTGTAGCCGATAATCTCATTTGTTCGCGCATGAAAATTTATCTCAAATCGCGTAACAACCCAATAATATCGTCCATCTTTTGCGAGATTTTTAACAATAGCTTTGAAATCTTTACCTTGTTTAATCGTATCCCACATTAATTTAAAAGCAACTCGTGGCATATCTGGATGGCGCACAATATTGTGAGGCTGTCCCATTAACTCAGCATTTGAATACTGCGCAATCTCACTAAAATAATCATTTGCGTATGTAATTATACCCGTAGGATCGGTTTTTGAGACTATATAACGCTTTGGATCTAGCTCAATCTCTTCATCAATTGGTGTAGGTCTTGCCATCTTTTCTCCTTTTACAAATTTTTCAAAGGATTTTAATATAAATAAAATTTAAAATTAATGAAAATTTAGGATTTGAGAAAATTTTCTCTCAAATCCGCTGATTTTATGCAAGAGTGTTTTTAAGCATCCAAATTTCTTTTTCTAATGCGCCATATTTTTCTTGCGCAAATGCTTCAGTTGTTGCGTCTTGCGCTTTTTGCGCTGAGGCTTCTAACTCTTTAAATGCTTCAACCAAATACTCATACGCACTAAGAACTAATTTTAATACATCTTTATCTGTGTAGCTCTCTTTAAGCTCAAATGGTGCCTTTGCTTTTTCGCCTAACTCTTTGCCGCAAATAATAGCCTTTTCGCCGATTTGCAAAGCGCGTTCAGCCACGTCATCAAATAACTCGCCCATCGCCTCATAAGCTTTTTGTGTGTGAGCGTGAATTTGATAAAAAGCTAGACCTTTTACATTCCAATGATATGCGTGAAAAGCAAGATATAGCGCGTGTGCGTCGGCTTGAATTTGATTAAGTTTTTTTGCAACTGACATGTCTTTCTCCTTATAAAAATATGGGCGATTTTAAGCAAATATATTAAATAAATGATAAAAATTTAGAATAAATTTGATGGAATTTAAAGCAAATTTTAGGCTGAAAATTCAGCCTAAAAATTTATCTAATTTTATTTGTGCGTTTCCAAATACCTAGATCTTGCGCATGTTTTATCAAATCATCGCGGAAATTTGGATGCGCAATAGAAATTATAGCCTCACATCTCTCCCATGTGCTAAGTCCTTTTAAATTTATAATGCCATATTCAGTAACCAAATAATGCACGTTTGCGCGCGTAGATGTAACCACACTGCCATCATCAAGCGTAGGTAAAATGCGCGATTTTAGCGTGCCATCTTTTGCTAATTTTGTCGAAGAACAACAAATAAAGCTCTTGCCACCTTCGCTTAAATAAGCACCAATAACAAAATCAAGCTGTCCGCCAGCACCGCTAATATGGCGACGACCTGCTGTTTCTGAATTTACCTGCCCAAAAAGGTCAATATTTACGGCGTTATTAATCGAAATAAAGTTATCAAGGCTCGAAATTACCTTGATTGAGTTTGTATAATCAACAGGTGCGGATTTGCAAATCGGGTTATTATCCATAAAATCATATAGTTCTTTACTTCCCATCGCAAATGAATATGTTTGACGTCCGATGTCGAAATTTTTCCTGCTTCCATCGATTTTACCAGCCAAAGTCATCTCCATAAACGCATCCGCATACATCTCAGTATGCACGCCAAGATGTTTTAAATCAGATTGCGCGATACATTTACCAACAGCGTTTGGCATACCGCCGATTCCTAGCTGAATACAAGAGCCATCGCGGATCTCTTTTACAATCAAATTTGCGATCTTTTCGTCAATTTCAGTGATCGGCGAAATTGGCATCTCATAAATTGGCGTATTCTCTCCCTCAACAATAAAATCAACATCGTTTATATGAATGTTATTCTCATATCCACCAAGGCATCTAGGCATTGATTTATTTACCTCGACGATTACGATTTTCGCTGAACGCGCGCACGCAGCAAGGTGAGAATTACTCGGACCAAAGTTAAAAAATCCGTGCTGATCCATCGGGGTAACCTGCATAATCGCGACATCTGATGAGCGCGTAGGTTTTTTATAATAGCGCGGAAGCTCAGAATATCGCATCGGAATATAGTATCCTAGCCCTTGCTCGATCAAATTTCGCCCGATTTTGCTCACATGCCAGCTATTCCACGAAAAATGCTCGTGTGCGTTTGGAACTTTAAAAGCCTCTGGAACGCTTGTTAAAATTCCGCCACGAAGCTTTACATCATAAAGCTCAGCATAACGCGCGGCGATTGCTTTATCCATCTCAATAGGTGTCGTAACAGCCCAGCCATAATCGACCCAATCGCCCGATTTTACGCAATTTGCGGCAACTTCGGCGCTGACTAGTTTTTGTTTATAAATGCTTTGAAATTCCATATTTTCCCCTTAAATTTAGTCGTTTAAATTTGAAATTTCTAAATTTTTAAATTTCAAATTTAAACGACTTGGCGGATATTCTCCGCCAAATTTTAAAAACTAAATTTCTAAATTTTAAAGCGCAAACAAATCGCTAAATTCATTAAACGCCATGCTCTCTAAACGCGCCCCGTCTGCGCAAATTTCGCTGATTTTAGCGATATTTTTCGGGCTAATTTTGCGCGCTAAATTTCTTTGAAATTTCTCAATTAACAAAGGAATTCCCTCATCTCTTCTGCGACGATGCCCGATTGGATATTCGACTTCTACTTTTTCGCTTTTTGTGCCATCTTTGTAGAAAATTTGCACCGCATTTGCGATCGAACGCTTATCAGCTTCAAGATATTCGCGCGTATATCGCTCATCTACTTCGACACTCATCTTATCGCGAAGTGCGTCAATACGCGGATCTTGAGCAACGCTATCTTCATAATCAGCCGCGCTTAATCGCCCAAAAATAAGTGGCACGGCGACCATATATTGAATGCAGTGATCGCGGTCGGCTGGGTTTGAAAGAGGGCCTGTTTTATTTATGATGCGATGCCCTGATTCTTGCGTTGTGATGATGATTTTTTCGATATCATCTAGGCGATTTTTCGCTTCATCGTGGAGCTTAAGGGCCGCCTCAACAGCCGTTTGAGCGTGAAATTCAGCTGGAAAAGAGATTTTAAATAGCACGTTTTCCATAACATATGAGCCAAATTCTTGCGCCAATGTGATCTTTGCGCCACGCATTTTTGTATCTTCATAGCCCCAAAATTTAGCCGTAATCGCGCTAGGATAGCCCATCTCGCCAGTAAGTGCTTTCAAAGCCAAATTTACACCGCGCGAACTAGCATCGCCAGCCGCCCAGCTTTTGCGAGAGCCTGTATTTGGTGCGTGGCGATATGTGCGAAGTGCGCCACCATCGATGAAAGCGTGACTTACAGCGTTGCGAACCTCTTCAAAACTCCCGCCAAGCAAAGCGCAAGCAACCGCGCTAGATGCGATACGCACAAGCAAAACGTGATCCATGCCGACTTTATTAAAGCAGTTTTGTAGCGCCAAAACGCCTTGAATTTCGTGCGCTTTTATCATTGCGCTTAGTGCGTCTTTTACTGTGAGTGGGGCTTTGCCTTGTGAGATATTTTTTCTACTTAGATAATCGCACACAGCCCAAATCGCGCCTAAATTATCGCTTGGATGCCCCCACTCAGCTGCCAACCACGTGTCATTAAAATCTAGCCATCTAACCATCGCGCCCACATTAAACGCCGCGCGCTCAGGCTCTAATTGATAGCTTGTACCTGGGATTTTAGCTCCCAAAGGGCGAAATTCCGCCCCCTCGACAACCGGCCCTAAAAGCTTCGTGCAAGCCGGAAAATCAAGCGCTAAAAGCCCACAACCAATCGTATCCATCAAGCAATATCGCGCCGTCTCATAAGCCAAATTTGAGCTGATTTTAAAATTTACAGCATATTCGGCAATTTTTGTTAAAACTTCATCAAATTCAGGTCTTTTTGCGTCTAAAACGCCCATATTTTCGCTCATATTCTCTCCTTATTTTCTATCTTTTAACTCTACAAATTTTAACTCATCAGGCCCTGTGTATTCGCTACTTGGGCGGATTAATTTATTATCGGCACGTTGCTCGTAGATGTGAGCTAACCAACCGCTCGTTCGCGACATGATGAAAATCGGCGTAAAATATTCGGTCGGAATTCCCATAAAATGATAGCTTGAGGCTGAATAAAAATCCAAATTTGGAAATAATTTTTTCTCATCCCACATTACTTTTTCTATCGCTTCGCTACGTTCAAAAAGCTTCTCGCTATCGCCACAATCATCGGCTAATTTTTTGCTCCACTCTTTAATTACGACATTTCGTGGATCGTGTGTTGTATAAACGCGGTGTCCAAAGCCCATAATTTTTGATTTATTTGCAAGTTTTTCATAAATTCCTTTTGTCGCTTCAGAAGGTGTTTTAAACTCAGCCAAAAGCTCCATCGCAGCCTCATTTGCGCCACCATGAAGTGGCCCACGAAGTGCTCCAATCGCCGCAGTAATCGCAGAATAAATATCAGAAAGCGTACCCGTAACAACTCGCGCCGTAAAAGTAGAGGCGTTAAATTCATGCTCAGCATATAAAATCAAACTCGCATTCATAGCGTCTAGCCAAAGTTTTTTTGGCGCTTTGTTGTGAAGCTTTTCTAGGAAAAATCCAGCTATGCTATCTTGCGTGCTAGCAATGTCCATCTCTACGCCATTTTTATGGAAGTGGTGCCAAAAAAGTAGCATTGATGGGAAAATTCCAAGCAATCTTATGCCTACTTTTAATTGATCTTTAAATTCTAATTTTAGCGCGTCAATTCTCTCTTGTTCGATTGTGCCTAAAATTGAACACCCTGTTCGCATAACGTCCATAGGATGAGCGTTTGCAGGGACTAGCTTTAATGCCTCTTTTACTTCGCGCGGAAGTTCTCTATCTTTTATTAATTGCGCTTTAAATTCTGTAAGCTCTGCGCTGTTTGGAAGTTTGCCCTCTAATAATAAATACGCAACCTCTTCAAATTCGCACTTAGCCGCTAAATCATAGATATTATAGCCACGGTAAAATAGTCCTACGCCTGTGCCAACGGTGGCTATCGCGCTTTTTCCAGCAACCACGCCAGCTAATCCGCCTACTTTTTTCTTAGATTTTACACCTAAAACAGCCTCTTTTGCATCTTCAAATTTCGCCATAAAATCATCTTTAATTTCGTCGAAATTTACGCTTTTTGCATCGTTTTTTACCTTTGTGAATAACTCATCAAAAATTTCACCATAAGTCGCCATTGTTTTTCTCCTTATTTTTTAAATAATTCGTCTAATTTATCTTCAAATTTATGATAACCAAGCATATCATAAAGCTCTTCGCGCGTTTGCATAATATCTAAAACGCCCTTTTGTGTGCCCTTTTGGATAATCTCTTTAAATACGCTTAAAGCCGCTTTATTCATCGCACGAAATCCAGAGAGCGGATAAAGCACCATAGAAATTCCAACCTCTTTTAACTCATCTAGCGTAAAATACGGTGTCTTGCCAAATTCGGTGATATTTGCCAGAACAGGCACTTTTATCACATTTGTAAATTGTTTATACTCTTCTAATGTGTGAATCGCCTCAGCAAAAATCATATCAGCACCAGCCTCTACATAAGCACTCGCGCGCTCAATTGCGGCTTGTTGTCCCTCGCTAGCGTGCGCATCGGTTCGCGCCATTACAACAAAATCGCCATCTATTTTGCCATCGACAGCCGCTTTTATGCGATCACACATCTCACCTTTGCTTACAAGCTCCTTATTTGGGCGGTGTCCGCAACGTTTTTGCGCGACTTGATCTTCGATATGGCATCCAGCAGCACCAGCGCGAGTGAGCTCTTTTATCGTTCGCGCGATATTAAACGCCCCGCCCCAGCCAGTATCAGCATCAATCAACAACGGCAAATCAGTCGCCGCGGTAATTCTGCGCGTATCAATGCAAACGTCTTCTAAATTTGTCATGCCAAGATCAGGCAATCCAATACTAGCATTTGCGACACCAGCACCGCTTAAATATAACGCTTTTGCGCCGGATTTTGTCGCTTGAATTGCAGAATAGGCGTTGATTACGCCTAAAATTTGAAGCGGATTGTTTTGTGCAACCGCGTCTTTAAATCTTTTTCCTGCTGAAACCATAACTTCTCTCCTTAAATAAAAATGTTTTAATTTTGTCACGGGATTATAACAGAAAAAAAGATTTTTTGATTAAATTAAATAAAAATTATTGCAAATTTTTTAAATTTTAAATTTTTAATTATTAATCAATTAAAACTCGATTTTAGCGAGCATTGATACAAAATATATGGCGATTTAATTTGATAATATTTTTAGAAAAAAAATTTATATTTATTTAAGATGGACTTTACTTAAACAAATATAAATTTTTATACATAATGATTTAATTCTAACTTTAAATGTAAATTTTGAGTACATTTTGATGAAATATAACGCTAAACTTTAAAAAGTTACTCAAAATTTACAAGCATAAAAAACAAACACTAAAATCAAGGTAAATTTTTACCAAAATAGTAACCAAAATATAAAATCAAAAGGCGCAAATTTTACAAGCTTTTTAAAATTTCAGACACAAATTTGGCAAATTTATTCTAGAAATTTTGGCGCGCTAATACGAAAAACAACAGCAAAAATCGCCACAAAAATTAAATTTCAGCACAAAAATTTTCATCTAAACCTGCACTCGGACCAAATTTGGCGGTTTATGATAGCTCACAAAAATTTATTTTAATAGCGATAAATGACTAAGAAACAAGCAAGAATTAGCCGAATTTAGCGAGTTTTGAAAGAATTTAGACAGCCAAATTCAACGCTTATGGCTTGAGCTTTCTCTTAAAATCTTTCATACGTAGTTTTTATAAAAAATCTATCGTAAACTTTTAAAATATTGCTACAAATTGTGGATTTTTATTAAAATGTTTCCCTGAAATGGGCTATTTTAGCTATCTTGAAAAATTTGTAATTTGATTTAACTAAGCCAAAGTGACGAATGAAACGCAATGTTTTCTAACGTTGGCAATTAAAATAAATATAGGCATTTTTGCTTACTACACGCATACTGAGCGCAATTTTTGAGTTCAAAGATAGAGAATTTATCCACTTTTTTTGGCTCAAAAGCAACTTTTATCTATTTTAATCGGGTGCAAGCTGTAAATATCGCCACTAAATTTACCCGTTTTCACACTTTTAAAAGTACAATTTTGCTATTTTCTAGCTCTTATGAAATGATTTTAAACTCATAAGATAAAAAATTAAAACACCCGCAAAGCTAGAAATTTAATACGCAAGGTAGAAAAAATGAGTTAATTTATTGAAAAAATGCTAGAAATTTGGCTTTAAAACCTACAAGCAAGAAAAAGAGTTTACGCTAAATTTCAACCGATAATTTAGTGAAATTTGATCTGAATTCAACCAAATTTCGCCAGAAATTTAACGCAAAAAATTTATTTTAGTTCAGATCTAATCGCGTCGCACCATTTTTCTACGCGCTCATCTGTTAGATCGCTTTGATTGTCTTGATCGATCGCTAAGCCCACAAATTTGCCCTCGCGCACGCCTTCACTCTCCTCAAAAGTGTAGCCGTCAGTCGATACTGCGCCAATGATATTTGCGCCTTTATCTGCGAATGCATCGTAGAGTTTGCCAAGCGCACCACAAAAGCTATCAGAGTAGCCCTCACTATCGCCAACCGCGAAAAGTGCGACTTTTTTGCCCGCGACGTCCAATGCACCAAAATCAAAGCTCTCCCAATCATCTTGCAAATCGCCTGTGCCCCAAGTCGAACTACCGCAAATTAGCGAATCAAACGAGCTTACTTTTGCTGCGTCGGCGTTTGCGATATTGATTACTTCGCATTCAAGACCGAGTTTATCGGCGATTTTGCCCGCGACCTCTTCTGCATTTCCCATTGAACTACCAAAAAATATTCCTACTGACATTGTTTTCTCCTTAAAAATTGATTTGTCACCAAATAGGGGACGATTTTAACAGATTTTTGTGAATTTAAAGCATAAGTATCAAAATTAATAAACTTTTTTAAGCCTTCTTGCCTAGGATAGGCAAAATAGAGCGCATCACATTCGCGCAAAGGGCCAAAATCAGCTTTAAATTTAGAATAACTATCATCTTTGCCATCTAAAATTTGCTGAGTAAATCTCTCAAATCTACCGACAATGCAAATTTTAAAATCTTGCGCCTTTAAATAGACGCCAAATTGATCCTCGCTGACGTTTTGATGCGAATTTACCGAGCTTACACGCGAATAAATATAGCCTTTAAACAGCTCATTTGCGTCAAAAATCAGCTCATTATTTGATAAAAATTGACAAAATTTCGCGTAAATTTTGTCTGAATTTTCTAAATTTGTAGAAAATTGCGCCAAGCTATTTTGCTCTAAATTTTGACACAAAGATACATTTTTATTATTTTTTAAATTTTCTAATTTCATAGCAAAAATTTCGCGCAAACTAGCACAATTTGCCAAGCCCTCTTCTAGCGCAAACTCAGGAAAATTTGCATTAAAAAGGGCTATAAAAACAGCATTTATTTCACGCAAAGGACGCTGTTTTAAAAGTTGCGGAACAAACTGTGCGCGCGAAGAAAAACCAAAATAACTCATTTATCTTTTTCGCAACGAAACTCTTTATCAAGACCAAAAACTTTACAATACTCACAGAATACGCAACTCACGCTACGTTTAGCACACACAAGCGGAATGTTGCGTTTTTTTGCTTCTGTTTTTATCTTTTTCATCGTGTTGTGATTAAGAAAAGATGTTAGCATCACCACGCATTCGGCATCTTGCGGGAGCGGTTTGCGATTTACGCGATTTTCGTTGCGCGCGTCCCAGTGTTCGATTTTTGTCGCGCCAAGATCATGCAAAACGGCCTTAATAGGCGTAATTTCATCGGCACCAATTACTAAAACTGACATTTTATTATTCCTTTTTAAAATTAATTATCATATTTTTTTAATAGTCGCGTATTATATTTCAAGTTTCTTAATTTCAATTTAAAATTGAAATTCTTTATCAGCAAAATTTGATTTTTTTACAAAACGTTAAGAAATTTGCCACGAAATAAATTTTAAAAAAGAGCTTCACAAAATTAAATTAACTATTTTTTGCTCCATGAATTAGCCGCACAAAGCATTTCAACCCAGCGCGCTTTTAAAATTTGTTCTAAATTTTTACAATAAAATTTCCAAAATAGATGCGTAATAAAACCACTAAATTTTGCTACAATCGGCGATATTTTCAAGGAGCAAAAAATGGAAAAAATCGTTTGGAATCAAACAGAATTTAATGATGTAAAAATCACAAAAATGCACGAAAATGATGGCACAAAAGAGATTTGCATAACATTTGCCAAAAATAGCGTGATGCAAAAACACACAGCCCCAGGCGCGATTAGCGTGCAGGTTTTGCGAGGTGAGATTGAGTTTAGCACCAAAGAACAAACAATCACGCTTGGTGAGTTAGATATGTTAACACTTCCGCCACGCGTAGAGCACGCGCTTGTAGCCGCAAAAGATAGTATCGTAAGGCTAAGTTTAAGTAAAAATGACGACGTAAATCGCGTATTTAGCGTGATAAAAAGGTAAATTTGGCACGCTTTTAGCCAAAAAGCTTAGATCGAAGGGCTAAAATTTTATAGTTTTAGCCCGAAAAATTAGCGCGATAACCGCATAATGTGCACCGTAATAGATAAACTCACCTTTTCGACCAAAAATCATCATCAAGCACACAAACATCGCTCCCGCAGCCTGTTTATTACTCGGCGCAAACGGGCTACAATGTGGATAAATTTTTTGATTTTATCATCGAAAATTTGCCAAAACAAAGGCGCATTATAGATTTTTAAACCAAAACTCGTTTTAATTTGCGCTTGAAATTTAAAATTTGGAGCGCAAAATGAGACGAAAAGATAGGGATTTGGGCGCGCAAGCTGCCTTGGAAATTTTAGACGAATGCGAATATGCGACGATTAGTTGCGTCTACTATGCGGACGAAATCGACGCAAATTGCGATAATTTGGCGCAAGAAAACAGCGCGAAATAGATTTTAAATTGCTTTGCAAAAGATATAGAGGCTACCACAATAGCAAATTTAGCTGGGATTTTTTAAATTTCCATCAATAAATTTCTAGAAAATATCAGAATTTTAACGGCTAACGATTGTGAAAAATAAGTAAATTTGGTGGCAATATAGATATTTGTGAAAGCTACTTTTTAAGGCAAGAGAACAGATGCGTGGCATATAAAAACCATAGAGCTTGATAACATTTTGATTGCTAGAAAGTTTATTGCAAGGCTTGGGACAAAGCATTGAAATAATAGATTTGTCAATAACTATGATAAATGGTGTTTATACAAATGCCTAAACTACACAGAAATTTTATATAATAAACTGCCAAAATTGATAAAATAACCACTTAAAAACAAAAATTTAATTTTGGCGTAAATTTATATAAAATTTACGCCAAATTACCTACCAAAATGACTTGCGCCTATTTAATTCTTCGCGCACAAACTGTTTTATTTTTTCACTTTTATCGCTATTTAAAATCTCTTCAAGTTCTGCGTCGCTTAGCTGCCTTAATTGCGATTTTACTGCGCCTTCTACAAAATCCATACCTTTTTTAACCGTGTCAAAAAATCCCATTTTTACTCCTTTATTTTTCGTTTTTTATCGCCATCTTTTTGGCTTGGTGTTCTATCATCGCCGGTGTTAAATCTATGATCGTGCCCGCCACTCTTTTTTTGTCCACCTGTATTGATTATGCCCGATTTATTTTTATCACTCAAGTTACTCCTTTTAATTAAAATTTTATGGAAATATTACACTTTTAAAAATTAAATACTAATAAAAAAAAGTAATAATTACTTGTATATTTGTATTTATAAGTAATTATTCCTTTGTTGAAAGATGAATATATCTCGCGTAAAATCCGCGCCAAAAAAGGTAAAAAATGGCAGAATTATCACAGCGAGATATGGCGGGAATTTTAAAAATTGACACAAAAACTTTATACAATTGGCGCAAAAATAAACCAGAACTTTACAGAATTGTAATGCTTGGATTTAAATTTGATGAATTACTAAATTTGAGTGAAAAACAAGCAAAAATGTTGCGCAAAATCGCAGATGAGAGTGAAAAGCTGCGTTTAAAATGACAAAATTTGGCGCAAGAATTAATTTAAATCAAATTTTAAACGCAAATTTTAACGATAATTGCATCAAATTTAAGGTGTCAATCGCGCCGATAAAAGATATAAATTCGCGCTGTTTTAGCACGCATAAAAACAAAGTTTCGACCAAATTTTCCACGCAAAGCGATCAAATTTGCACCTTTAAACCAGAACAAATTTTTGCACAGAATAGCACACAAACCAGCAAACATAATTTATTTGTAAGATTGCATTTTAAATTTGGCTGATATCGTGAAATTTGTTTTACCTGCTTGAAGTTATTCGAAATTTTAGAGCCGAAATTTAGCTTGCAGGGCAAATTTGCGTGGAAACTCAGCCAAAATCCGCGAGAATATTCATCGCAAGGTAATTTTCGACACAAACTCGAACTAAAACAGCTAATTTCAATCAAGCTCATCAAATATTCGCGAGATTATTTATCGCAAAGCAAATTTTTAAGGGAGGATAGCGAACAAAACAACAAACTGCTAATACAACCGCATAGAAAAAACACAATTTATTTGTGCGATTGTGCTTAAATTTGGCTGTTGTTGCAACAAAATGCGCTTTGATTTGGCTTTGTAAATTTAGTTTTGCATGGAAATTTATTTCATAAATAAGCCAAATTTGCGCAAAATCAATCGCCACAAATTTTAAACACCTTTACACCATTTTTTCTAGAGTGATTTTGCATAAAATGGCCTTGAAACCTTTGTAGATCACGACGTTTTCGACAGACGGGCGCGGATTTAGCGCGTAGCCTTGTTTGTTCTTTTTGGCGCAAATTTCGCTAAAATCGAGCTTATTTCTATTAAGCGTCGCAAAAAGTTTATTAAATTCATCGCGCGTATATATCACAACGCACTGAGCACTCATATTGCTCCCACGCGCACCACGCCCAGATTCTTGCAGGTAGCTCTCAAGAGAATCAGATTGCTCATAGTGAATCACCGCGCCAATATCAGGCTTATCAATCCCCATACCAAAAGCCGTCGTAGCGATTACGATATCTACTTTATTATAGATAAAATCTTGTAAAATTTCGCTCTTATTTCGCCCTTTTCGTTTGCCATTTTCAATATCGTCGTCGATTTTGGCATAAAATGGCTCAATCACCAAATTTAGCTCACTAAGACGCGCATCGACGCTTAAATTCTCGCTTAATTTTTTGCACCCGTTCGCATTTTGCGGTAGATAGATGATTGTGGGCGTTTTTTGCTGGGTGAAAATTTGGCGCAACTTTTCGATTAATTTACGATATTTTTCGCTCTCATTTTCAACTTCAATCGCGCTGTATTTTAGATCATCACGTTTTGTAGAAGCGATAAATTCGTCCAAATTTAGCTCTAATTTTTGCGAAAAATACTCTTTTATATCGCTAATTACCTCAGGTTTTGCAGTCGCCGTAAAGCATGAAACAGCGATTTTATCTTGAAAATGCGAAGTTTCAAGCTCGCTTATCATATCGGCGATAAAATAATAATCGTGCCTAAAATCATGCCCCCACGCCGAAAAACAGTGCGCCTCGTCGATAATAAAGCGATCAATCACACGCCTTTTTAGTGCAGAAATTATCGAGCGCGATCGCAAAGCCTCAGGCGCAATATACAAAATATCCACAACACCATTTTCGACCTCATTTATCGTATTTATTCGCTCACTCGGGCTTAAATACCCGCTAATCGCGCGCACGCAAAAGTTGGAATTTTTGATTTTAAAATTATCAACGTGATTTTTCATGAGCGCTTGAAGTGGCGAAATAACAACATTTAGTGCACGAAAACGCGTCGATTTTATTAGCGCAGGTAGCCAAAATGTAAGAGTTTTGCCCCCACCCGTTGGCAACACCGCCAAAAACGAACGCTCGCTAAGACCGGCTTTGATAATATCAAGTTGCGAAATTTTTTCGCTATTAAATATATTCGCATCATTTCTAGCAAACTCTTTAAATGATAAAATTTCAAACTCATTTGCGCTAAATTCCTCGATATTTGCGCTGTTTTCGTCGAAATTTAACGCCTTAAAAACACTTGGCAAATTTGGATATCTATGCAAAATAACAGACGAAGGCGCGATCTTTTTATCGCTAAATAAAATCGCAATTACAAAGGCGCACTCATGCGGATTGGCGGATAAAATTTCGCGAAATTTCTCCTTGGAACAGACGATTTTATCTTGAATTTCATCGTAAATTTCGTCGCAAATTTTATCATCAAATTTATTTGCCAAAAGATTTTTGTAGGCAAAAAAGCCCTTAAAATGCTCATCATCGCTTAATAAATTTATCCAAATTTGCACCAAATTTAGTGGCGTTTGATCCCATTTTTCATCTAAAATTTCAAAAAGGGCTTGTGTCGCAACGCAGTCTTGAAGTGGGTTATTTTCGATATTTACTTCGTTTTTATATGGCTTTTCTAGCTTGTGAGTGCGGTGATTTGGGAAAAGTAGCATTGACAAAAACATAGTGTCGATTATTTTATCAGGCATAAAATTTGCCAAAATTTGCAAAAATTCACTATTTTTAAGAAACGTAGAGTCGTGATCTATGAAGTTGTGCCCGCATAAAAATGCAGGTTTTTCTAATAAAATTTGCTCTACGATCTCTTGTAAATTTGCGATTTTTAGCTCACTCCACGCGATATCCATACTAGGAATATTTCGCGCAGAGTTGGCTGTTTTTAGACCTACTCGTTTTATCTTTTTATCTGCGCCAACTTCGGTATCTAAAAACGCAATTTCGTCAAATTTACTCAATTTTTAACTCAAACAAGCACCCGCGCCAACGCCTATTTGAAAATAATCAAATCCCAATTCACAAAGCATTTTTGCGCCGTATTGATTGCGTCCATCAAAAATCACGGCGTTTTTTAGCCTAGATTTTATCTCGTAAAAATCAGGCGAACGAAACTCTTGCCACTCGGTTACTAGCACAAGCGCATCTGCACCATCAAGCGCGTCGTATTTATTTTGCGCGTAGCAAATTTGATCGCCTAAAATTCTCTTTGCTTCGCTCATAGATTTTGGATCATACGCACAAACTTTTGCGCCAAATTTTAAAAGCTCATCTATTAAAACAAGCGAACTAGCCTCTCTCATATCATCTGTGTTCGGCTTAAATGCAAGTCCCCAAATAGCGATATTTTTGCCCTCTAAATTTCCATTAAAAAAGTTTGAAATTTTACTAAAAAGCACTCTTTTTTGCTCTTTGTTTCTAGCCTCTACTGCGTTTAAAATTTTTGGCTCGAAATTATTTTGCTTTGCTGTATAAATTAGCGCCTCTACATCTTTTGGAAAGCAACTCCCACCATATCCGCACCCAGGATAGATAAAGCTATATCCAATGCGCGCATCGCTACCGATACCTTTGCGCACAAAATTTATATTCGCGCCCACCCTTTCACAGATACAAGCCATCTCATTCATAAAGCTAATTTTCGTCGCAAGCATCGAATTTGCCGCATATTTTGTCATCTCTGCGCTTTTTATATCCATCTCAATTAATCTATCGTGATTTTTCATAAATGGCGCATAAAGCTCCCTCATCACATCAAACGCGCGTTTGCTAGAAGCACCGATTACAACGCGATCTGGCTTTAAAAAATCCTCCACCGCCGCGCCCTCTTTTAAAAACTCAGGATTGCTAACTACATGAATTTCAAATTTCTCACCACGATTTTTTAGCTCATTTTCTAAAATTTCGCGCACTTTCTCACCTGTGCCAACTGGAACGGTGCTTTTATCCACGATTATCATCTCATGTTTTAAATTTGCGCCGATATCTTTTGCTACGCCCAAAACAAAGCGCAAATCAGCTTGTCCATCAGCACCCATAGGCGTGCCAACCGCGATAAAAACGACTCTAGCACCATCTAACGCGCTGGGTAAATTTGTGCTAAATTTTAAACTCCCATTTGCGCGGGTCTCATCTACGATCTCTTTTAAACCTGGCTCATAGATGATAATTTCGCCACTATTTAAGCGCGAAATTTTACTCTCATCAATATCTACGCACGTTACTTCATTACCCATTTTTGCAAAACACGCGCCACTTACAAGCCCCACATATCCCGTGCCAATTACCGCTATTTTCATCTTTTACCTCTTAAATTTGCTCTTTAAATTTCTACGCCGTAAAACTCACAATACCACTCGACAAATTTCGCCACACCATCATTTACGCTCGTGTTTGGTTTATAATCAAAATCTTTAATTAAATCATTCACATCAGCATAAGTAGCTGGGACGTCACCTGGCTGGATAGGTAAGAAATTTTTAGGGATTTGGCGTCTTAACTTTAGCTCGATCGCACTGATATAATCCATCAAATTTACAGGCGCATTATTGCCGATATTGTAAATTTTAAACGGCGCAGATGAGCTTGCAGGGTCTGGATTTGTGCCACTCCAATTAGGATTTGCACACGCTTTATTATCCACACACTTTATCACGCCATCTACGATATCATCTATATATGTAAAATCGCGCAACATCTTGCCATGATTATAAACATCGATCGTCTTACCCTTAATCGCGGCGTCTGTGAATAAAAATAGTGCCATATCAGGTCGCCCCCAAGGCCCATAAACCGTGAAAAATCTAAGCCCCGTCGTAGGCAGCCCAAATAGGTGCGAATAGGTGTGCGCCATCATTTCGTTGCTCTTTTTTGTGGCGGCGTAGAGGCTTACTGGGTGATTTGCGCCATCATGAGTGGAAAATGGCATCTTTTCATTTAGCCCATAAACCGAGCTAGAACTCGCATAAACTAAATTTTTAACCCCAAAATGACGACAACACTCCAAAATATTTGTAAATCCTACGATGTTGCTTGATATGTAAGCTTGCGGATTTATGAGCGAATAGCGCACTCCAGCTTGTGCGGCCAAATTTACCACACACTCTATTTTTTCTCTTTCAAACAGCGCATTTAGTGCTTTTGCGTCGCTTAAATCTGCCTTTATAAAGCTCAAATTTGGATAAATTTTAGAAGCGATAAATTTATTTTCTTCTATCTCATCGCGCGAAATTCCTAGATTTTTTAGACGCGCGAATTTTAAATTTACGTCGTAATAGTCATTTATATTGTCGATTCCTATGATTTCTTCGCCACGTTTTGCAAGCTTTGATGCAAGATGAAAACCGATAAATCCTGCCGCTCCGGTTATTAAAATTTTCATAAATTTCCTTTAAATTTAGTCTTTAAAAGCCCGTATTTTATGCGAAATTCGCAAAATTTACGCTAAATTTAGATAAATCTCTATAAAATCACGCCAAAAAAATCATGGAAAATATATTTGAAAATAGCGATAATTAGGCTCTCAGCACTAGGCGATACGATTCAAACTGCGATCGTTTTGCAATTTATTAAAAAACACATCACAAACGCGCAAATTACCTGGGTTTGCGACGAAAAATTTAGCGAAATTTTATCAGCACTTCCTGAACTTTCGCGCGTGATCTCTATACCATTAAAAGAGAAAAATTTATTGCGTTCTTGGAAAATTTTGCGCGAATTTCATGGCGAATTTGATCTGATTTTGGATTTTCAAGGGCTGATAAAATCCGCGCTTGTGGCTAGAATTTTAGGCACAAACGTCATAGGATTTAACGCAAAAGGCACAAAAGAGAGCTTAGCTACTAAATTTTACGCACAAAAAATTTCGTGCGATTATGGAGAAAACGTGATTTTGCGCTACTTAACGTTAGCATCTTGCGCACTGGGGTTTAAATTTGATGAAAGTGAAATTTTAGAGCGCAAAAACTGCTTTAAAGCGCAAATTTTAAACACAAATTTAGATTTATCGCCAAATTCTATTTTGATCGCGCCATTTTCTAGCGACAAAAGCAAAAATTACACTCACTTTGACACCGTAATTTGCGCACTAAAAAACAGTGGCCATGAGGTTTATTTATGCTATGGAAGCAAGAGCGAATTTATAGAGGCAAGCGATTTAGCAAAAGCCACAAACGCCAAAGTTTTGCCAAATTTTAACGCGTCGCAAATGGTCGCCATTATCGAAAAATTTGCGCTAATTATCGGCAACGATAGCGCGATCGTGCATCTTGCGTGGGCGCAAAATCGCCCGTGTATCGCGCTTTTTGGGAATCGTCCAAGCGATAGAAATTTCTACTCCACAAAGACAAATTTAGCTATTAACGCCGGCAAAAAAATCGATCCGCGCAAGATAGACAAGAGTGATTTTTGTATCAATCTCATCTCGCCAAATCTCATAGTAGATACGGCAAATAGGCTTTTGCATGGATAAAATTTACCTATTTTTTTACAAATTTTTATGCTTGATCGCAAACACCATTCCGCAAGCGATTGGCGATTTTATTTTTAAATTTATCGCGCTTTGTTTTTATAAGCTTGATCGCAAAAGAAAGCGCGTCGTAATGGCGAATTTAAACTTTTGTTTTCCGCAATTTAGCAAAGAAAAACGCAAAGAGATCGCCCGCGCGACGTATCTAAATTTTGGCTTTTTTGCGAGTGAATTTTTACGAAATCAAAAGCTTAATAAGGCGCAAATTTTACAAAAAACGCACTTTGTAAATGAAAATTTGATAATAGATGCGCTAAAAACAGCTCGTCCCATCATAGTAACGACCGCTCACCAGGGCAATTGGGAGCTATTTTCGGTGGCAATGGCGGCAAAATTTGGCGCAATCTCAGTTGTCGGACGCAAATTAGATAGCGCAGTGATGGATGAAATTTTAAGCGAAAAAAGGCGCAAATTTGATATTGAATTAATCGATAAAAAAGGTGGCGCAAAAGATATTTTAAGAGCTTTAAAAAACGGCAGGATTTTGGGAATTTTAGTCGATCAAAACACAGCTAAAAGCGATGGTTTAGAGTGCGAATTTTTTGGGCGTAAGATACTCCACACCCCTTCGGCTGGGATTTTAGCGCAAAAGACGAATGCGCTGATAATTTGCGCATTTGTGCGTAAAAACACGCAAAATCTGCGCGATACGGATATTGTTTTTACGCGCACAATAGATGTAAAAACGCTAGGTGAAAACGCGATCATAAAAGCGACGCAAACCCAAAGCGACGAAACGCAAAATTTCATCGCACAAGATCCGAGAGAATATTTTTGGTTTCACAAAAAATTCAAACACTTTTACGAGGAAATTTATGCTTAGCGTCGTGATTTTAACTTACAATAGCGAAAAATATCTACGCGAAGTCCTAAAAAGCGCGTCTTGGGCTGATGAGATTATCATCGTAGATAGCGGTTCGACGGATAAAACAGAGCAAATTTGCGCCGAGTTTAAAAACGCGCGATTTATCTATCAAAAGTGGCTTGGCTTTGGCGCGCAAAAGCAATTTGGAGTGAATTTGGCGCGAAATGATTGGGTTTTTGTGCTAGATAGCGATGAGGTGATGAGTCTTGAGCTAAAAGACGAAATTTTGCACGTGTTAAAAGCACCGAATTTTTGCGCGTATAAAGTCGCTAGATTAAACTATTTTTTTGGACGCGCGGTGCAAAATATGGGGCTTTATCCTGATTTTTCGGTGAGATTGTTTGATAGAAAATTTGCCGAGTTTGATGGGCGAGAGATACACGAAAAAGTGGTGTTAAAAGGCGAAAATTCAAGAGCTAAAACAAATTTGAGCGAAGAAGAAATTTCAAACAAACAAGACGCGAATTTAGACCAATTTGAAAATTCTGAGAAAATTTTAGAGCATAGCAAAACAAACTCAGGCGAAATTTCAAGCAAAAATTTAGATAAATTTGGCGCAAATTTAGACAAAACAGACGCAAAAAATTTAGAAATTTCTAACGCAAATTTAAATGAAAATTTTAGCCACGCGCCATATCAAATCGACATTTCGCAATTAAAAAACCACTTTATCCACTACGCTTACGAGAGCATTGAGCAATTTATCGCAAAGCAAAATCGATATTCAAGTCTAGGCGCGAAAAAGAGCAAATTTAAAGCGATTTTTAGCCCATTTTGGACGTTTTTTAAGCTTTTTGTGCTAAAAGGCGGCTGGAAAGATGGGTGGCGTGGCTACGTCATTGCAAGGCTTTACGCACAATACACGTTTTGGAAATATATAAAATGAAAATTTTAGTTATGAAATTTAGAAACATTGGCGATGTGCTTTTGACTACGCCTTTGATAGAAAATTTGCATCATTTCTACCCTGGCGCGACGATTGATTTTGCGCTAAATAGGGGCTGTGAGGCGATGATAGAGAAAAATCCTTTCGTAAATAAAATCCACATCTACGAGCGCGAAAAGATAAAACGCGCAGGGTTTTTTGAGAAAATACTTGGCGAAATAGAGTTCGCGCTTTTGATAAAACGCGAAAAATACGACATCATAGTGCAGACCACAAGTGGGGATCGCGGGATATTTTTGGGCGCGATTAGCGGGGCTAAAACGATAGTCGCGCCACGCTCAAAAAACACGTTAGCAAATTTTTTTATCACACACGAAACGCCAAAATCAAGCGGTTTGCGACATATAATCGAGCAAAATTTAGACGCGCTTAGGGCGTTGAAATTTGAACCTGTGAGCAAGAAAGTCAAAATTTTTGCCGACGAAAGCGAGATCGCCACGCTAAATTTGCCAAGAAAATTCGCGCATTTTCACCTAACTAGCCGCTGGATGTTTAAGTGCGCAAACGACGAGACGATGGCTCAGCTGATAGATTTTTGCGAGCGCGATTTAGATGTGCGCGTGATTATCACCGGCGATAAAAACGAAGCTGAAATGAAAAAAATCGATGATGTTTTAGCCGTCTGTCACTCAAAACCGCTAAATTTAGCCGGTAAATTAAGCCTAAAACAAGTCGCCGCACTTAGTAAAAAATCATCGCTTTTTGTGGGCGTAGATACCGCTGTGATGCATATCGCAGCCGCAAATGATATAAACGTGATCGCGTTTTTTGGCGCAAGCGGAGCTTACGAATGGGGTCCATGGGATAACTCGCTTTGCGAAAGTGGTTATGTAGCGCGCAATGGAATTCAAACGATGGGACGCAACATCGTCTTTCAAAAAGATTGGGATTTTGTGCCGTGCGATAAAGATGGCATAACTAAAAACGGCGTAGAGCTAACGCTAATGGACTTTAGAGATGAATTACCAAAGATAAAAGAGAAAATTAGACAAAATTTGAAAGGAAAAATATGAAATCACTCTCCACCCCCCCCTTACACACATATCATATCACGCGATTATTCGCACATTAAACTAAGCTACGTTACGCACTTTTACTGCGACCAAAACGACATAAATTCTGTATTAAATTTACTAAAAACCTACGAAAAATACGACCCTGATTTGCTAGATGTTATTGAATTTATCATAATTGATGATGGATCGCCCTTGCACTATGAAATCCCAGAATTTAATCTAAATTTGCGCTGGATAAAGATCAATGAAAACATAAAATGGAATCAAGCAGGAGCGCGAAATTGGGCGTTTTAAGCGCAAAAAGCGATAAATTTATAATCACTGATTTAGACCACGTTTTTTATGAAGATACTTTGAAATTTATGGTGGATAGTGATTTAAAAAGGGGTGAAATTTATAAATTCAGACGTACGCACATTCACAAAAATGGCTTTATCGCAGGCAATTACCCATCCCACGGCAATGTATTTGGGATGAGACGCGGCGAATTTTTGGCGCACTTTGGATATGATGAAGAATTTGCCGGAAATTACGGACATGAAGATAATTTTTGCGCCCAGTATTTTGAAGCGCTTGGATTTAAACGAAAATATTTTACAAAACGCAGATATTTTTACCGCGAAAGAGACAACGACGACGTAAATCGCAACGGCTCGTATCACTCTTTGCGCCGTGACGATAGTCAAAATAGAGAAATTTATGAGAAAAAAATAGAAAAAATGCGAAATTTCGGTGCTTTGGCGGCGCATTCAAGATTGTTTTTAAATTTTACTTGGCAAGTTTTAAGAGAAAATTTTAGAGAAAACACTCCACAAAATATCAAAGATAAAAAACGTGGAATGTTTTGGTTTTTATGGCGTTAATTAAAAATTAACGCCGTTTGTAAAAGTTATAGTTTATGATAAATTTGGAATTATTTTTCGTTTTTTAATGACATTCATAAATTGTTTATACATATTCTTTGCATTTTCTAGCAACTGAGCATATGTGTATATTTGTATATTTGTATATTTGTATATTTTGCATTTTAATCAATAATTGTTCATCGCTATTAATTATAATTGTATTTAAGTGACTATTGCTAGTATCCTCAGATATTATGAATATTGCCGGAATATCTGAATCTTTTATATCTTTTTTATCTATTGTGGTCAAATTTTGTATTAATGCTTTTCTATATTTCTTAATTTGTTTAGATATATCTTCATATTCAATTTTTGCATGACCAGTAGGCTTATTCTTTTTTAATTCAACTATTACTGGATATTTTTCTTCTGCTACTTTTATTAGTATATCTATAAAATTTCTATGTGTTTGATTAGAATCATTTATTATTTTAAAGTACTGTTCTCTTACCCGTTTAAAATTTACATCACTGTTATCATAATTCCAAAAGGGATTTATTAGCCATGGATTTTTATATAAATGCTCTTGAAATACCTTTTCAGCACTTTGAGGATTGTCCATTAATTTTTCAAGCCTATCTATGGCTTTTAGCCTATAATTAATAATATCTGCTGTTTGTATTTGTTCTGCTTTTGCTATCTTTTGCATAAATTTTGACATAAGACGAAAAACAGATTCTGTATTTCCTTGTGCTTCATTGATTTCATTATTTATTTCATTAATGCCGATATTATTTACAACATTTGCAATTGATGTAACCATAGCATCCACTTCTTTATCCCATATTTCACTATCATCATTTAATTTTGCAGAAAATAAATTTAATAACTTATTATTTATTTTTTTCTCATCATCAGTTAATCCATTTAGCCATTCTTTATAATTTTCATTGTTTTTGATTCTCTCTGGCAACGTGTTTACAACATCTTTAACCCTAAAATCATCCCATATCGAAATAATTTTTTTCTGACTTTATCCATATTATCAATAAATTTTTTTACCTCATCATTTGATTCATCCAGCCCTTGCCTGCTGGAAGTTATTGGGTCATCATCTGTATCTAAAAAATCAACATGAATTTCTCCTACTATATATTGTGAAGCTAGTCTTGCATCAAGTTTATTTTTAAAAATATTTTCATCAGCAATTTTATTATTCATATATGCTATTACAAATGCTCCATTACCGTCTTTAGATAAATCTTTTGGTTTTGCTACACTACCTATCCATCCTTTTATTTTATTACTTATTATGTAGTTAGAAATTTTTGGGTCATTGTCTATGAATTCTTCCACTTGTATGCCAGTATTATCAAAAATATTACAAATTTCGCTTTCTGTATACCCAAAATACATAACAAGCTGTAAATCGTTATAATATGAATTTTAGATAGTTCTATCTCTTCATTATCTATTTTTAAAGAAAAATCATCAGAAGTTAAATAAAATCTTTTTGATAATTGACTTATTAGATTTGATTCAGATGTAGAGATAAATTTTCTTCTTAATTTAAAAATATTAACTATAAATCCTGAATCAAATTCATATAGTCCGCATATTCGCTAGGTAATTCTTTCAATAATCTAATCTCAGCATAATATGGATTATTTTCAAGCATCTCATTGTAATCTAATGTAAAGCTTATCCAGTGTTGATTATCTTTTGTTTTTGTAAAAACTTCATATTTATTGCCTATACTAAAAGCAGCTAGTTTTCCTATTCCTTTTTTACCCATAGGCTTTATTGTTGGTAGATTATTGATGGGTTTTTCTGATTGTTTTGGACTGCCTATTATGCAATATTTTTGATCTAGCTCATCAATATTCATACCTTTGCCATTATCAGCGATAACTATATATGAATTTTCTATTTTTATATCAACCTTAGTTGCATAAGCATCGTATGAATTTGCAACTAGTTCAGCTAGTGCAGGAGGAGTGGTGCTATATAAATTTCTACCTAAATGAGCAACTGCATGATTTGCGGTTGAAAAACTAATTTGTTTCATCTATATTTCCTTGATATTTTTTTAAGTGTTTCAAAATGCTTTTGCCTATGTGTTTCCCTAATTTTGGTGGAACAGCGTTACCTATGTCTCTAGCAATCTTTCGCATACATATCTTTTCATTTTTATCTATAAATTCATATTTTGGTGGGAACGATTAAAGCAACGCTCCTTCGCGTAACGATATTGCTCTATCTTGTTGCGGATGCACGAACCTACCAGTTCCATAATTTATAAACTGCGTAGTTAAAGTTGGCGCGACATCATCCCAACTCATTCTGCCATAAACAGATTTATAGCTTTGACCACTTGCTTTTTTGTAACAATTTAGCAATAAATTTTTATCCCAATCATGCCATGAACCGCCAGGTTTTGATTGTTTTATCCGCTTAATATTTATATCGTTTAGTTTTGGGCTTATATGAAGCCTATCTTTATTATTTATTAAATCTCCGGCTCTTATTTTATCCATATTCGATATCACATCTTTAATTGTTATTTTATTATCTTGCGGATCTAAAAAATTTATATCACCAAATTTAGAAGCCAACAATAAAAGCCTCTTTCGTCTTTGAGCTACGCCGTAATCGCTCGCATCGTGAATTTTAAAACTTACATTGTATCATTGAGTCTTTAAGCTCTCTACAAAATCAGCAAATACCTTCTCTTTTCTAAGTTCTGGAACATTTTCCATAGAGACTATTTGTGGCGATGTTTCAGTAATTAATCTTTGAAAATGATATAACAATCCCCAATCCTTATGAGATGATCTATCTTTTTTATTCCGAAAACGGCTGACAAGGGGCGCAACCGACTAAAATTTTAATATCAGCATTTCCAAATAACGCATCAATTTCATCGCCACTTACTTCACAAATACTTTTATGTATAAAAATCCCATCATTATTTTTTTCATATGCAAATTTACAACTTTCATCAAAATCAATGCCAGCTATAACATCAATCCCAGATTGTTTAAGTCCACAAGTAAGCCCACCTATACCACAAAATAGATCAACAGCAGATATTTCATAATTTACCATCCATAAAAAAGCCAATTGTATCTAAAAGCAACTTTTTAAAATCTTTTATTATAAATTTACGCCTTTTTTATCCAGCTATAAATCCCGCCCAAAATGTCGTTTCGATAGATAAAAAGGCTCTTTTTTAGCCACTTTTCGTCTTTTTTAACAGCGATTCGCTTGATGAAATTTAGATCGCCGTCTGCGCGATTTATCCCGCGCATCGTCGTAAAAAATGCTTTGTATCCGACACTTTTTGCGATATTTAGTAAATTTTCATCAAAAATCCCACGCGGCCAACACAAAATTTCATCATCAAAACCGAAATTTTTACGCATAAACTCACGACACTTGCCAAAATTCTCGCTCGCTCCAAATTCGCCAAAATAATCATCAAAATGCGTGTGCGTGTGCGAATGAAAATCAAAAACATCCCGCATTTGCGCGATTTCATCCAAATTTAAAAAGACATCTTGCGGACGCACAGGCGCAGCAGCTTTGTATTTTGCGTGATTTAGTTCGATAAACTCGCCTTTTTTTTCGCTCGCCTTTTCTATCCAGCCACTCACCAAAAACATACTAGCCTTTAGCCCAAACTCCCGTAAAATCGGATACGCATAGACAAAATTATCCTTCCAGCCATCATCAAAAGTGATTAAAACGCTCTTTTTAGGTGGCGAAAATTCGCCCTTTTTGTAAGCGATAAACTCGCTCATGCTTAGCGTTTTGTAGCCAGATTTTGCCAAAAATTCCATCTGTTTTCTAAACTCAGCAACGCTACTTGCTATAAAACCGCCCTTTTGTAAAACGTGATGATACATCAAAACAGGAACGCTCAATTTTTACTCTTTGCCTTAACCAAAATAAAAAATCCAAGCACATAAAACAGATACAATATCCTCAAATTCATCGTTTCAAATAGCCCTCTTACACCAAAATAACTCACAAGAGTAATAAAAATCATAGCAAAAAAGAGATTTTGAGTTACACAAAATTCGCGAAATGAGGCTATCAAAAGTGCCACAAAAGACAAAAACAGCGCACCTGTGCCTATCACACCAAAATAATAGTAATTGCCGATAAAAAATGGCTCATCATTAAACCAGTGTTTTCTACCTGTATCGGTAATGCTCATCATCGAAATTTTGACTTTTTTTTCGGCAGATTTATCCTCCAAAAATTTATCATAAACTCTAAATCCATAACCAATTCCCCAAAATGCACGTTCGCTATCCATAAGCAAAGGCAAGCGTTCTTTTAAGATTAAATCTCTACCTGAACTACTCGCACCTTGTGAAAATTTATATGAAAAAATCGATGAGTTTGCAATTAAAACGCCGAGCATAACACTAAAAGCCAAGCCAAAAGCTATGATTGATTTTAAATTTCGCCTAAAAATTTCCCTATACGAACTAAATATCAAAAATAAAATAGATAACAAAAACGCCACGCCAACTGCGAGCCAACTCCCACGCGCGCCAGTCAAAATATCCATACAAATAAAAATAATACAAAATAGCACAAGAGAAATTTTTACCCATTTTAAGCGAAATAGCACAACTGCCAAAAATGCAAAAACAGCAAATCTATCAGCATATGGCGCATAGGCTCTTTTCACAATTCTACCCGCCTCGCCATGCTGCGTCATATCTTTTAAATACTCCAAATTTGGCAATGCATTAAAAAAATAGTAAGCACTAATTAAGACAAACGCACTTAAAATGGCATAAAAAAATATTTTTGATTCTCTATTTTTGCCATCAGCCAAAACTAAAATAATAAATAAAAATGCTATTCCGCGCCCAAATTCTTTAAAACACTCCTTTAAAGAATCAAACTCATCTGTATAAGGAAACGCCGAGATCACAAGCGCATAAATAACAAAAATACTTAAAAATATTAGCGGAAATTTGGCATTTTTAAAATTTTGTTTTAAAAGCTCTAGCCTGTAACTTTTTTGCAAAAAAAACAAAATCAAAGCCAAAAGAAGTGCTAAATAAAGCGAAATATTTTTAACAGCAGTAAATTTCACATGGTGTTCGCACACAAAAAATATAAACAATAATCCCAAAATTATCTTATCAAAATAGGCTATATAGCGGTTTGCGCTCATACTCTCCCCTGTGGTAAATTAAAGCTGTATTTTAGCCAACATCGTATAAAATTCCCCTTTTTGGGAGAAAACGTGGGTTATTTTTTAATATATATTTTGCTCTTTCCTTTTTTAAAATTTGCAAGTTTTTTTAGAAAACAAACAGATAAAAAGCTAGTTATTCAAAATGCGGTTATTGGAGATTACGCAAATACAAGCATTATTTTTGAACCCTTGGGCGAATTTGATATAGTTTTAAACGAAATAAATTTAGAATTTGCAAATTATGATGAGAGAATCAAAAATAAATTTGTCATTGATAATATAAAAAATGGCAAAACTTCTAAGATAAAATTTGCATTTACACTTTTCATGCAAAACTACAATGAAATTTACGTCTTAAGCCCAAATACGCTCAATCTATTTTTAGCCAAATGCGCAGTAGCAAAAAAAGCAACCACAATTTCGCATTATAATAATTCAAGCTCATTTAAATTTTTATCACACAAAATGCAAAAAATAGACCATACAACGGGCGATTTGACACTTTTGACATATTTAAAGATGCTAGAAATTAACGAATTAAAATACGAAAAATGTGTGCAAAAACCACTATTTATACCGCAAAACAATCTAATAACAGGCTCTAAATTTAAAATAGGCATAAGCCTAAGTGCTGGAAATAAGATGAAAACTCCACCGATTAGCACCTGGAATAAGATATTTGAAATTTTGGCAAAATTTGATTGTGAGGTGTATATTTTTGGTATAAAAGGCGACGATAAAGAGCTAAAAAATATCGATACTCACGGCGTTTTTATTACATCTTTTATAGATAAAATCGCTTTGTGCGAATTGCCTTTTTATACCGCACAGATGAATTTATATATTAGCGCAGATAGCGGTAATTACTACATCGCAGATACCATGAAAGTGCCTACGATATGTTTAATGGGTCCGTGCTTTGCTAGTGAACAACGCGGAGTGTTTAATTCGCTAATAGTGTGTCCAAATTTACCGCCAATTAGCGCAGTGTTTAAAACAATCAGAAATATTGACGCGAGCGAGTATTTTAAGCTTAGCAAAGAAGATGAAAAAAATATTGAAAATTTTATAAAAAATTTAAGGAGTTAAAATGAAATTTGTTTTTAAATTTATCACGATTGCACTTTTTATTCTTGCAATTGTTATATGCTTTAAAAGCTATGAATCACACTATGCGATATATTTTAAGCTGTTTGAATTTGCTATTTTGTTTTTCGCTATATTTGCACTTAGTGGTCAAATTTGGCGCGCTATAAATGTCGCTTCAATAATTATAATTTTAGTCTATTATGCAGCAAAAATTTATTGGCATTTTTATAGACAGCATCTTTTTATCGCAGATGTTATGACGATGTTAAATCCTGATAATTTTGGCATTATTTTGCGTTATAAAGAGTTAATAGGCTTGATCATTTTACTATTTGTAGTGGTAATTTTTGCTATATTTGCCCACGCAAAAAGCGCAAAATTTAGCATGAAATTTAGATTTTTATCAACTTTATTATTTTCGCTTAGCCTTGGAGGATTTTTATATTTTGCCACGCTAAATAGCACAAAATTAGTTTGGTATCGTCAATGTTTGCCTAGCAGCAAAGATGCGCATATGAATTTATTAATGTCGATGCTAAATAATATGAAATTAGAAGTGCCAACTTTTGATAATACATATCCATATTTTGAGAAAAAAACACATGAGATTGCGCCGTATAAAACATCAAATTTAAAACCAAATTTAATTCTTTGGCTACAAGAATCAACAATAGACACTAAAATTTATCGTGGATTAGGCGAACTTAGCATGTTTTTGGACGCACCGAATTTAAAATACAAAAGCTACGTGCGTGTTCATACGTTTGGCGGTGGCACAATCAAATCCGAATTTGAAATTTTAAGCGGAATAAGCCCTGATAATTTTGGTGTAAATTCGTTTAAAGTATTTAGCAAATGGGCTGGAATGTTGAAATTTAGCCTACCAAATTTACTCAAAAAAGAGGGCTATCGCACAATCGTGATAAATCCTTTAAATTTGGACTTTTATGGCGGACGCAAGGCGTATAAAGAGCTTGGATTTGACGAGTTTTATCATCCGCAAGATTTTGGCTATAAAGGCGAAGGCGGAAGCAACGCAAAAGATAATAAAAATCTTTGGACAATTCCTAGTCAAAATTTCGCCGATTACACAAAGCAAATTTTCGAGAAATATCCAGACGAACCGCTTTTAATCTACGTTTTAAAAATGTTTGAACACGGACCTTACGATAGAGCTAAAGAGATAAAATTTGGCTTAGAAAAAGAGTATAAACACAAAACCGCACTAGTATTGAGCGATTATTATTCACGAATTATAGAGTTAAATAAAGCGGTGGAAAATTTAGATGAATATCTAATGCAAAGCAAAAGACCCTATATTTTTGGCTATTTTGGAGATCACCATGGATTAGTCGGAATAGATGAGAGCGATGTTGGGCTAAATTTTACAAATCCGCTATTTATAACACAATTTTTCGTCCGTGGTAGCGATGATATAGAAAAAATCGCCTTTGATGATACAAAACTTGGCGAATTAGGGCTTGGTTCTAGCGTGATTTTAGAGTTAATGCAGATAAAACCGAATGAATTTTTTGGTGCAAATTACGCTATGAGAAAGCTTTGTGGCGCGATCGATGATTGTAATGATCAAGATTTAAGCAGAAGTTTTAGAAGTTTTATGTTTGATAAATTGGGTGCAGTGCAACTTAAAAACGAAAAATAAATTTTGTTTATAAAAGATCTTTATAAATTTTAACTATTTTACTTGCGTAATTTTGCAAACTAAATGTATTAATTATGTTAGTATCAGGATTTTGTAAGTGCGGTTTTTTTAGATTTTGTAAACATTTTAAAAGCTCCGCACTATCTCGTTTTACTATAAAAAAATACTCTTTATTTTGAGCCAAAGAATAGATCTCTCTCATTACATTAATGTCCGAAAATATAATACCAAGACCATAACTAAGACCTTCTATAACTATTCGCGGCAACCCTTCGTCACTAGAAAATCCAAGCACATAATCGCATTTTTTATAAATTTCATCCATATTTTTGACAAAACCCAAATTTTTTACAATATTTAACTTTTCTAAACGTTCCAACTTATATTTTGTGCTTGGTGCAAAATCGCCACTTCCAGCCAAATACAACTTAACGTCACTTCTATCAAGCTGCAAAAATGAATCAAAAACTAGATCGTGTCCCTTAAGTGTCAAAAAATTTGCAGGCATTGCAATCAAAATGTCTTTATTCTCACTTTTTTGCTTACTAATTTCAGCGCAAACTACAGGATTATAAACAACTAATTTAGGCATATTTATTTGTTTATTATAAAAATCAAAAGTTGAATTAGATACACAAATCGGTAAAAATTTTAGCTTTTTTAAAATTTCAAGTTTAAACGGCTCTACTAAACTATTTTTTCTAAGATGTTGAATAACATTTATTTTAAGCGAATTTGCAGCTTGATTATAAGCAAGATTTGTTGAAAAATGATTATTTAAATGTAAAATATCAGGTTTTACAGATCCCAAAAGCCTAAGCGCAAATTCAAAATCGTTTTTATAAACGGCTTTTTGCAAAGATGTTTTTGAAAGAATACGCAAAATTTCTCTTTTTGTCTTTGAAATTTCTATTTTGTTCTCAAATTGAACAAATTTAACACCTAACCGAGAGATTATTTGCGAAATTTTTTTATCGCCTAAATCGTAATCGTGTTCAAAATAAACTAAAATTTCGTATCCATTTAACTTTACAATCTCCTTTAAAAGGTAAATCAAACTCTTGCTTCCACCGCCAAATTCTAACCCAGTATCTACAAACAAAATCCGCTTCATAAAACACCCTTAATAGCTAAACATACGTCATTTACACTTATTTTTTCCATAGTTTGCGCGCAATCGTCGTGCTTATTAAAACCTTTGTAGTTTTTAAAATCAGCCTTTATAATTTTGTGAATTTTAGTGTCAAAATTTGGATTTGAACTACTTGGATCAGCTACGCCATAAAGTGCGATTGTAGGTGTTTTCATTGCTGCTGCAACGTGCAATGGCCCAGTATCTGGCGTGATTAAAATATCTAGCCTATCAATAAGCGCAGCAGCTTCGCGTAGGTTAAAAAAACCAGCTAAATTTAACACACGCCCTAGCAAATCGTGCTTTAAATTCGCCAAATCAGAAGGACTTTCGCTGATTTTTTTATCAAATTCTAAAGCCGAATTCGCCACAGCTTTTCTATCACTGCTTTCCGCACAATTTTCATCGTCACATAAAGAGTTTAAATTTGCTTGATTTGCAAATTTCAATCTCTTTTCTTGTGCTTTAAAACTTAAAAATTCATCTAAATTCTTTTCTAACTCACGTATAAACAAATCGCATTCTTTACGCTCTGATGGGCTTCCAGTTAGCACGATTTGATAATTTGTATGTTGCAAAATCATTAACGCAAGCTCGCACCAACGCTGCAAAGTCCACTTTCTAGAACGCGACGACGCACCCATTTGAAAGCCGATTATTTTGCGCTCATCGCCACTGCAAATTTCAGGATCATTTTTTGCCAAATTTTGCTCTTTATCGCGCGATAAAATTTGTTTAAAATTTGCTTCTTTATTAGACTTTTGCTCGCCATTTAAACCTTTAAGCTTCTCATCAACGCGCACATAATCGCCTGGATTTAAATACAAACCCAACCTGCAAATTTCATCTTTTGCAAAGCTCTCATCGCTATCAATCCCCACAAATTTAAGCTGCAAAAGCCGATTTAGCACGATGTATCTGTTCTCATCAGCGTATTTTTGTGGCGTATTTGAGTGCAAAAAGTTAAATTTATTTTTGTGATTTGGCAGTTTAAAAACATACTTCGCACCCGATAAAATCGCAAGTGGCGTCGCTTGTGGCTCGTTTGAGTGAAGCAAAAAACAAATATCAATTTTTTTGGATTTTAAAATTTTTAGCGTCTTTAAAAACCTGCCCCAACGCCCATCGTAAGTGATAATTTCATCTAAATTTGGATCATCTCTAAACAGCATGGCGTTGTTAGGATTTAGCAAAGCGATAGTTTTTACATCGCTAAATTTAGCACGAAACTCCCTAAATACGGGCGTATTAAAGAGCGTATCGCCGATGGCGGTGTTGCTAAAAAAACAGACGCATTTAAATTTCTCACTCACCATTTCGCACTTTTTTATTTTGCGATTTCGCAGGTAAAATTTCATCAAATTTTCAAAGATTTTCATACATTTTTTCCATATCTGCAATCATTTTTTCGATGCTAAATTTCTCTTGCACGATTTTACGGGCATTTTTGCCAAAATTTTGACGCAAATTTTTATCTTCTATAAGCCATTTTAGCGCGGTTTTTAGCTCATCTTTATCGCTAAATAAAAATCCACTTCTCTCATGTTCAATCGCTTCAACAATGCCGCCAACCTTGCTTCCAATACAAGGCACACCACAACTTTGCGCCTCTAAAATCGCCGTGCCAAGAGCCTCCATTTTAGAAGGAAGAACAAAAATATCAAAACTAGCCATAAATTCGCTCACTTCCAAGCGATTTCCAAGCATAAAAATGCCCTTTTTATCAGCAATTAGCTGGCGTAATTTCGCCTCTTGTGGCCCATCACCGACGATAACAAGCGCAGTATTTTTTAAATTTAACTCACTAAAAGCTTCAATTAAAATTTCGTGATTTTTTGCCCCGCGCAAAACCGCCACAATCCCCACAACCACGCAATCTTGCGCTAATCCTAGCTCGTCTTTGATGTTTTTGCTAAAATTTGGCGTGAATTTTTGCGTATCGACGCCAGTGTAGATAACTTGCGTTAAATTTGGCTTTACGCCGCGCTCTATGAGCCCCGATTTTACAGCGTTTGAGACGCATACGACGCGGTCGCTTAAATTATACGAAAATGGCGAACTAATCGGCGTTTGCAAATGGCGCGTTCGCACGACTTTTGCGCCGGTTAATTTGCCTACGATCGCGCCGATGTTGCCGTCTTTGCCTGAGTGTGTGGCGATGATATCTATTTTGTTTTGCTTAACAAATTTGCAAATTTTAAATATCTCAAAGATGTTATAAACTCTTTTGAGATTAAACTCCACAAACTCGCAATCAATGGGCTTTTCAAAGCTTTTTGAGCCGTGATTTAGCGCGTAAAATACCTTAAATTTACTCTTATCTAGCCCGTTTATAACACGCTGTGTGCGGTGCTCTTGTCCACCAAATCCTAGCGAACTTTCAAGTTCTAATATGTTTATCAAATTTATCTCCAAAAACTATCATCAAAAATGCCAAAATAAAGAGCTTATCAGGCGAATACCCCTCAAACAATCCGCGCACTAGATAAAAAGAAAACACGCTTATCGCCACGCCAAGAGCGTAGTAGTTTTCGCGCCTAATAAATTCTAAAATCCCGCACCAAAAGATGTAAAATGCCAAAATGGGTATTATGATTGCAAAAAAGCCGTAGTGATAATACGCCGCCAAAAACGTCGGCTCATCGTGCCAAAATTTAACAAGCCCACTCTCTTTATCCACTCCGCCATTTGGACCAAAATAACCGCTATTTATGTTTTTCTTTTTAGCCACATCGCTTAAAAAACGCTCGTATTGATAGCCCCCATGCCCCAATCCGATAAATTTCCTATCGCTTTTTAATAGCTCAGGGAGCCTGTGCTTTATGATTATATCCCTGCCGCTAGTGTCTGTTTGGGTAAATTTATACTTTAAAATTGCTAGATTTTCATACCCAAATGCCAAGCCACCGCAAAATATCGCTCCAAAAATCGCGCCTATAAAAACGCCTTTTTTACTAAGCTTAAATCCGCGTTTATTAATTATCAAAACTAACACAACAACCACGCTTAATACAAACGCCACCCAGCTTCCGCGTGCTCCTGTTAAAATATCAGCGCAAATTCCTATCGCAAAAACAACAAAAAGTGCGATTTTTAAATTTCTATTTTTTAAGATAAAAAATGCCACCAAAACAAACGGCGATAAGATATCAAAAAACGAAGAAAAAGATCTATCAACAATTGCTTTATTATCACTAAAAGCGTCACTACTTAGGCTAAAAATTGGCGTGATATTTTTAAAAACGCAAAAAACAAACGCAAAAATCAAAGTATAAAAAATCCATTTTTTATACTCGTTTTTATACCAAAACAGCAAAATTAAAAATAAAATAATCCCTTTTTTTAGCTCTTTAAAGGCAGCTTTAAGCGAGTTGTATTCATCTGAATATGGAGCGGTAGAGGTCGCAAATATAATAAAATAAAAGACCAAAATCAAGGCGATCAAATTTTTGCTTACGCTTACGTTTTGCTTAAAATTATCAAACATTTGAGCTCTAAATTTAAAGAAAGCAAAAGCACACAAAAAAAATCCGCCATAAATTCCTAAATTTTTCACAGCATTTAAACCGCCCGAAAAGTGCCCAAAAAGATAGAAGCAAACACAGGTTAAAATACAATAGTTTAAAATTTCTTTTTTGCTATCTAGAATCAACTAAACTCCTTTTTAATCGCGTTGAAAATTTCCTCATTTTTAACATTTTCCGCCAGAAAGCTCTCATCTTGCAACACCACACATTTTGCGCGTGCGTATGTTGGCGCCCAGCGATTTTGAGCGGTTTTGCCAAAGATCGCTATCGTCTTAATACCAAGCGCAGGTCCTAAATGCGCAACTCCGCCATCTAGTGTAATTAACGCTCTAGCGGTGCTTAAAAAATCAGCAAGTTCGCTAAAATTCGCCGTTTTTAGATACTGCGCGCCTGAAATTTGCGAAATCCTATCGCCAAATTCTGATTTTTCCGCCGTGATTAAAACGCGCTTGAATTTGGATTTTAAAAATTCAATAATCTGTAAAATTTTATCCTCACTCAAAGCATTTTCGCGCA
Source organism: uncultured Campylobacter sp. (assembly GCA_963544335.1). Classification (GTDB taxonomy): domain Bacteria; phylum Campylobacterota; class Campylobacteria; order Campylobacterales; family Campylobacteraceae; genus Campylobacter_B. The sequence goes on from CAUUFG010000003.1 coordinate 41,435, forward strand.
CTCTTGAGCTTATGTGAAAAAATACAAAATCCCTAAAATCATCGCGCGGATTTTGCGCCATAAACAGCGTCTTTTCGCCACTAAATTTCACTCCCAAAGGCGCAAGAAGCTTAAAACAAAGCATAACTTCATGCTCATTTTCAAACTCGACTTTTTCATTTATAAAGCCCTTTTTACCGACGCCAATTATCGTTTTTGCGCGTGAGATTTTAGCAAAAAGCGACGCCGAAGAGCTATAAGAGCTACGAAAAATGACCGCCACATCATACACGCTAAGAGCGATTTTTAGGCAAATTTTAGCCTTTTTGAAAAATGCGCCGATTTTTTGCGAAAATTTGCGCACATGCTTTGGTTTTGTATAGATGAAAACGCGATTTAAAAACGGATTATTTTGCACGACTGGCGCATTTAGGCTATTTACTACGATGTCAATTTGCGCGCTAGGGTAGGCTTTTCGCAGGGCTTCGATGGCTGGCGTGGTGCAGATTAGATCGCCGATATTGTCGTTTCTGATTAGTAAGATTTTCACGTTTTTCCTTAAAATGGGGGATTATAACTAAACTTTCATTAAAGTTATTGTAAAATCCGCCCCATGAAAAAAATCATCTTTTTACGAGCAAACCCTAGCGCATTAGGTGGCGCGGAGCGGTATCTATCAAGGCTAACAAACGCACTAAAATCGCTACGAATAGGGTGTGAAATCCGCTCTTTTAGCGGTTCGCAAAAGCTAGGTTCGTGGCTAAAAGCACTCAAATTTAACCGCCAAGTTTGCGCACAAAAAAGCGCAGATGAGCTCTATTTTAGCCTAGAGCGCATAGAGTGCGCCGACATCTACCGCGCAGGCGATGGCGTGCATAAAATTTACCGCACCCTAAAGCCATTTTGGTGGCTAAATCCGCTAAATTTCGTCTATCCGCATTTAGAAAAAAAGTGCTTTGCAAACGCAAAACTTATCATCGCAAACTCAAATTTCATCAAAAATCAAATCATTGACGCCTATGGCACCAGCGCGGATAAAATTTGTGTCATCTACAACGGCGTAAATTTGCCCGCAAAAATAGAAAAAGGTAGCGCAAAACTAGCCATTTGCGATAAATTTGAGCTTGATTTTAAGCTTCCAATTGTGCTTTTTGTCGGCAGCGGTTTTAAGCGCAAAGGCGTAGCTGAGTTTTTGCAGATTTTACATCTTGCGCGGAGCAAATTTGGCGCACCTAGCCTTAATGCGATAGTCGTTGGGGCAGATAAACACTTAGAAAACTATCAAAATTTGGCGCGCAAACTAGGCGTAAATGCCCTATTTACGGGCGCACAAAAAGACGTTAGCAAATTTTATGAATGCGCTGATGTGTTTTTGTTTCCGACACATTACGAGCCGTTTTCAAACGCCGTTTTAGAGGCGATGAGCTACAAAAATGCCGTAATCACGACCGCACAAAACGGCGCGGCTGAGATTTTGGACGCGGATTTTGTCTTAGATAGCACAGATGAGGCTAGCAAAATTTTAACAAAGCTTTTACGCGAGGCTAAATTTTGCGAAAAAATCGGCGAAAATAACTACAAAATCGCGCAAAATTTCACCATAGAAAAAAACGCCAAACTCTCGGTAGAAGCGATATCGCGCGTGATAAAGGAAAAAAATGCGTGAAATTTGGCGCGGTGGCTTGGCTTTGGC
>CAUUFG010000004.1:0-33761 GCA_963544335.1 uncultured Campylobacter sp.
AAAAATTTATATATTTTTAACAAAGAAATTTGTTTTTAAATATTGTGAGTTTTTGAGTTGATGGCTAAATTTTGGTGTTTGTGTTTATCAGCTATTGCCACAAATTTGCTTAAAAACTTAAGCAAATTTACTACTTTAAACGGCGTAAAAATTTGCTGTAAATTTTGTAAAAAAACGCGAGCAGTTTTGGGCTGATTAAAAATAAAATCATCAAAATTTTGTTTAATTTTGACGCGTGGCACATAAAAAAGCCAAAATTTATGTTTTTTCGCACGAAATTTTGTAGCTCATAAGTTTTTGTGCGATACTCTTTTGCCTCCGCGCGAATAATCATAAAAGCAACCCCAAGAGCCGAGCCGCAGCGCGCGAAATTAGCGTGATCGCCTAAATCAGGGTAGTGTTGCGCGACCAACGTGGCAAATCGCTCCACCGCGCCCGTAGCGGCAAGGTGTTTGGCGGCGAAAGAATTGACCGTCGAGCCCGCTCTTACGCGGTAAAAGTAGTTCTTTTTTTGCGAACAAGCACACGCCGAGACGTTGAAAATATCGAAAAAAATCGCCACATCCTCATAAATTTGCCCAGCCGGAAAGCGCAAATCATCGAAAATTTCTCTCGCATAAAGCCCCCTGCAAACACCTGTGCTAAAAAACGCATCGCCAAGCGTCGCGCGCGTGAAAACCTGCTTTTGCGTCGCGCAAAATTGTGCGTGTTGTGCGTCCGAAAAATCTATCATATTTGTGTCAAATTTGCCTAAATTTGCGTCATCGGTACAAAAACCTGCATTTTTTTCATCAAATTTCACGGACTTGCTCTTTTTTGTGGCACAAAATGCGCTGGTTTGTGCGTAAATTTCGCTATTTTTTGTATCGTTTGTGTCTAAATTTGACGCAAAATTTTCGCTATTTTGAGCGCAATTTTTTGTGTTTGGCACATCTAAATTTAATTTCAAATTTGCGCTGTTGTTGGCTGTGAAATTTTCTCTATCTTGCGTGCAAATTTCATCAAATTTGGCTGTATTTTTGCATTGTAGCCGCGCTAAAATAGCACTTTCATCGCTAAAAGGTTCATAAGCGCACATCGCGATTTTAGTTTTAAAATTTACTATAAGATAATAAAGCGTCTCGAAAAAATCAGGTGCAATCACATCATCGCTATCGACAAAACCCACAAACTCTCCGTGCGCATTATCAAGCCCTAAATTTCTAGCGACGGCTTGCCCGCTATTTGGCTGTGAAAAAAGACGAATTCGCGCATCTTTTCGAGCAAATTCGGCGCAAATTTCGCCACTTTTATCGCTTGAGCCATCATTAATCAGCAAAATTTCAAGGCGCGAATAAGTCTGATTAATCACGCTATTTAGGCAAGTGCGAAGGTATTTTTCGACGTTAAAAACTGGAATAATCACCGAAATTAATGGTAAATTTTTTGTCTGTTTCATAAAAATTTTCCTTGTGGATTAATCTGAAATTTTGAAAGAATTTGTGCGATTTTGTCGCATTTGTAGCGTTTTGTCGATGAAAATTTCCCATTTTTTGCCGATCGTTTTTAAACTTAGCTCATTGCGACGCAAATTCGCATTCTTTACCAAATTTAGCCTACAATTTTCATCATTGATAAGCAAATTTATCGCTTTTGCGATCTCTTTTTCATCATCTACAGCGCATAAAATGCCATCTTTTTCGTGCGTGATTAGATCGCGCGGACCAGCTATGCAATCGGTAGAAATTCGCGCTGTATCAAAAAAAATGCTCTCGGCTAAAATATTGCAAAAGCCTTCTGCGCGCGAGGTTACGACGACGATTTTAGCCTGTGCGTAAAGGTTTGCTATATCTTTGCAAAAGCCCGCAAATTGGACTTTGACGCCTAAATTATGAGCCAAATTTTCGAGATTTTTGCGTTCGTGTCCATCGCCTGCGATGATAATTTCGTAATTTTTTAGCGATTGTGGCGGGATTAGGCTAATCGCGCGGATTAGGGCATCAAAGCCCTTAAATGGCTCTAAACGCCCCACGGCTAAGATTAAATCGCGCTTAATTTGGCGCATTTTTTTGAGATTTTGCTCATCAATTAGACTAGAAAAGGCGGGATTTGGCATGATTTCGCGATTTTTTACATATGTGTAAAAATCATAATCAAAGCGCGTAAGCACCGATAAACCGCTCGCACGTGGATAAAAAATGCGTTTTAAAACGCGCCAAATTCGCGCTTTTAAAAACGTGTGATTTGTATGTTCTGAGATGATGAGTGGCGTTTTTAAACCGAAATTTGCGATGAGTGATAAGACGTTTGTATTGTCTAAAAATGAGATTATGATGTCGAAATTTTGTCTTTTAAACAGCTTGCGAATGGCGAAAATTTTGCCAAAACGTTTTTTAAAATTGCCGATTATTCCCATATCGCCAACGCCTAAATTAGCGTCAATCACGCGAATTTTCGGTGAAATTTCGTAAAATGATGGCGCGTTGTCTAGCTTGATAATTGTTACGTCGTTTTTTTCACAAAAATAGTTTGCCAAAAGGCTTAAAACGCGTTCTGCGCCACCTTGTCCTAGGTTTGATATTATTAGAGCCATTTTCATTATCGCACCTTTAAATTTTGTTTTAAAAAGTCTATTGAAAATTTGCGTTTTTCATCTAAAATTTTATAAATTTCATCGTAATTCATCGCCAAATTTAGCTCAAAATTTACATCTTTTATCACACGATTATCTAAATTTAACATATTAAAAAGTGAGTGAAAACGCGCATTTCCACGGGCTTCGTTTATGATTGCAAAAAATGGTTTGCCAAAAATTATAGAAAAAACACACCCGTGAAATGAATCTGTGATTATAAATTTAGCACTCTTGATCGCGCTAAGCCACTCTTCAATTTTTAATCGGTTTGCTCGGTCATTAACCTGTGCGATTTTGCACCTACTTTTTTGCGAAGCGTTATCTAAAATCTGCGTTGTTTTTTCGTTAGGGTCTAAAATGTAGGCAAAAATTTTGGTGTTTTGGCTAGAGCTTTCATCTAAATTTGTGCAAAATTTATCATAAATTTCACGCCTTGCAAGAAGTGTAGGATCTAGCACAAAATCAGCTTTAAGATCTAAAATTTCTTTGCAAATTTTAATCGCATTTTGTTCGCGCACAGAAATTGCACGAAATTTGGCTAGATTTTCGCGGTGTGTGAAGAGATTTTTCCAGCCTTTAAACTCGCCACCAAAACTCGCCGCGTATGCGATTTTAACGGCATTTTGGATAAAACCAAGCGAAAAATATTCACCAAAATTCATAAAATTGCCTTGATTAAAAACCTGATCGCTACCAAGCACAAAAGCATCAAATTTTTCATCTTTACAAACGCGTTTTAAATCCGAAAAACCATAAATTTCATCTGTTAAAACAATATTTTTTTCTATAAAATTTCGTGCGTCTAAATCGTGGCGTAAAATCTCAAATTTGGCGTTTTTGTAGCTTGAAATAAATGTTTTTGCGATTAAAAATTTGGCGTAGTTTATGCTAAAAAAACTAGCCTCTTTTGTGCGTAAATTTAGAACTTTATTATCAATTCCTAGCTCAAAAAGCACATTTTGTAGCGCGTAGGCTTGTAAAATTCCGCCGTAATTGTTGATTAAAGGTAGCGTAAAAATCGCGGTTTTCATCGTGTTTTCCTAAAAATTTTATTAATAATTTTACGAAAAATATATCGCGCGGTCGCGATTTGTGCGGAAATTTTGCTTGCAAATTTGATACTTTTTATGCGTTTTTCAACAAAAATGTCGCAATCAAAATTTCGTCCGCTCATCGTTTGAATCTCCATCTTTTTTCGTAAAATAAAGCGTTTGAGCGGATTTTTCGTGCCAAAAAATATATCGTTTTTATTTTGTGTAACCGCATTTTGAGAGAGTAAAACTAAATTTGATGAAATTTGTTCGCAAAAATCGCTTGTTTTGTTATCTTTTTTTCTGTGTTTGTTTTGCGTTAAATTCTCGCTTTTATTTTGGCTATTTATACAAAATTTTGTGAAAATTTCATCTATTTTTTCATTGCGCGTAAGCACCAAAGAGTGCCCGCGAAAGTCCCTAAAATATGGCTCTAGCCACGCATCCATTAGCACGACATCGGCACATTTTGCAAACACATCTACACAATAATTACAAGCTCTTGGCGTAAAAGCGCGCGAAGACCACCAATTAAATGCCGATTTTTCGCGCGTATCGATCGCTTTTGCGCCGTTTTTTGCGTGAAATGTAAAGCCAAATTGCATTGCATTTTTATCGGCAAATTTTGTGCGAAAATCTACCGCGCAAAGTGAAATTTGTTCGCAATTTGCGCCTAAATTTTCCATGGAATTCTGGCTGGAAGTTTGCTTATTATCGTGGCTTAATTTCGCATTTTCAAACGCCAAATTTGCCACTTTTTTTGTGAAATTTGCGCTCTTTCCTTGACCGCAAACCAGCCCAACAATAAAGCAAATTCGCTTTTTTAATCGTGCATTTTTTTGCATTCCAAGTCTCAAAGCTTTAGCAAAACAGGGCAATGCAGATATTGCAAAACGCGCGTCAGTTTTAAGGATAAATTTCAAAGTCTCTTCTAAATTTAGCGGATAATAGGCACTTTTTCGTGCGCTATTTAGCTCATTTTTGTTTGAAAGAATTTGAAATTTAAAGAGTAAATTTTGCTCTTTTTCATCAAAATTTGGCGAAAATTCTGTAGAAATTTCATTGATAAATTGCCTGTTTTTTTCGCATAAAATTTCATCAAATTTTAGGCTTTTTTTGTCTAAATTTTTACTCTCGTAAGGCATAGCGCAAATTGCATAATCGATTAAATTTTGATCAAAAAGTTCGCTAAAAATCGCATGTCCAGCTCCACCACTTGCCGATTTTAATCGCTCATTTTCGTCCGCTTTATAATAAACATAGCTACCGCAAAATCGCCCTAAATCGCGAGTAAAATTTGGCAAATCACCCCAAATTTGTTCGTTAATTTTATCTTCAAAAAGCGATTTTTCATAAAACGGGCATACGCGCAAACACACGTCACATTTTGGATTGCAACCTGGTATTTGACGCGGATAAAACTGTCCGTTTTGCGCCATTTGCATCGATAAAACATCGCTTGGGCAAGTAGCTGCACATACGCCACAACCGATGCATTTATCAAACGCCACCACGCGCGAAACGACATTTATAAGGCTTTCGTTTTGAGCCAAATTTTGATCTAAATTTGCGCTAGATTTTAGCGTTTGCATGCGAAAATCCTTTTGAAAATCCCGCCCAAAAGTGCTTTTTCATACTCATTTAAACAAAATTTGCTAGCGATTAAAAACAGCGTAAAATAGCTAATCCCGCCCCATATCAAATAGGTCGCGCCACTTGTTTTAAGTAACAAATTTAGCCCAAAAATCGCTCCACAAACGCATAAAAATCGCGCTAATTGCCCCGCTATCTCTCTCCAAAATGCTCCAACGGCTAAACCGATTGCGAATTTATAGTAAAAATTCATCGCAAAAACATTAAAAAAAGTGATCGCAATAGCAGTCCCGCAAGCACTGCCTAACGCCCCGTATTGCTTGGCTAAAGGCACAGAGATCGCTACGTTTAATATCGCCGTGGCAAATGACCCAATGGCGCGAAATTTGACGCGATTTTTCGCCTGTAAAATCGAAATTCCTAAATTTTGAATTAGTGGCACACTAAGCGGAAGTGCCAAAATAACGGCGATTGCGTAGGCTTTTTCGTATTCTGTGCCTGCCCAAAGCACGATAAAATCGCGTCCAAAGAGCACAAGTGCACCGCATATAAAAAATATCACGTAAAATTGCAATCGCCCGATTTTAATAAATTCAGCACTTAATTCACTATCGCTACTTCCTGCGCCAACCATTTTTGAAATTTTTGGCAACATCACGCCGCTAATCGTGATAGAAAGCATCATAAAAGTCCCGATTAAAATCACCGCAACAGCGTAAATCCCGACTTCGCGCGTCCCGCAAAATAGCCCTAAAATAAAGCTATCTACACTCCAATTTACCTGATCTACGACGATTGATAAAAAGATAAAAAATGAGTAGGCGAATATCTCTTTTAAAAGCGGAAAGTTGAAATTTGATAGCCTAATTTGCGGGCGAATTGTGTGCGAACAATATATAAAATCGGCGATTATGCAGATGAAATTTACCGCTGTGACGATGATTATGATCGCTATTGCACCGTATCCCAAAAGTAGCGTAGGTATCGCGCAAATGGGCACTGCGATCGTGCGAAATAGGGCGACGATTTTGATAAAAATGAAATTTTCATAAGCGGTTAAAATCGATGAAAAGATGCTAAAGGGAAAGCTAATCGCCAAATTTAGTGTCAAAAGTGCGGACATAATTTTTAGTTTTGAGATCTCATCTGCGCTTAACTTTGCGCTAAAGATTTCGCCAGCAAACAACGTGAAAATCGTGCCTAAAACAGCCACAATAGCACAAATAGCAAGATAGACACCAAAAATTGTCGCGTGGAGAGATTTTTCGCGCTCTTTTTGCCCTGATGCGTTAAATTTGGCGGTAAAAACCACAAGCGCATTGCCAAAGCCAAGATCCAAAATCGCTAAATATCCGATGAAATTTGAGCTTAGCGAATACAATCCAAATTCGCTTTGCCCTAAAGCGCGTATTAAAAACGGCGTATAAAAGAGTGTAAAAAGCGTGGAAATAGCGATATTTACGTAGCTTAAAACGACGCCTAATTGACGTTGCGCGGTCGGTGAAAATGCTGAAAAATTTAGTCTTGAAAATTGTTTTTTTGGCGAAATTTGTTTGACATTTTTGCTATTTTCTAACTCATCTAAACTATATTGTTTTTCCTGAAAATTAGAGCAATTTTGCACATTTTTTTCTTTTTTTGGTGCTAGAATGAGCGAATTTTTTGAAGCTTTGGCTTTGTAAATTTTGTGCGAAAATTCGCCCTTTGGCAGACTAAATTTCACGATTTTGTTGCCTTGCAAATAATTCGCCACTTTTTTGCAAATACTCTTCTAAAGTCGATACTACGCGCGCTGGGTGTCCGATGGCTAGAGAGTTTGATGGGATATCTTTTGTTACCAATGAGCCAGCACCTATTATCACATCATCGCCGATGCTAACGCCTGGTAAAATCATCGCCCCAGCGCCGATAAATACGCGGCTTCCGATTGTTACTGGTGCGGTTTTTGTACGTCCTAAAAACATCTGTGTGCTAGCATCGTGACACAAAATATAGGCGCGTGGTGCGATCGTAACGCTATCGCCAATCGTGATTAAATGGCAGTGGTGTGGGTCTAAAATCACGCTTGTTTGTCTGGCGAAATTTTTACCTACTTTCATGCCATGAGCTATGAGCCATTGGGTGCTAACCTCGCCACGAAATCGGTTTAAGACGTTTTTTAAAAGTTTTATTATCAATTTTTTTCCTAAAATTTGGTCTATTTAATTTAAATTTGATAGCAAATTTTTAAAAAATGCCATCAAATTTAAATTAAATTTTGTTTTGGCTTAAAAAGGCTTTTTTTAAGCCTTTTTTATATTAATCAAACTAAATTTTCGATTATGATCTTGTTACAAATTTAGCACGGCAGGTTAAAAAAGCTTGGCGTACGCCCTTAAATTTCTAGCTAAATTTGCTCTAAAAATTTAAACATTTTTCTCCCAATTTAGCGCACTTGAAATTATTACTTTTAGATCATCACGCATCGGTTTCCAGCTTGTTTTCGTGCGAAGCTTGTCTGAATTTGCGATCAAACACGCAGGATCGCCATCTCTGCGCGGAGCTATTTCTACCTGAAAATCCACGCCGCTTACGCTTTTTGCGACATCTATGACCTCTTTTACGCTAAATCCAGTGCCGTATCCGACGTTAAAAATCTCGCTATCGTTTGCGCGAATGTATTCAAGTGCGCTCAAATGGGCGTTTGCGAGATCTTCTACGTGAATGTAATCACGAATACAAGTGCCATCGCGCGTCTCATAATCATCGCCGAAAATCGCCATTTTATCGCGTTTGCCTAAGATTGTCTGCGTGGCGACTTTGATTAAATGCGTGGCGTTTGGATAATTTTGCCCGATTAATCCATCGCTTGAAGCGCCCGCGACGTTAAAATAGCGCAAAATCGCGTATCTAAAATTTGGATTTGCTGCTGCTGTATCGCGCAAAACCCACTCGCTCATAAGTTTGCTTTTGCCGTATGGATTGATTGGATTTTGTGCGCTAATTTCGGTAACTTGGGGGGTGTCTGGCTCGCCATAAGTCGCCGCGGTTGAGCTAAAAACGAAATTTTTAACGCCATATTTTTGACACATCGCGATGAGATTTATCGCGTTTGTGGTGTTGTTTTGATAATATTTGATCGGATTTTGCATACTCTCAAACACCTCGATAAACGCGGCAAAATGGATCACAGCCTCAAATTCGCGTTCATCAAAAAGCTTTTCAAGCGCGTCTAAATCCTCTAAATTTTGCTTAACAAATTCAAACTCGCCAACACTTTTAAGCGCGTTAATCGCTTTTATTGAGCCTTTGCAAAGGTTATCTAAAATCGTGATTTTATGCTTTTTTTGCTCTAAAAACGCCTTTGCAACGTGGCTGCCGATATATCCTGCGCCGCCTGTTATTAAAATATTCATCATTTTCTCCTTTTTATGGTTTGAAATTCGCACGAATTTTAGCCTAAAATTTGCTATTTATGGGCGAAATTTTTCTTTAAATTTATTTTTAAAATTTGCTTTATAAAATTTATCTTTGACGTAATTGATTTTTAACTAAATTTGTCGAGACTTTATTAAAACTCAACGTCGGATTTTACTCAAGCTTTTAAGCCCAGCGCGCAATTTAATCAACATTTTTATCAATCGCTTTAAAAATCTTTGTTAGTTGGCGCACTAAAAATAGCGTTAATAATAGAAATTTCGCCATGTTTTTTGCAAAATAACGACTTAAATTTCAAGGCAAAACTGCGCTTAAAAAGTTACTTAATAAACTATCTTGCCGGTTGCATAAAGCTAGCCAATTTTAAAATTTAGACCAAATTTTATCAATCAATATGCGCTTTAATACTTGCGTAATTAGTTAAATTTGCCATCAAATCGCGATTTTTTAAATATTAAAATCAAATTATTACCACATTTTGCGACGCCAAAACGTCACATAAAATTTCGCACGCGCAAAAATACAGCAAAGCGTGGCTTACCCTCATGCGTTAAATTTTGGTATTGATACGTTATAATTTCGCCGATTTTTGGCGGGTTTTCACGCTCTTTTTCGCTAAAACCTGAGCCGATTTTAAATCTTGCGCCACTTTTTAAATCTACACACGAAAGCGCGCCAAATTTTTTACTAAATTTTCCTTTTCCTTTGTGGTGCGCGATTACTTTACATTCGGCGTCTTTCATTTTTTTATACTTTAAAATTTTATCGCTTCGTCCGTGAATATATGGTGCTAATGGGTCTCTCACGACCACACCTTCGCCGCCACGTTTTGTGATCTCATCTAAAAAAGCGTCCAAATTTGTGCGCGAAACGACTGGTTTTTGTTCTATAATTTTTATGAATTTGTTTGGATTTTGGTGTAAAAAATCTTTTAAAATTTGCAATCTTTGATTTAAATTTCCTTTGGCATTTGGCACGTCAAAGATCATAAATTTTACATCTTTCCACTCATCTTTACCGTGTAAATCTGCCACAATTTTGCACAAATTTTGGAAATTTGAGCTCTTATTTATATCTGAAATTTCGCCGATTTTCGTGTTGTTTTTATCTAAAATTAGCTCACCATCTATCATAAATGGCGGGAAATTTTGTGTGAAAAAATTTGGCGCGTGAATCATCTTATTTCCGCGCGAAATAAGCTTTTTGCCATCCCAAAGTCCGCGCACTCCGTCATATTTTTCACTCATAACCCAGCCATCAACATTTTGTGAACCATTATATGTTTTAAGTAGCATAAAATCGTGCGCCGAAATAGCATTTACAAACGCAAAAACGAGCCAAAATGCGCGAAATTTCACTACTTTTCTTCTTTATTATCCCATGAAAGCACAGTTGCGCCTTCGCTGTTTTTTTCGACATCTCCCATAGCCATTATATGATAACCACTATCTACATGAAGCACTTCTCCCGTGACACCAGAGCCTAAATCGCTTAGCAAATATAGTGCCGATTTACCCACATCTTCTATGCTTACGTTGCGTTTTAGTGGTGAGTTTAGCTCATTCCAGCGTAAAATCATTCTAAAATCGCCAATTCCGCTTGCGGCTAATGTTTTAATAGGTCCTGCGCTGATTGCGTTTATGCGGATACCTTTTTTGCCTAAATCGTGTGCAAGATACCTAACTGAGCTTTCTAAAGCAGCTTTTGCAACGCCCATTACATTATAATGTGGAACGTATTTTTCGCCACCAAGATAAGTAAGCGTCAAAATTGACGCATCATCGCTAAGAAGTGGCAAGACACAATTTGTAAGCTCGATAAGCGAATAAACAGACGTCGTCATCGCTATATTAAAAGCCTCTTTTGAAGTCGAGATAAACTCATTTTCAAGTGCATCTTTTGGTGCGAAAGCGACAGCGTGAAGTACAAAATCAATCTTTTTAAAATCGTGCGTTAAATTTTCGCGCAAAGCATTAAAATGCCCTGGATTATTCACGTCTAGCTCATAAATTTTATCACTTCCAAGCTCGCTAGCGATTGGTTCAACGCGCTTTTTTAGTGCGTCATTTAAAAATGTAAAAGCTAAATTTGCCCCCGCTTCGCGGCACGCTTTTGCGATTCCATAAGCTATAGATTTTTGGTTTGCAACACCGACTATTAATCCATTTTTGCCTTGCATTAACATTTTGTCTCCTTGATTAAATTTATAAAATTTTGCGCGTCTAAACTAGCTCCGCCGACTAAAACGCCATCGCAATTTTTTGTGCTTGAAATGGCGCGAATGTTTGCTAAATTTACGCTTCCGCCATAGAGTAAAGGTGCATCACTCAAGGTGCGAATTTCGCCTAAAATTTGCTCTATCTCTTCGATATTTGGCGTTTTACCGCTACCAATAGCCCAAATTGGCTCATAGGCGATATATAAATTCGGATATGTTAAATCGATGATCTTTAGCTGATTTTTGAGATATTCGCTTGTTTTTTTGCTCTCATAAATCTCAATAGATTCGCCAATACAAAAGATAATTTTCCACGATTTTTGCACCGCAAAATCAAATTTTGCTTTTAAAATTTTGTTCGTTTCGCCTAAGATTTCGCGCCTTTCGCTATGTCCTATTAATACGCAATTAATGCCAAATTCAGCCAAATTTTGTGCGCCGATTTCGCCTGTGAATGCTCCATTTTCGCACGGATAGAAATTTTGTGCGCCTTGTGTAAAGCTAAATTTGGTAGATAAAAATGCAGATGATGGCGGAAAAACGATAACTTCATCTAATAAATTTGCACTATTTAATTTGGTGTTTAAATTTTTGCACACTGGTGGCTGTGTGGGGTCGGTTTTTAAATTTAACGCAGAAATTTCGTGCAAATTTTGCTCTAAAATTTCAGCGTATTCTTGGAAACTTCGCCTTGTGTGATTGCATTTAAAATTCGCGGCGAATATAAATTTACTCATCTTTTAATAAAACCTTCACACCAGGGAGCTCTTTCCCTTCGATTAGCTCTAAACTCGCTCCGCCACCAGTCGAAATAAACGTCATCTCATCATCATCTCCAGCACGCGCGACAACATCGGCAGTATCGCCACCGCCGATAACCGTGGTCGCATGAGACCCAGCCACTGCATGAGAAATGCGGATACTTCCGCGCGAGAATTTATCAATCTCAAAAACACCCATTGGACCATTCCACCAGATAGTTTGCGCATCTTCAATCGCCTCTTTAAACAGCGCAATCGTCGCCGGTCCGATATCTAGCCCCATCCAATCTTTTGGAATTTCTTGGACGGTTACATATTTTGCAGGGCTCTCTTGCGAAATTTCAGGGGCCGCAATCGCATCTACTGGAATGTAAATTTTAACTCCTAACTCTTTGCCGCGGCGCAATATGTTTCGCGCCTCTTCTATAAGCTCTTCTTCTAAAAGCGACTTTCCGATCTCGTATCCAACGGCTTTTAAAAACGTAAATGCCATGCCTCCGCCGATGATTAATTTATCTACTTTTGGGAGTAAATTTGTGAGTGCTTGAAGCTTTCCGCTTACTTTGCTACCGCCTGCGATTGCGACAAAAGGGCGCGCTGGGGATTTAATGAGATTTTTGGCAAAATTTACCTCTTTTATGAGTAAAAATCCCGCTGCTTTGTGATTATCATCGAAAAATTTTGTAACAGCTTCAACAGATGCGTGCGCGCGGTGAGATACGCCAAATGCGTCGTTGATGTAAAAATCAGCCATTTTGGCTAAATTTTTTGCAAACTCTTCGTCGTTTTTGGTTTCGCCGTTTTCAAAACGCAAATTATCTAGCAAAATAACATCGCCTTCTTTTAAATTTTGAACCCTTTCTTGCGCCTTTTGACCGACAATATCGTCTATAAAATCAACATCTTTTTTAAGTAAAAAAGCTAAGCGTTTAGCCACTGGAGCGAGTGAAAATTTATCATCGCGTCCGCCTTTTGGTCGCCCAAGATGCGAAGCCAAAATAACAGCGCAACCTCTATCTAAACAATACATAATAGTAGGCAAAGCAGAGCGAATTCTACGGTCATCTGTGATGTTAAAAAACTCATCCATAGGCACGTTAAAATCGCACCTGATAAATACTTTTGCGCCTTTTTGAAAATCAAGATCTTTTATCGAGAGAATTTGTTTATCCATTTATTTTATTCCTTGAAATTTAGCGGCGAACACACACAGATCAATAAGGCGGTTTGAATAGCCCCACTCATTATCATACCACGCCATTATTTTTAGTAAATTTTTATCTACTACTTGCGTTACATCGGCTGCTATGATGCTTGAATACTCGCTTGAGCAAAAGTCGCTTGAGACGCGTTTATCATCATCTACGAGCAAAATTTTGCCTAGTTTTTTCGCGTATTCTCTAAAGGTTTCATTTACTATTTGCGCTGAAATTTCGCTTTGTACCAAAACATTTAAATCGACAATCGAGACGTTTGCGACAGGGACGCGAAGCGATGTGCCGTTTAATTTGCCCGCCAAATTTGGTAAAACTAAATTTATAGCTTTTGCTGCGCCGGTTGAGGTCGGGATTATGTTTAGTGCTGCTGCGCGTGAACGGCGGAAATCTTTTGTTTTAACATCAACTAAGCTTTGCGAAGATGTGTAAGCGTGCGTAGTCGTCATTGAGCCTTTTATTATTTTAAATTCTTTGTCTAGGATTTTTGCGATAGGGGCTAGGCAGTTTGTGGTGCAACTAGCGTTTGAGATGATTTTTTCTCCCGCGTAAGTCTCCTCATTTACGCCCATTACAAATGTCGGCGTGTTATCTTTTGCAGGAGCTGAAATTACAACTAAATTCGCGCCGTTTTTGATGTGTGCCTCGCAACTTTCTTGTGTTAAAAAAGCGCCTGTACACTCTAAAACAGCTTGCGCGCCAAAGTCACTAAATTTTAGCTCATGCGGATCGCGTGTAGAAAAAACGCGTATTTTTTTCCCATCTACTGCGATGTGATTATCATCTATAACTTCTACTTTTTTATTAAATTCTCTATGTATTGTGTCGTATTGTAACAAATAGCGAGTAATCTCACGTTTTGCTGTGTCATTGATAGCTACAAGCTCCACATCGTCGCGACCAAGCGCAATCCTAGCTGCGCATCGCCCGATGCGTCCAAAGCCATTTATAGCAATTTTTAGTGCCATATAATTTTCCTTTCGGTATAATGTCGCGTTATTTTACTAAAAATTCATAAAATCAAGGTTAATAAAAATTTGAATATTGCGCTTTTTGGCGGGAGTTTTGACCCGCCCCATTTAGGACACGATGGTATCGTGAAAATGGCACTTTCGTCTCTTAAAATCGACAAACTTATCATTATGCCAACTTACATTAATCCGTTTAAAAACGAATTTTGCGCATCGCCTGCTTTGCGCTTAAAGTGGATAGATAAAATTTGGGGAGATTTGGATAAAGTTGAGATTAGCGATTTTGAAATTCGCCAAAATCGCCCTGTGCCGACGATTGAGAGTGTGAGATTTTTGCAAAGCAAATTTTCGTGCGAAAATTTTTACCTTTTGATTGGCGCTGATCATCTTGCAACCTTGCATTTATGGGATGAATTTGATGAACTTCGCGCGCGAGTTAAATTTGTAATTGCTAGCCGAAACCATATTAAAATCCCGCCAAATTTGGCTAAATTTGATATGGATATTGACATTTCATCATCGCAAATTAGACAAAATTTAGGCTCTGATTTGCTCCCCTGTACGTCTAAATTTCCGGCGTTACAAAGTGAAATAATTAAATTTTATCAAGGAAAAAAAATGGAAGAAAAAGTAGAAATTATCGCTCGTGTTTTAAATGAAAAAAAAGCTGAAAATGTCGAAATAATCGATATGCAAGATAAAGATTATATCGCTAAATTCGTCGTTATTGCGACTATGTTTGCGCCTCGTCATGCGCTTGCTTTGATTGATGATTTAAAGGTCGCGCTTCGCGGCGAACATCTTATTGGGATTGAAGCTAGCGATGATTGGAGTGTGATTGATTATGGCGATGTGATGGTGCATTTGATGAGCGAAAATTATCGCGCAAAGTATAATATAGAGGAATTTTTGGCGAAATTTGACGCTAAAAAGAGTTAAATTTTTAGGCGCGATATAAATTTGCGCCTAAAATTAATGCGATAAATCTTTTATAAAATTTACAAATTTATCGCCAAAATTTGGACACTCGCAGACATTAAAATTTTCAATCCCTAATTTAGTTGCTTCGTTTTTATAAAAAATTTCAAGCTCAAACTTCGTTTCAGAGTTATCAACACAAAAAGAAATCGGAAAAACCAAAACATTTTTTTCGCCATTTTGGCTTAAGTTTTTAAGCGTATCAAAAACGCTCGGCGATAGCCATTTTATCGGGCCTAGGCGCGATTGATAGGCTAAATTTACACTTTTAAATAAAATATCATTTTGCGCCAATAAATTTCGTAAAATTTCTACGTGAGAGTTGATGTGTTGTTCGTAAATATCGCCGCTTAATATATGCTTTTGTGGCAAAGAGTGTGCCGAAAAAATCAGTGAAGTTTGCGCGATTTGCTCTGGCGAAAAATTTGCGATTTTTGCGCGAATTAAATCCAAAATGATTTCATTATAAAATTTATTTTCATAGAAAAAATCCACAACTTTTATGTTTTTTATCCCCAAATTTTGCGCCGCTTGTTGCGCGCTTTTTAAGCTCGATAAAATCGTCGTTTTAGAAAAGTGCGGATAGAGTGGGAAAAGCATAATCTCATCAAAATCGGCATATTTTTTTAGCGTCTCATCGGCAAATGGCGGTGTATAATTCATCGCGTAATCAAATTTTATATCGCTTTGATCGGCGTTTAGTTTTTCTACTAAATTGCGCGTTATTTTGTTGATCGGTGAACACATTTTAAATGGCTTATAGTTTTCGCGCGCTGTTTTTTTACGAAAATGCGTGATAATAAATGCTAAATTTCTGCGCCAAAATTTGCTTTTAATACGTAAAATTTCTGGGTCGTTAAACATATTTTTTAAAAATAATTCAATCTCGCTTTCATTATTCGGACCGCCCATGTTTAACAAAATTACAGCTTTTTTCATTGTAAAATCTCCCAAATTTTTACAGCTTTTTCCGCGCTTGTGCTATCAAAATTTCCATTTTGCAGAACTTTTGAAAACTCACAATGAAGCATACGCAAACTCAAATCATCTTTTTCTACTTTTAAATTTACGCGCCCGTTTGGCGTGATTTTATATAGCTCAAAATCACTCAAATTTCCTATATAAAGCCCGGAATTTGTGCAAATTTCTATACTCCAAAGATCTTTTGGAAATTTGGTGCATATGTTTATGTTAGAAAGTGTGCTATTTTTTGATTTGATTAGATAGGACAAGCTTTCGATTTTACCGCTATTTAAGAGAGTTTTTTCGTGTTTTAAAGATGTTATGTCGCTTTTTGTAAATTGCATCAATAAATCAAAATTTTTTATAGCCAAATTTGTCAAATTTACGCCATTATTTTCCGGGGTATTTGCAATACCACAGCTTAATTTTATTGAATAGATTTTTTTGTCTTTCATTAGCTCTTTTTGCAACGATAAAATCACAGGGTTAAAACGCGTCTCATATCCTAAAAACAGCCGAATTTTGTTCGTTTGCGCTGTGTATTTTAGTGTTCTTGCCTCTTCTAAATTTAGTGCAAAAGGTGCGTGGATTAAGATATTTTTGCAAAATTTGGCGCATTCAATTAGTGCTTCGCGCTTTTTTTGTGCAGAAACGATTATAATTGCGTCTGGTTTTGCCATCTCACAAGCGCTTTGTATACTATTAAAAAGTGGAATTCGTCCTAAATCATCGTTTTTGTTTTTATCACATACGGCGCACAACTCAAAATATTCTGAGCGTCTAAGTTCGCTAAAATGCCGTGCGCCTTGTTCGTCTAAGCCTATTAAAACTACTTTATTTTTCACTTTTTGTCCTATAAAATTTATAAAAAGCCCGATTATACTTAATTAAGATTAATTAAAAAAAATATTGGATAGAATTACGCATTTTTTATTAAAATTTAAGGTAATTTTAAAAATGGATATTAGACAAGCGTATTTAGATTTTTTCAACAATAAAGGTCACGAAATAGTCCCTTCTGCGCCACTTGTGCCAGATGATGCGACGCTACTTTTTACAAATGCAGGAATGGTGCCGTTTAAGAGCATTTTCACAGGCGCAGTGCCTCGCCCGACTCCCCCGATTCGCACAAGCTGTCAAACGTGTATTCGTGCTGGTGGTAAACATAATGATTTAGACAATGTCGGCTATACAGCGCGCCATCACACTTTTTTTGAGATGCTCGGAAATTTCAGCTTTGGCGCGTATTTTAAAAAAGAGGTTATCGGCTATGCGTGGGAATTCGTAACGCAAATTTTAAAACTACCAAAAGAAAAACTCTACGTAACAATCCACGAAAGCGATAACGAAGCTTTTGAATATTGGAGCGAACATATCGCAAAAGAGCGAATTTACCGCTTTGGCGATCACGATAATTTCTGGGCGATGGGCGATACTGGACCTTGCGGGCCTTGTAGTGAGATTTTTTACGATCAAGGTGCGGAGCACTTTAATGGAAGCGAAGACTACATGGGCGGCGATGGCGATCGTTTTTTAGAAATTTGGAATTTAGTCTTTATGCAATATGAGCGTAGTAGCGATGGCACTTTAAGCCCATTGCCAAAGCCTAGCATAGATACAGGCATGGGATTAGAACGTGTAACAGCGATAATGGAGGGCAAATTTAGCAATTACGATAGCTCGATTTTCATGCCAATTATAGATAAAGTCGCTACGCTTTGCGCTAAACCTTATATTTATGAAAATGGCGCAAGTTACCGCGTGATCGCCGATCATATTCGCTCGATTACGTTTTTGTTGGCGCAAGGTGTAAATTTCGACAAAGAAGGGCGTGGATATGTTTTGCGCCGAATTTTGCGCCGCGCGGTGCGACATGGCTATTTGCTTGGCATTAAAGAGCCGTTTATGTATCGCTTGGTTGATGTTGTGTGCGAACTTATGGGGCATCACTACACATATTTAAACGAAAAAAAGGTGGCCATAAAAGAGCAAATCAAGCTAGAAGAGGAACGATTTTTATCGACGATCGCAAATGGACTTGCACTTTTTAACGATGAATTATCGCGCACAAAGGGCGAATTTAGTGGCGAGGTTGCGTTTAAGCTTTACGATACATACGGCTTCCCGCTTGATCTTACGATGGATATGTTAAGAGAGAAAAATTTAAGCGTCGATGAGGCTAAATTTGATGAATTAATGGATGCTCAACGCAAAAAAGCCAAAGCTAGCTGGAAAGGCAGTGGCGATACAGCTATGCAAAACGGGGATTTTAAAGATTTGCTTGAACGCTTTGGAGAAAACGAATTTATCGGTTATGACACTCTAAAAATTGAGAGCGAAATTTTGGCGATTTTAGATGAAAATTTCGCGCTTGTAGATGAAATTGCCGATGGAAAAACAGGCTATGTAATGCTAAAAAATACGCCATTTTACGCGCAAAGTGGCGGACAATGCGGAGATAACGGATTAATTGGCGAAAACGAAGTTGTTGATACGAAAAAATATTTCGGGCTAAATTTAAGCCAAATTAACGCGAAATTTGCTTTAAAAACAGGACAAAAAGTGGCGTGCGAAGTGAGTCCTAGACGCTATGAAATTCGCCGTCATCACAGCGCGACACACCTTTTACAATACGCGCTAAAAAGAGTGCTTGGCGAGCGCGTCGCACAAGCTGGAAGCGAAGTGGGCGCAGATAGATTGCGTTTTGATTTTTCGCATCCAAAGGCGATGAGTACGGATGAAATTTGTGCTGTTGAAAAGCTGGTAAATGAGATGATAAGAAATGGCGAAAGCGCAAAAACCGAGATTATGGCGATAGATGATGCGAAAAACAGCGGTGCGACTGCGCTTTTTGGTGAAAAATATGGTGAAAAAGTTCGCGTGGTAACACTTGGCGAGAGTAAAGAATTTTGCGGTGGAACTCATGTTCAAAATCTCGGCGAAATTGGCACATTTTTTATCACAAAAGAGAGTGGTGTGAGTGCTGGAGTGCGCAGGATAGAGGCTGTTTGTTCGCGTGCAGCGTATGAATATGCGCTAAATTTGCGTCAAAATTTGGGCGAAATTGAAGCTGAGCTTAAATCAAACGAGCCATTAAGTGCGATAAAAAAGCTAAAAACTCAGCTTAAATCGCTTCAAAATGAGATAAAAAACGCGAGTAGTTTAAAAGAACTACAAATGAGCGAAATAAACGGCGTGATGGTTTGTGTTAGCCAATTTGATGGTGATATAAAATCTAAAATTGATGAGCTTAAAAACAAATCAGCGCGCGTTGTGGCGGTGCTTGGCGGAGTAAAAGATGGCAAAGTAAGTTTGGCTGTTGGTGTAAAAGGCGTAGAATTTGATAAATTTGGTGAGCTAAAAGCTGGTGCATTAATCAAAAAAATCGCACCCATCGTAGGCGGAGGCGGAGGCGGACGCGATGATTTTGCTACCGCTGGTGGAAAAACACCTGAAAAGCTTGGTGATGCGCTAAAATTGGGATTTGATTTGATAAAAGGTCTTCTTTCTTGATGCAAGAGATTAGCACAGGATTTTTTCGCAGTGCTCAAATCCTACCATTTTTGCATATTGTTGGCGTGATTTTGCTGATTTCTTTACAAATTGTTGCGCTGGTTTTTGTGTTTGCGTTTAAAAACGGCGATTTGCGTCAAAATTTGCTTAGATTTTTTGCTATTTTTAGATTGCTTTTTCCGCTGTTTTTGGCGCTTATTATCTTTACATCGTTTAGCCTTGCTAATGGCGAGCAGTTGAAATTTGTTGATCCGATGATTGAGGGTATTATCTATACACAGTGCGCTGTTGTGGTCTTTTTGTTGCTAAATTTCATCTATATTTGCTATCAAATTTCGCGCGTTTTTAAGATGTGCAATTGTAAATGCGGTATTTTTGTTGTAAATGAGATTAAATTTAACGACAAATGCACTGATGAGATCAATGATAGTATCGTCATTATCGGGCACTATTTTGTCCCGTTGAATTTGTGTGCGTCGTTTTTGGCTGTTTTTTTGGGTGTTGCGATTAGGGCGTTTTTATGATAAATCTTATTTCAAATTCGCCAACTCGTGCTGAAATTTTGCGCGAGTTTGATGTTGATTTTCGTCAAATTCCATTTTGTTTTGATGAAGGCGTCGTGCCAAGAGTCTGCCCGCAAAGCTACTCATATGATGTTGCCATAGAAAAAAAATTGCAATATCAAGCAAATTTGGCTAGAAATAAAGATGAAATTTGCGCTAAATTTGGCGTAGATGGCAAAATTTACGATTCGATTTATTCTAGTTTTTGTGTGGAGATTGATGAGTATTTTTCTCAAAACGCTACAAATTTGCGTGATAAGAATGAGGATTGTTTGACTCAAAAAATAATAGTTAAAATTTGCGATAAATTGGCTAAAAATTTGGGTAAAAAATCGGAAAAAATATCAGATGGGCTACTTGATTTGATTGCAAATTTGGCTTTTAAATTTCCAGCCAAAAATTTACTTTTCGCCGATTCTAGCGTAATTTGCGATAATCAAATTTATGGCAAAGCTCAAGATGATATAAAGGCGCGCAAAATGCTAAAAGCTCAAAGCGCAAATTTCGTCAGTGTTATTACCGCGATGATTTTTATAGGCACAAAATTTGAGCTAATCAACATCTCTCAAACGCGTTTTAAATTTGATAAATTTGATGAAAATGAGCTAGAAATTTACATAAAAAGTGGCGATTGGCGTGGCAAAGCTGGCGCGATGATGATCGAAGGATTTAATAAAAAATTTATTTTAGCGCAAGAGGGTATGAGTAGCACGGCACGCGGACTTAGCGCTGAAATTTTAAAGGCATTTTTATGATTGTAAGAGTATTTTTTGGCTTTTGTGTTTTGTGTGTTGTCGCAATTAGCGTTGTTTTTGGCTATCTTTATAAGACAACTGAGTATGATTCTAATAAAATTATCGATTATAAACCGCTTTTAACAACGCAAATTTACGACCGCAACGGGGATTTAATAGCCAATGTTTTTGATGGCGAAAATCGTGTTTATGTAAAATATGATGATATTCCAGGGCGCATTATAGAAGCTCTTGTCGCGATTGAGGATACGGCATTTTTCGAGCATGATGGTATAAATTACGAGGCTATCTCTCGCGCCATTATAAAAGATGTAAAATCTATGAAAATGAAAGAGGGCGCCTCTACTCTTACACAACAACTCGTGAAAAATCTCATCTTAACAAACGAAAAAACACTAAATCGCAAAGTAAAAGAGATGATAATTTCTCTTAAATTAGAAAACACACTAACAAAAGAGCAAATTTTAGAGCGTTATTTAAATCATGTCTATTTTGGACATGGCTATAATGGTATCAAAACGGCATCGCTGGGCTATTTTCGTAAAAATTTAAATGAGCTTGATCTAAAAGAGATTGCGATTTTGGTTGGAATTCCAAAATCGCCAAACGCCTATAATCCGACTAAAAATCCCGAGGCTTCTCTTTCGCGTGCAAACCGCGTTATCGCGCGTATGCACGAGCTAGGCTGGATAAATAAAGGCGAATACGATCACGCGATGAATGAAATTCCTATCATTTATAATGATAGCCTAACGCAAAATCGTGCGCCGTATGTTACTGATGAGGTTATCAAAGAAGCGGAGAGATTTTTGCCTGATTTTAAAACAGCTGGTTATAAAATTTATACAAGCATTGATCTAAAAGTACAAGATATGGCACAAAATGCGATTATTTTTGGCTATAACGAAATTTTAAAGCGCAATAAAGACGCAAACGCCTCAATTGTAAATGGTGCGATGAGTGTTACCGTTCCGCAAACGGGCGAAATTTTGGCGCTTGTTGGCGGCGTTGATTATGCAAAAAGTAATTTTAACCGCGCGACGCAGAGTTTGCGTCAGCCAGGATCTAGCTTTAAGCCATTTATATATCAAGTCGCCCTTGATGAGGGGCTTTCGCCAGCGAGTGAGCTAGAAGATGTCGCGCGCGAGTATAACGATGGCTCAAATAAGGCGTGGAAGCCCAAAAATGCCGGTAAAAAGTATGTGGGCGCGGTATCAATGCGTGAGGCGCTTGTTTGGTCTAGAAATTTGGCTGCGATAAATTTGATGTATAACCTTGGTGTTAAAAAGGTTGCGGATAAATTAAACGAATATGGGCTCAAAGTCCCTGCTGTGCTATCTACGGCGATTGGTAGCTTTGGAATTTCGCCGCTTGAATATGCGCGATTTTACTCTGTTTTCCCAAGCGGAGGCGTTGCAACTACACCTAAATTTATCAATAAAGCCGTCGCTTTTGATGGTAGAGAGATATATTTTGAAGCCGAGCAAAAGCAAATTTTCGCCCCAGAGCAGGTCTATTTGATGGTCGATATGATGAAAGATGTTGTGCGCCGTGGTACCGGTGCGCGCGCGCAGGTAAAGGGCATCGAAATAGCGGGAAAAACGGGCACATCAAACGATAGCAAAGACGCTTGGTTTTGCGGATATACACCTGAACTTTTGGTGCTTACGTGGTTTGGAAATGATGATTATAAGCCGATGAAGAGCGTCGAGGGTGGCGGACGCACATCTGCGCCTGTGTTTGCTAAATTTTTGAGTGAATATTTGAAGGAATTCCCAGAAACTAAAAAGACTTTTTCAAAACCAAGCGGTGTATTTTCGCAACGCTACAAGGGAAAAGACGAGCTTTATACGCAAACTTCGCCAATCCCAATTGAAGAAGAAATCGTATATGAATATGGAGAAAATGGCGCAAACAGCGAAGATGCAAACGCACCAATTGATCTAAAATCTAACGCGCCTACGCCAAATGGTGGCACAAAAACCGCGCCAAAAGGCGACAATGGACTACTTTTTTAACTAATTTTGGCGATAAATTTGATCTTTAAATTTATCGCTCAAGCAAAGTTTTAAACAACAGCGCGAAATTTTTCATCTAAATTATCATAAATTTAAACGCACTGTAACATTGAAAATTAATAATTATGTCCGCATTTTTTTTCGCAAGGAATGCCGTCTTTATCTCTATCTAAGTGAGATTTATCTGGGCATTGTTGTAGATATGCTTTTGCCTCTTCACAACTAGTCATTTGCGAACAATTTTGCTTTTTATCGCACTCAACATTAAAAGCAAAAGCTAAATTTATACCAAAAAACAAAAATATAAATAAATTTTTCATCTTTCCTCCTTGAAAATATTCGCGATTGTAACTCTTGTTTCTTTATGCTTTGGTAAAATTTTAATTTAAACATAAATTTTATATAATTCGCGTTTTATTTTAAAAGGAAAAATTTTTGAAAAAACCTGAACTCCTAGCCCCCGCTGGAAATTTAACAAAACTTCAAATCGCGCTAGAATACGGCGCAGACGCTGTTTATGCAAGCACTGGAAGCCTATCTTTGCGCCAACGAAGTGCGAAAGAATTTGATCTTGTGACATTTGAAGAGGGTGTAAAATTTACTCACGCCAAGGGTGCTAAATTTTATGCTACGCTCAATGCGTTTCCATTTAATGGACAGATTGAAATTATGGAACGATATGTAAAAATGCTAGGCGAAATGGGCGTTGATGCGTTTATTATCGCGACACCTGGCGTTATTGAAATTGTTAAAAATTTAGCCCCAAATGCTGAGATTCACCTATCCACACAAGCGAATGTAATGAACTATTTAGACGCTAAAATTTACCACGAAATGGGCGCGTCGCGTATTGTTTTGGCGCGTGAAGTTGGATTAAAAGACGCGCTAAAAATCAAAGAAAAAATACCAAATTTAGAGCTTGAAATTTTCGTTCATGGCTCAATGTGTTTTGCTTATAGTGGGCGTTGTTTGGTCTCCGCACTTCAAAGCGGACGCTACTCAAATCGTGGCGCGTGTGCAAATGACTGCCGTTTTAAGTATGAAATTTATGCCAAAAGCACCGAAAATGACACACTTTTTCGCCTAGATGAGGATGAAAACGGCACAAATGTAATGAATGCAAAGGATCTAAATTTATCCGCTCATATAGATGAGATTATCGCTACTGGCGCGATCGATAGCTTTAAAATCGAAGGTCGCACAAAGAGTGAATATTACGCTGCATGCGCGACAAACGCTTATAGGCATGCGATAGATGATGCGATTGATGGGCGATTTGATGCTCGAGTTTATGCGGGTGAGCTATCTACACTGAAAAATCGCGGTTTTACAGATGGATATTTAATCCACAAGCCATTTTCGCGCACCGATACGCAAAATTTTAGTACTTCGATAGAAGAGGGCACAGCGCAAGTTTGCGCAATGAGCGAGGATGGAGAATTTATCAGCGTGAAATTCAAGATAGACAAAATACAAGAGTATGAAATTTTTGCGCCAAATTTAGCCTCAAACATAACTCTGTGCGAGAATGAAATAGGTAAAATTTATTCTAAAAATGGCAAATTTTACGTGAAATTTAACAGGCTTTTAACAGCTACAAATAAAGAATTTGATGAGATTCACAGCGGAAATATAAACGCAATCAAACTGCCAATTAAACTACCAAAATTTACATTTTTAAGAAAGGAAATTTAAATGGAATTTGTATCAATTATAATGGGAAGCAAGAGTGATTTTGAGATCATTAATGAGACGAAAAATATTTTAGATAAATTTGAAGTAAAGTGCGAAATGATCGTAAGCTCAGCGCACCGCACGCCAGCGCGCACAGCCGAGTATGTCCGCGATGCTAGCAAACGCGGGGCGCAGGTGTTTATCTGTGCGGCGGGAATGGCAGCACATCTAGCCGGAGCAGTGGCTGCAAATACGATAAAACCTGTGCTTGGCGTGCCAGTTGGCGGGAATATGTTAGGCGGTGCAGATGCGCTATATTCGACCGTGCAAATGCCAGGCGGGATACCAGTAGGCACACTAGCTATCGGTAAAGCAGGGGCTAAAAATGCCGCATATTTGGCTGTGCAAATTTTAGCTATACATAATCCAGAATTAGCCGCAAAGCTTGAAAACGACCGCGAAATGATGATAAAAGCAGTAGAGAGTGATAGCGCGCAAATCGAAGTAAGACTTTGAAATTTAGTTTAAATTCGGTGCGAATTTGCACTAAATTTAAGATCAAATTTTTAATTGAGCGCGAGCAAATTTATTTAATATTTGCTAAACTTCACGCTTTTAGAATTTATCTTTAATAAAGGACAAAAATGACATTTTCACAGATTATTTTGACGTTGCAAAACTATTGGCACGAAAATGGTTGTTTACTCGTGCAACCTTATGATATGCCAGCAGGGGCGGGGACGTATCACAATGCGACATTTTTGCGCTCTCTTGGCAACAAACCTTGGCGCGCCGCCTATGTTGCGCCGTCTCGCCGTCCGACAGATGGACGCTATGGCGAAAATCCCAATCGTCTTGGCGCGTATTATCAATTTCAAGTCATTTTAAAACCAAGCCCGGATAATATACAAGAGCTATATCTTAAAAGCCTTGAAAAGCTTGGTTTAAATTTAAAAGAGCATGATATTCGTTTTGTTGAGGATAACTGGGAGAGCCCGACGCTTGGGGCTTGGGGGCTTGGCTGGGAGGTCTGGTTAGATGGTATGGAGGTTACGCAATTTACATATTTTCAACAAGTTGGCGGTATCGCTTGCGAGGTTGTAAGTGGTGAGATTACCTATGGATTAGAGCGACTTGCTATGTATTTGCAAAACAAAGACGATGTTTATGATGTCATCTGGGATGAACGCGGTAGCACTTATGGTGATGTGCATAAACAAAGCGAGTATGAGTTTTCAAAATACAGCTTTGAGGTGGCGGATACAGCGCGACTTTTTGCGCAATTTAACAGCGCGTTTGATGAGTGCAAAAGTATCTTAAAAAACGGTCGCGAGCAGTTTGAAAATGGCGAGAGTAAGACGCTTTTAGCATTGCCTGCGTATGATTATTGTATGCTTGCGGCGCACACTTTTAACCTGCTTGATGCGCGCGGGGCGATTAGTGTAACGCAAAGGCAAGATTACATTTTAAAAATTCGCGAACTTGCCAAAAGTTGTGCTTTAGCGTATAAAGAAAGCTTATGAAAATTGCCGAAATTTACGCTATTTTAGATGAGATTGCGCCGTTTGCGGATGCGGAAAACTGGGATAATTCAGGCCTTCAAATCGGCATGATGCAGAGCGAATTTGATCAAATTTATGTCGCGCTTGATGTTGATAGCGATATGATTTTAAATATTGCGCCAAATTCGCTTTTAATCACACATCATCCGCTGATTTTTGGTGGGTTGAGGTCTTTAAATTTTGCTAAATTTCCAGCAAACATCGTGCGAAATTTAGTGCAAAAAAATATCTCTTTAATATCAATGCATACAAATTTTGACAAACACTGCTTAAATCACTTTGTGGCTAGTAAAATTTTGGGATATGAAATTTATGATGAGCGCGAGTTTTTGGTCTTTATGCGCGTAAATTTTAGTTTTGAGACGTTGTGTAAAGACATTAAATCAAAGTTAAATTTAGATTTTTTGCGCGCTGTTAAAGCTCAAAATCAGATCAAAAATATTGCACTTTGCACGGGAAGTGGTATGGATTTGTCTAAAAATTTAGATGTTGATTGCTTTTTAACAGGTGACATAAAATATCACGACGCGCTATCAAATTTAGAAAATGGCGTAAGTTTAATCGACATCGGACACTTTGAAAGTGAGCGCTATTTTGGGGATTGTCTGCGTGATTTCTTGCAAAAAAAACAAATTGCGGTTATAATGGCGCACTCAAAAAATCCATTTAATTATTATTAAAATAAAGGAACACAATGAATAAGTATCTTGAACAATTGGTCGAATTGTCTAGTTTTGATAAACAAATTAGCGATTTTATTCCTAAAATCAATGAAATAAAAGGTGTTTTAAGTGAAAAAGAGAGCGAAATCTCAAAAGTTCAAGCCCAAATTTTACAAACAAACACGGAGATTGAGGAGTTGAAAAATTCAATTTCTCAAACAGATACACACATTAAAGAATTTTCTACAAAACTTAAAGATATCAAGAAAAAACTTAGCGCGATTAAGACAGAAAAAGAGTTAAAAGCCCTAAATATCGAAGAAGAAGTGACAAAAGAGCAACTTCAAAGCGCAAATGATGACATTGCAAGATTTGAAAAAAATATAGAAATCAAAAACGATCTATTAAAAGCTTTAAATGAAAAGCTTGAGGCTTTAGAGGAGAAATTTGTCAAAATTTCAAAAGATTATGGCACAAAAGAGACCAAATTAAATGCAGAAAAAGAGAAAATTTCAGCTAAAAAATATGCACTTTTGGAAAAAATGGATA
Source organism: uncultured Campylobacter sp. (assembly GCA_963544335.1). GTDB lineage: Bacteria > Campylobacterota > Campylobacteria > Campylobacterales > Campylobacteraceae > Campylobacter_B. The sequence continues at coordinate 27,057 of CAUUFG010000004.1, forward strand.
AAAATATCATCTCTTTTTATGAAAAAATCAAAATTTGGGCTGGAAATTCAGCCGTCGCACCTGTTAAAAAGCAGGCTTGTTATGGTTGCTATATGAAAATAAATGATAAAACTTACATGTCGATTTTAAAAAGCGACGATATTATTACTTGTCCTCATTGCGGGCGTATTTTGTATAAAGAAGCGGAATAGGGCGTGATTTATAATCTTTTCGCTTTTGCGATTTGGATTGTTTTTGCACCTTTTGTGCTTATTTTAACTTTTAAAAAAAAGTATAGAAAATCCCTGCCTGCGCGGTTTTTTCTATACAAAAATCCACCTTTTTTCAATCCGCAAATTCATATCCACGCGTGTAGTTTGGGGGAAGTAAATTCTATTGCTTTTTTGCTAGAAGAATTTGATAAAAGCGTCCTTAGTGTTGCGAGTGCAACTGGTTTTGAAGCGGGGCAAAAGTTGAGGCGCGATGTGCGCTTTTTGCCATTTGAGCTGTTTTTGCCGTTTTGGCTAAAAAAGAGGCGTGTGTTGATTGTTTTTGAGGCTGAATTGTGGCTAAATTTATTCTACTACGCCCGTAAAAATGGTGCTTTTACGATTTTATTAAATGCTAGAATTAGTGATAAATCGTATCCAAAATATCTCAAATTTGCTTTTTTATATCGCAAAATTTTTGCAAATATAGATCTAGTGATGGCGCAAAGCAAAAAAGACGCAGTGCGTTTAAGAGAACTAGGCGCAAAAAATGTGGAAATTTGGGGTAATGTAAAAAGCGCAAATTTGGGCGAAATTTATAAACCCAGCGCGCAATCTAGTCAAATTTGCAATCTAAATTTAGATACAAATTTGAGAAAATTTGACAAAAATTTAGTTTCAAATTTGAAAATTTTAGATAGAAATTTGGTTGTAATCGCTAGCATTCATAAAAATGAAATTGAACTTATTTTGCAAAATTTAACCCCGCAAGATGGCACGATTTACATTTTTGCGCCACGCCATCCAGAAGCATTTGAATACGCACACGCCAAATTTTGCGCATGGGCTAGTGCTAATGGGCTAAATTATGAGCGTTTTACGCAAAATTTGGGGCTAAAATCTCGCTGTATTTTGCTAGATACTCTAGGCGAGTTGGTTAAGTTTTACTCAGTTTGCGATACGGCGGTGCTTTGTGGGAGTTTTGTAGATGGAATTGGTGGGCATAATCCAATCGAAATCGCGCAATTTGGGGCAAAAATCATCAGCGGAGAGTATATTTTTAACCAAAAATCGCTTTTTGAATGCGTGGAAAATATAGAATTTGCCTCGGCGCAAAATTTAGATGAAATTTTACGAAAACCGCGCAAAAACAGCAAAATTTTACATAAATTTGACAGAGAAAAATTTATAAATTTAATTAAGGAAAAATTATGAATCAAGAAAAAGCTTATAAACTTTTAGCGGCGCAAGAAAACATCTCAAATAACGAAGCAAAAGCCCTAATTGACGCTGGTGTGGTGAGTGCTAGCGGGCGCAAAATTGTTGTTGCTAGGGCGCAAATGAACGTGAATACAACATTTAAAGTGCAAAAAATAGCTACGCCTAAAATAATTTTTGAAGATGATAATATTTTAGCAATTGATAAGCCGGCTTTTTTGACCTCTCAAAGCGTAGAAGAGTGCTTTAATTTCGCGCTTTTAAATAGACTGGATAAAGAGACGAGTGGTGTTTTATTACTTACAAAAAATGATGAGTTTCGTCAAAAAGCGATACGCGAATTTCGTAATTTGAATGTTAAAAAAACATATATTGCCGTGCTTGATGGGATTGTTGCAGAAGATATCGTTGTTGATTCGCCTATTTTGACAATTAAAACCGGTGGCGTAGCTTTTTCTAAAATTTCTCCAAATGGCAAAACAGCACTCACAACCATCACTCCATTGATGTTAAGTGGTAAAAAAACGCTCGCAAAAATCATGATAACAACTGGTCGTACTCATCAAATTCGCGTGCATGCTAAAAGCGTAAATCACTTTGTTATAGGCGATGAAAAATATGCAAAAAACATCGCAAAAAGGCTATATCTGCACTCTTTTGAGACTGAAATTTTAGGATATAAATTCCGTGCTGAAATTCCGCAAGACTTTGCTTTTCTTGGATTTGAAATTTCAAAAAATATGGCTTTTTAAAGAGTTTTAAGAAATTTAGTTATATAATCGCGAACTTTATATTTTTCAAAAAGGCATAGATAGTGTTTGAACAGATTAGTGAATCATTTAAATCAGCTGTTAATAAGCTAAAAACAATTGATGATGAAAAAGCTCTTAAAAATGCAATGGATACCCTTAAAAAGGCACTTTTAAAATCAGATGTTCATCACAAAGTAACAAAAGAATTATTAAATTTAATTGAGAATGAAGTAAAAGAAAATGGCATTGGACAAAAGAGTTTTTTAGATGCTATTAGTAGAAATTTAACATCTGTTTTAACAGCGCCGGGTAATCAAGGCTTTGTTTTTGCGCCTGTTGCACCTACGATTGTTTTAATGGCTGGTCTTCAAGGTGGCGGAAAAACAACTACTACTATGAAACTTGCCGTTTATCTAAAACTTCGCAAAAAAAAGGTGCTTGTTGTTGCATGTGATTTGCAAAGATTAGCAGCCGTTGAGCAGTTGCGTCAGCTTTGTGAAACAAATGAGATTGATCTGTTTTTTGATTTAGATGAAAAAAACCCTGTAAAAATAGCCAAAGATGCGTTAGAAAAGGCTAAAAAAGAGCTTTATGATGTTGTTTTAGTTGATACTGCCGGGCGTTTAGCTATTGATGAAACTTTGATGAGCGAATTAAAAGATGTTAAGAATACTATTGTGCCACATGAAATTTTCTATGTTGCAGATGCGATGAGTGGTCAAGATGCTGTAAAAACAGCTGAGAAATTTAATATTGATTTAGGAATTACGGGTGTAATTTTGTCTAAATTTGATGCTGATACAAAAGGTGGCGTCGCTCTTGGCATTGCAAAACAACTAAATATTCCACTTAGATTTGTCGGAACTGGCGAAAAAGTTATGGATTTGGAAGGTTTTATACCTGAAAGAATTGTTAGTCGCATTATGGGTGAAGGCGATTTGGCAACTTTGGTTGAAAAAACTAGTGTAATTTTTGATGAAAAAGAGGCTAAGAGACTTGGTAAAAAGATAAAAAAAGGCGAATTTACATTTAATGATTTTATCTCTCAGCTTGAAAGTGTGAAAAAACTTGGCAATATGAAGAATTTGATTGGAATGATTCCTGGTCTTTCTGGTATGGCAAATCAAATTAAGGATATAGATTTAGAAAATTCGATAGAGATAAAACATATAAAAGCAATGATTGATTCTATGACACCAAAAGAGCGCGAGAATCCGGATTTATTGAATAATTCTAGAAAGCGAAGACTTGCTACTGGAGCTGGAATTTCGCAGGTTGAAGTTAACAGATTTTTAAAACAATTTACAAATGCAAGCAAAATTGCGAAACGTTTTTCAAATGGTAAAAGTTTGCGAAATTTAGCATCAATGGTTAGAAATAAAAGTGTTTTAAACCCTGAATAATAGGGTTTTTTTATGGGTAAAATTTTATTCATAACAAAGCCCTAATTAATAAATTTTAAGGAGAAAGTATGGCAACAGTTGTAAGATTAACAAGATCAGGTAGAAAAAAATCACCATTTTATCGTATTGTGGTTACTGATAGTAGAAAAAGACGTGATGGCGGTTTTATTGAATTTCTAGGTTATTATAATCCAATGGCAAATCCAGAAATAGTCAAATTTAATGTTGAGAGATTAAACTATTGGAAAGGCGTAGGCGCAAAACTTAGCGATAGAGTGGCACAAATTACAAAATAATGGTAGAAGAATTTTTAAAAAATTATGTGATTCTAATCTCTGAATATCCGGAACAAGTCAGAGTTAAAAAGATAAGGATTGATGAAAATTACTATGACATTATTGTATTTGTTGATAAGATAGACACTGGGAAGCTTATTGGCAGAGATGGAAAGATGATTAGTGCGATAAAGACAATTTTGATTGGGTGTAAAGCCAAACAAAACGAATCTTATCGTATCACAGTGAAAGCTATTGATGAGTGAGCTTTTGCAAGTTGCGCGCCTAGGTAAAACAGTCGGTTTAAAAGGTGGCTTAAGACTTTATAATTTAAGTGATTTTCCGACTCAATTTAAAAAAGGCGCAAAATTTCTACTAGAAAATGGTGAAATTCTTGAAATTTGTAGCTTTAATCGTGAAAATTCAGTAGTATTTTTTAAAAATTATACAGATTTAGATTTAGCTAAGGTGCTTATAAATCGCACTATTTTTCAAACAAGAGAGGCAACCAAAGGTGGAATTAAACTAAAAAAAGGTGAATTTTTTTATTTTGATATTTTGGGACTTGAAATTTGTGAAAATGGTGAAGTTCTTGGTATTGTGGATGATATTTTAGAGATTTCATTCGGTTATCTTTTTCAGGTGCAAACTAGTGAAAGTCTTGTAGAATCTGGCTTTTCAAGGATTTTTTTTATTCCATATATTGATAAATATGTTTGTGAAATTTCTCTTTTAGAGCATAAAATATTCACTAAATACGCAAAATTAATATTGCAAGAATCATGAAATTTACTTTTATTTCAACATTTCCAAATTTAATTGAACCGTACTTTATGGACTCTATTTTACATCGCGCGCTTGAGCAAAAATTAGTTGAAATTTCTTTTCTAAATCCACGTGATTTTACGCAAGATCGTTTTAAAAAAACAGACGATTATATGATTGGTGGTGGTGCTGGTCTCTTGATGAAACCAGATCCTATTGCGAGTGCGATAAAATATCTGCAAAATTTAAATCAAGATACACACTTTATCTATCTCACGCCTGTTGGAAAAAAATTCAACGGCACAGATGCTAAACGTCTAGCAAAATATAAAAATATATGTTTTATTTGTGGGCGATATGAAGGCATTGATGAGCGAGTTGTAGAGAGATATTGCAATGAGCTTTTTTGCATCGGTGATTTTGTTATGACTGGCGGTGAACTTGGCGCGCTTTGTATGTGTGACGCAATTAGCAGACACGTTGTTGGAGTTTTAGGAAATCAAGAATCGCTAGAAATTGAGAGTTTTGAACATGATATTTTAGAAGCTCCTTCTTTTACAAAGCCTGATATTTTTGAAAAAATCCCGGTTATTTCAGACTTTTTAAAGGGAAATCACGCTAATATCCGCTTTTTAAAAAATCAAATGGCGATTGCAAAGACTCAATTTTTCAGGCCCGATCTTTATAAAAATTCGCCAAATAAAGGAAAACAATGAAAAATAAATTTATTGAAGCGTTTGAAAATAATCAAATCGCTGAGAAAAAGGTTCCAGATTTTCGCGCTGGTGATACATTAAAAGTTGCTGTTAAAATTCACGAAGGCGACAAAGTTAGAGTTCAAAATTTTGAGGGTGTTTGTATAGCTAGACGTGGAAATGGTGTTGATGAGACCTTTATCATTAGAAAAATAGGCGCAAATAGCGTTGGTGTTGAGAGAATTTTTCCTATTTATAGCGAAAGTATTGAGAAAATTGAAGTTTTACGTCGTGGTAAAGTAAGAAGAGCAAAATTATTTTACTTGCGTGATTTGCGTGGTAAAGCTGCTAAGATTCAAGAACTTAGAAAATAATTTTTTAAATTTCGCCATCTTTGGCGGAATTTTTCCTGTATCATTTTGTCTATTTTTTAATTAAATTATTGCCTAATACAATAAAATAGTTTAAGAAATTATTCTAATAATTATCTCCAAAGTATATAAATAAAATACATTTTAAATATATTCTAAAACAAGTCTGATAAAGTAAAATTTTTGTTTGAAATTCATTTTTTAAAATATTACGATTGACTAAATTTTTTATTATTAGCTTTTTTGCTTAATATTAGGAATTTAGATTTTTATCTGTTGAATAAATTTAAAACAATAACAAAGATTTATAATAGGCTTATTATTTATATTATTGGTGCTTGTAAATATTGCAACAAGCCACTTAAAACAGATAAAACATTGCAAAAATATGCGTAACTATCGATAAATCCAAAACCAACACGGGATTTTTGGCTACTATAAAGTAAAAAATTTGGATTTCGACGCTACACAAATATGTAAATTTGATAATTTTTTAATGCGACCACTTTTTTAAACGAATTATCGCTGTAAAAACAAAAGCAAATTTTGGAACAAAATATTTTATTGCGTTTGTTATATAAAGAAATTTGCAAACTCACATATAATAACTATTTTAAAATTTAGATGATAAAGAGCTATAAATTTGACAAACGAAATTCATTTAATAATACAAAAATTGCCGTGCTAAGATTTGAAATATTTTAAATCCAAAATAGCCTGTTAAATTGATGGATTATTTCAATATTGTTTAAAAATACGAGCGAAATTGTCTTAATAAAAAATGATTTCACCAATGAAAAGCGTAAGATGGATAATAAATCCGTTCCAAAAGATGTAGCCAAAATAAAATTTAGTCAAAAATTATCAGACATAAAAACTCTCAAAATTGCCACTGTTGCTCGCATTTGATAATAAAGCAAAAAAGCGAATAGCGACTACCAATTTATATAAAATTTACATTGAAATTTGGCATTTTTATAGCTGCAAGATAAATTTTATAACTAAAATTAACACCAAATTTTCATTGATGAATGTAAA
>CAUUFG010000005.1:0-31067 GCA_963544335.1 uncultured Campylobacter sp.
TTAAATGGTGCGATCGGCGAGATTTGAACTCGCACACCAAACTGGCACTACCACCTCAAAGTAGCGTGTCTACCGTTCCACCACGATCGCAAAAAACCGACATAACGTCGGCAAAAATTATCCGATTTGTGCGAATAATGGATTTAAATAAAGTAGGATTAACGCTACAACAAAGCCGTAAAGAACTTGCGCTTCAATAATCGCTAACGCGATAAACATGTTTTTAACTAATGCGCCAGAAAGACCTGGATTTCTAGCGATACCGCTAAGTGCTGCTGAAGCCGCATTTCCCATACCGATCGCGCCACCAAGTGCAGCAATACCTAAAACCAAACCAGCAGCTAATGCTGAATAAGAAGCCAACATAACTTTGCCACTCATATCGTCAGCAAAAGAGACGCTTGCAAATGCAAAAAGTAAAAATAGAACTTTTTTCATATAAATTCTCCCTAAAAAATTCGCCTCAAATTTCGGATCCGTCCCCTACTATCTGAAAACGTAAGGCGCGATTTTATAAAATATAAACTTTTATTTTGTTTAAAAAAACTTTTTTTGATTTTAAATTTCGAAAAAGTTTTTATAAAGCTAATTTTGATACAATTCCGCAATTTTTTTTGAAAAAAGGTTCCTTAATGGTCGAAAAATTTACCAAATTAGGTTTTATTCTAGCTATGGCAGGAAGCACTGTTGGGTTAGGAAATGCTTGGAAATTTCCAACGATGACAGGCAATAATGGCGGCTCAGCTTTTATATTACTTTATTTGATTTTAAATTTCACAATAATTATTGTTGCATTTATGGCTGAACTCGCGATTGGTCGCATTGCTAGAAGCGACGTGGCAAATTCTATGTTTAAACTAGCGCCATCTCATAAAAAAGCGTGGTCTATGAGTGGGCTTTTTATGCTTACGGCTATTTTTATTTCATCTTTTTATATGTTGGTTATTGGTTGGATTTTTTACTATGTTTGTCTTGGTTTTACCGCTTTGCCGAGTAAGGAAATGGCTGGGGGTGTCTTTGAAAATTTACTTTATTCAAATTTTACTAGCGCGTTTTTATGCTTTACAATCGTATTTCTTATAGTTTTTTACTCTGTTGCGCGCGGTATTAAAAGTGGTATAGAAAAGCTGAATTTATGGATGATGCCGTTGCTTGTTATATTGCTTGTAGCTATTGTGATATATTCTGTTTTTCAAGGCGATCATTTTATAGACGCTCTAAAATTTCTCTTTATTCCTGATTTTTCCAAAATGTTAGATCCAAATATAATCTTACAAGCACTCGGACTCTCGCTATTTTCGCTATCTATGGGCGTTGGCACGGTGCTTACTTATGGTTCTAGTTTGCCTGATAATTCAAATTTGACCCGCTCTACAATGTTTATAATACTAATAAATTTGGTTGTTAGTATTTTGATGGGACTTATCGTTTTTACGTTTATTCCGATAGTTGCAGGTCAGCCAGCTAGTGACGGACCTGGCCTTATTTTTATTTCGCTTACATCGCTGTTTTCAGAGCTTGGCGCAAGCGGAAATTATATCGCGGTTGCATTTTTTATCTCTTTGCTTTTTGCTGGAATCACATCTGCTGTTTCGATGATAGAGCCGATGGTGCTATATTTTATAAATCAATTTAAATTTACTCGTATAAAATCCATATTGATTATTGGCGTTTTTGTCTATATTTTGGGGCTTTTGTGCGTGCTTTCATATTATAAGGAAACGAGCGCATTTTTGAGTATTCCAGCTGGCGCTATTGGCAATGAAAAATCGATTGCATTTTTTGATATTTTAGATTTTATTACTTCAAATATTTTTATGCCAATTGGCGTTTTGGTGTTTAGTATTTTTGTCGGTTGGGTGATGAATAAAGAAAAACTTTATGCGTTGTTTGAGACATTTATGTCCAAAAAAAGTTTTGAAATTTGGCTCTTTGTTTTGAAATTTATCGTCCCTATTGTCATAATAACAATTAGTGTTTATACTTTGATAAAAAAATAAGTTTAAGGAGTTTTTGATGGCTAAAAAAGTTATAGATGTGATGGATACAACCTTTCGTGATGGTTTTCAATCTGTTTTTGGTGCGCGAGTTTTGATGGATGATTTTTTGCCAGCTGTTGAGGCGGCGCGTTATGCAGATATTAGACACTTTGAATTTGGTGGCGGGGCGCGATTTCAGAGTCTATATTTTTATACAAATGAAGATGCATTTTTGATGATGGATAAATTTCGCGAAAAGGCTGGGGCTGATGCAAATTTACAAACTCTTGCGCGCGGAATAAATACCGTAACGCTAGATACAGGAAGTCGCGAAATAATCGACCTTCACGCTAAACTTTTCGCAAAACATAACACAAACACAATACGAAATTTTGATGCATTAAATGATGTTGAAAATTTAAGATTTAGTGGCGAATGTATCAAAAAATATGGTCTTAAACACGAAATTACAATCACAATGATGGATCTACCGCCAAAATGCCACGGCGCACACGATTCTAAATTTTACGAGATGATTTTAAAACAAATTTTAAAAGAAGAGATCCCATTTGATAGCGTGTGTTTTAAAGATGCAAGTGGCACAAGTAGCCCGCAAAAAGTCTATGAAACTATAAAAATGTCTAAAAAACTACTTCCAGAGGGCACTCATGTGCGCTTACACACGCATGAGACAGCTGGTGTTAGCGTGGCGTGCTATCTTGCTGCACTTGAAGCTGGTGTTGATGGGATAGATTTGGCGGCTCACCCAGTAAGTGGCGGTACAAGTCAACCAGATATTTTAACTTTACTTCACGCAACAAAAGGCAAGGATTATGATTTAGGCCTTGATATTAATAAAATTTTAGAGTATGAAGATGTATTGCAAGATTGTCTAAAAGAGTATTTTTTACCACCGGAGGCTACTCGTGTAAGCCCGATAATTCCCTTTTCTCCGATGCCAGGAGGCGCGCTTACTGCCAATACTCAAATGATGAGAGATAATAATATCCTTTCTAAATTTCCAGAGGTTATAAAAGCGATGCAAGAGGTCGTAGAGTGTGGCGGGTTTGGCACATCTGTTACGCCTGTTAGTCAGTTTTATTTCCAACAAGCTTTTAATAATGTAATCTTTGGCAAATGGCAAAAAATAGCCGAAGGATATGGCAGAATGGTGCTAGGATATTTTGGTAAAACTCCTGTAAAACCTGATGAAAAAATTATCGAATTGGCTTCAAAACAGCTAAATTTAGCCCCAACAACACAAAGCGCGATAGACATCGCAGACGCCGATAAGACAAAATCTATTGAATTTGCAAAAGATACATTAAAACAAAATGGTATTGAGGCAACAGAAGAAAATATCTTCATATTTTTAGCTTGCAAAGAAAAAGGGCTAGTATTTTTAAAAGGCAACGGCAAAGTTATGGTCCGAAAAAATCAGCTAAGCAACGAAAATAATTATAATGTAGTAATAAATGGAAATAAATACGCCGTTTGTGTTGATGAATATAAAAATGGTTACAATGTTTTAGTAAATGGAAACCGTTTTTCGGTCTCTCTTGAAAAGGCAAAATCCATGGCTAAAGATTGCGAAACACAAGCAAGTAAAGGCGTAAGCGCGTCTGGTAATGAAGATGAAATCGTCGCAGATGTGCCCGGAAATGTCTTTAAAGTATTAATTAAACCAGGCGATAGTGTAAAGAAAGGTCAGCAAATTATCGTTTTAGAAGCGATGAAAATGGAAATTCCTGTTGAATCTCCAAAAACTGGCATCATAGGTGATGTTCTTATTGAGACTGGTAAAAGTGTTGAAGCTGGTGAAGTGCTGGCGAAATTTAAATAATTTTTCAAATTTTAAAAGGAAAATATAATGATAAACGACGAGCTAGAAAAGCTAGGTTTAAAAGATATAAAAGAAATTTATCACAATATTAGTTATGATGAGTTGTTTAATCATGAGATTAAAAATCAAGAGGGTAGAGTTAGTGCGAATGGTACTTTTATGGTTGATACCGGTATATTTACTGGTAGAAGCCCTAAAGATAAGTATTTTGTTCGCCAAGACCCAAGCCAGAAATTTATCGCATGGGGAAATATAAATTGCCCAATCAGCAAAGAGCTTTTTGAAAAGTGTTTAAAATTAGCCAAAAATAGATTAAGTGGCAAAAATTTATATGTTCAAGACGCCTTTTGCGGATCTAGTTTGGCAAGTAGAAAAAATATCCGCTTTATTACAGAAGTTGCGTGGCAAGCGCACTTTGTAAAAAATATGTTTATTCGTCCAAATGCCGACGAGCTTGCAAATTTTGTGCCGAATTTTGTCTTTTATAATGCGTGCAAATGTGTAAATTGCGACTACGAAAAAGATGGATTAAATAGCGAAGTTTTTGTTATTTTAAATGTAGAAGAAAACATCGGCGTAATTGGCGGGACATGGTATGGCGGAGAGATGAAAAAAGGCATTTTTTCCATGATGAACTACTGGCTTCCACTAGAGGGTAAAATGGGTATGCACTGCTCGGCAAATATCGGCGCAAATGGCGATACAGCTCTGTTTTTCGGGCTTAGTGGTACCGGTAAAACCACACTTTCTACCGATCCGCATCGTAAATTAATCGGCGATGACGAGCACGGCTGGGATGAAAATGGCGTATTTAATTTTGAGGGTGGATGTTATGCAAAATGTATAAATTTAGATCCAAATTCTGAGCCTGAAATTTATGGCGCAATCAAACGCAACGCACTTTTAGAAAACGTAGTCGCCGATGAAAATGGCGTCGTAGATTATGCTGATTCGTCAAAAACAGAAAACACACGCGTAAGCTATCCTATTGAGCATATCGAAAATCACGAACCAACGCTTAGCGGTTCTCATCCGCAAAATATTATCTTTCTTACGGCTGATGCTTTTGGTGTTTTGCCGCCTGTTGCAAAGCTCACAAAAGAGCAAGCAATGTACTATTTTCTTAGTGGCTATACAGCAAAAGTCGCAGGCACTGAGCGCGGGATAAAAGAGCCTGTAGCGACATTTAGTGCGTGTTTTGGAGAGCCATTTATGCCACTACATCCGACCGTTTATGCCAAACTTTTAGGCGAGAAAATCGACAAGCATGGCGTTAGCGTTTATTTGGTAAATACTGGCTGGAGTGGCGGAAAATACGGCGTTGGTAAGCGTATGAGCATAAAAGCTACACGCACGTGCATCAATGCTATTTTAGATGGAAGCATAAAAGATTGCGAATTTGAAAATTTTGATAAGTTTAATTTAGCTATCCCAAAAACGCTTGATGGTGTGCAAACGCATCTTTTAAATCCGCAAAATTGCTGGAAAAATAAAGATGAATTTGAAACAACAAAAGCGCAACTTGCCAAGATGTTTGTAGAAAATTTCAAACGTTATGAAGATGTTGAAGCTGGGGTTGAGTTTGCAAAAGCTGGTCCAAAAATTTAGTCTATTTTCTCTCATTTTTTTGCTCTCGTCTTGTTCTGATGTAGATGAGAGCAAACTAATACAAGCTAAAGAGCCAAAAGCTGGTGTTGTGTATGATAGCGCTGTACGTTATGTAAATAGTATGCGCTATGAAGCAGGGCTTAACTCATTAAACACCAATCCAAATTTAGAAATTTCATCTGCTAATCACGCAAAATATCTAGCGCAAAATGACATAATTTCACATAACGAACAGCCAAATTTGAGCGGTTTTACGGGCGCAAATCCATCTGAACGCGGTTTTTTTGCTGGATACAACTCTCAAATTAGCGAAAATGTTTCAAGCGGTCAAAAGGACGAAATTGCCTCGATAAATGATCTAATGAGCGCGATTTATCATAGATTCGGTTTTTTGGATATGAGTATTGACGAGATCGGGTTTTTATCGCAGCTTGGCGCTAGTGGGCGATATTTTGTCTTTAATATGGGAAATTCGCGCTTAAATGAGTTTTGTTCTCATTTAAAAAGTGACGAAGGTTATGGTAAATTTCTTACAGGACTTTGCAAAAATAGATCCCTTGCAATAGGTGCGGAGCATTATGAAAAGTTGCTTAAATTTTCAAACGCCAATTACGTGCAGTTTCCAATCGGTGATAACGTGCAAACATATTTTAACGAAGAGATTCCAGATCCTTTGCCAGAGTGTAAAATCACGTCAAATCCCGTTAGTATAGAGTTTGCGCGCAATTATGGCGATATAAAATTTAAAGATTTTGCGATTTTTAAAGATAACAAACGCCTTGATGATACGATTTTGCTTAATAAAAGAAATGATCCAAATTCGATATTAAATGAGCGACAATTTGCACTTTTTTCGTGTAAAGTTTTCGATTACGATAGCGAATACCGCGCCAAATTTGATTATGAAAAAGAGGGTGAGGCGCATACGATTGAGTGGAAATTTCGCACGCAAACGCCATATCGTCCATATTTTGTTGTGCGGGATGGCAAAATTTTAGGTGCAAATTCTAACCAAAGTCAAGCGCAAATTTCAGATAGCTTTCTTATGATGGAATCGGGGCGCGAGTATGAAATTTACTTTTATCCACGAAATTGCAATGACGTGTTAGAAAAATATAGCGTGAGCTATAACTTTACTAAAAAGCCAGAAATTAAGATGATAGGTGCAAATTTTATTCGTATAAAAATCGACGGACTTAAAGGGCAAATCGTAAAATTTAAACCGCAAAATGGCGAAGAGATTAAAATTTATCTAACCAGCACGAAAAATTACACGCTATTTACAGCGCAAAATTTAGCTGTTTTGGGCGGGATTTTGCTACTTTTTTGCTTTTTTATCTACAAATTTAGGAGACAATAATGAAAAAATTATGGGGCGGACGCTTTGGAAACGAAGGTTGTGCGCTTTTAGATGAATTTAATGCATCAATCGGTTTTGATCACGCGCTTTATGCGCAAGATATTCGCGGATCGCTAGCTCATGCACAGATGCTTAGCGAGTGTGGGATTATTAGCGATGATGATTTTCGCGAAATTTCGCGCGGGTTAAATCAAATAAAAGATGAGATTGAAAACGGCAAATTTGAGTTCAAAATCGCCGATGAGGATATTCATATGGCGATTGAATCTAGGCTTAGCGAGATTATCGGTGCTAATATTGGGGGTAAGTTACATACGGCGCGTTCTAGAAATGATCAAGTCGCGCTTGATTTTCGTATGTTTGTGCTAGAAAATGGGCGCGAAATAGCGGGGTTTGTTTTGGATTTGATACGTTCCCTTACGCAAATTTCATCAAAACATATTGACACATTGATGCCAGGCTACACACATTTACAACACGCTCAACCTGTGAGTTTGGCGTTTTATTTGATGGCGTATGCTAATATGTTTGCTAGAGATTATGAGCGTTTTATCGCCTCTGCAAAGCAAAATAATCTCTGTCCGCTTGGAGCGTGCGCGATGGCTGGCACCCCGCACCCCACAAACCGCGCGCGAACTGCTGAGCTACTAGGCTTTGATGCGCCAACCGCTAATGCTATGGATAGTGTGAGTGATCGTGATTTTGCGCTAGAAATTTTATTTAATATTTCGGTTTTGTTTATGCATACTTCAAGGCTGTGCGAGGAGCTTATTTTGTGGAATTCGCAAGAGTTTTCTTTTGTAAAAATGAGCGATAAATTTTCAACTGGAAGCTCAATTATGCCACAGAAAAAAAACCCCGATGTCGCTGAGCTAATTCGCGGAAAAACAGGGCGCGTTTATGGAAATTTGATCGCGCTTTTAACTACGATGAAATCGCTTCCGCTTGCGTATAATAAGGACATGCAAGAGGATAAAGAGCGTGTTTTTGATAGCGTTGAGACCGCTAAAAAAAGTGTGGAAATTTTGACCCAGATGTTGCTTACGTGTGAATTTTCGCGTGAAAATTTGCAAAAAGCGTGCGAAAAAGGGCATCTTAGCGCGACAGATTTGGCAGATTTTTTGGTGCGCGAAAAAGGTGTGGCTTTTCGTGAGGCGCACTTTATTACGGGACGTTGCGTAGGTTTGGCGGAGAGTTTAGGAGTTGATTTAAGCGCGATGAAACTTGCGGATTTGCAAAAAATTGATCAGCGAATTGATGAAAAGGCGATGGAGGCGTTGAACTTGATAAGCTCAAAAAATGCGCGAAAATCTTTTGGCGGAACAAGCGATGAAAGCGTAAATATAGCTGTTGTAAAGATGCAAGAGTGGATTAAAGAGCGCGAATAAATTTCTATTTATAGCGTTTTGTGCGCAAGTTTGCCGATAAAATTTTGGTATTTAATCAACTATAAATCTCTAAAATTTAATAGTTTTGCATTGATTTTGGTGATTTAAAGTGCGCTTGTTTTGTCTGATTTTTAGAAATTTTGGCAGAATAAAGTGCAAATTTACTTAAAATTTGTGCTGTTTTTGATAAGTTTAAATTTCTTAACATCTCGCGCTTAAATTTTTAATTTTGCAGATTAAAAAAAGTATATTTTGTTTTTAAATTTTTAAAAAATTAGATAAATTTTTAAAGCATTTTACGCAAAATACAAAAGCATCAAAGATATCAAATTTATAAAATTTCAGAAGCAACTCTATATAAAATCTTGTAGAAATAAGAGTTTTTATGTCATAAGGGTGGCAGGCTAATATTGATGGAATTTGACGGTTTAGGGCGAGAGTATTATCTGTTTTTGGCTGTTAAAAGCTTGCGGTGGCTTGGCAGATTACGCAGTTTTAGCGCATCGCATGGCAAAACTCTAAGATAAATTCGCTCATATAAATAATTTTTATTTTATTTTAGAGAGCGCGAATTAATAAAAGTAACAAATCTACTAAATGAGTTAAATTTAAAATCGCAGACGCTATTGATATTATAAGTATTTTCTAACTTTGTAGTAAACGTCGCCAAAACCGCTATAAAGTTTATAATTTTATGTTTTTAAAAAAACACAAAAACAGGGTCTTTGCTGTTTATTTTGTTTTTTTTAAAAATTTTAGCTTTTTAAAATTTGATATTTTATAAATTTCAAACAGCTTTGCCATTGCTAAAATGCATCATATTTTGGCGCAAAATGAGCGTTTTATCCTTTAAAAGTTACTATTTTTTCGCCTTCAAATTCGTAAATTTTACACTCTGTATCAAAAAGCACACTCAAATCATCGGCGCAAATATCGCTGTTTGCTTTAAAATTTACAAGTTCTCCTTTTTTAAAAAAGAGCGAATTTTGAGTGTAATTTAGTGCCAATGTTAAATCATGAATTACAACAAACGCAAAAATTTGCTCTTGCAACGCAAAATCTCGAACAATTCTCAAAATAGCGTGCTGATTTTTTGGATCCAAATGAGAAATAGGCTCATCAAGCAATAAAATTTTTGGCTCTTCTAAAAGTGCTCCAGCGATAAAAACTTTCGCGCGATTTCCACCGCTAAGCGTAGATAGTTTGGCATGTAAAATCGTATTTAAATTAAAATCATTCATAATTTTTGTGATTTTTTCGCGATCTTTTTTGCTTAAAAAATTGCCACAAAATTTACGGCGCGAAAGGGTTAAAAACTCATCAATTTCTATATCTAAAAACTCCATAAACTGCGGTAAAAACGAGATAAATTTGGATTTTTCTTTGTAGTTTAGCTCCCATAAATTTGTGCCGTTAAAATAAATTCCGCTTGAATTTTTATCTTTTTGTTTTGTGTTAAGTAAAAGAGTACGCCCAAAATTTTGTTTAAAATTGCTATCTAAATTTTTGTTTAAAAATGAGCGTAAAAATGTAGATTTTCCTGCACCATTTGCTCCGATTATTCCGTTTAAACCAAATTTTTCTACTTTTAAATTTATATTTTTTAGTAAAAATTTATTGCCTTTTTTGACATTTAAATTTACAATTTCAATCACTAAATTTTCCTAATCAATAAAAACAAAAGCAAAGGAACGCCTAAAAATGCGGTTAAAATTCCAACTGGCAAAATCACTGGCGCAAATATTAACCTTGATAAAATATCTGCTGCGCCTAGCATTATCGCACCGCAAAGTCCGCTGAAAATAAACAAAATTTTGTGCGAAAACCCCAAGCTAAATTTAATAATATGTGGCGCAACGAGCCCGATAAAACCAATGATCCCAAAATAGCAAACACAAAGCGTGCTAAGCAAAGTCGCCCAAAATAGCACTAAAATTTGAAAAAATTTGACATTTACGCCAAGTGTTTGCGCCTTGTCATCTCCAAAATGTAGCGCGTCAAATTTCCAATAATTTAAGCTAAAAATCACAGTGGCGATCACAAAAATGGCAAAAATATTTAAATTTGCGCTAAAAGTTGCCTTGCTGATGTCCCCAAAAGTCCAAAATAGCGTCGTTGCGATATCTGTGTCGTCTGCAAAAAATTGCAAAAACATAACCCCCGCGCCAAAAAACGCGCCAAGCCCGATGCCAAAAAGCACAAGTGACGCCATAGCCAAAAAACGCGCCAAAAACATCATCACGCAAATGCAAGAAAAAGCCGAAATAAAGGCCGAAATTTCGATTGATAAAAATGGAATTTCTTGTAAAAATATTATGTAAAAACTAGCTCCAAATGCCCCAGCATTCGATATTCCAAGAGTGTATGGCGAGGCTAGGGCGTTTTTGAAAATAGACTGCATCGCCGCGCCACTAAGTGCTAAAGCTGCCCCGCAAATTAGCGCAGCTAGCGTGTGTGGTAGGCGGATTTCGCGCATAATTTTGCCGTTTAAATCATCGTTTGAAAACGCCAATAGATCGCTAAAATTTAGCCCATCACTGCCAACGCAAAGCGATATAACAAATATGGCAAACAGCAAAAGCAAAAACAAAACTATTTTCATTTTTTGTCAAATTTTTAGGCGAAATTTGCGCCCAATTTCATCAAATTTAGCCTGAATTTTAGTTGCATTAGCATTAAAAAACATGGTCAAATTTTGCATAAAATTTATTTTAAATTTACACACAAATTTACCAGCTTTCACCAAAAAATGCCTCTAAAATCGCATTTTTTTGTGCTTCAAAATCGACTTTAGCGCCAAAAATTTCGGCTATTTTCCATGCGTTTATGTATGTGTTTTCTAGATTTGTGGCATAGTGATTATAGCTTTGTAAATAAAAAACGTTATTATTTTTAAATGCACTAAGATCTTTTAAAATCGTGTGTTTTGCAACCTCATCATCAACTATTTTTTTCCCGCCAATATCGATGAATATGTAGGTAGGATCGGCTTTTAAGAGAGCTTCGTAAGATATTGTTAAGTGATTATCGGCGATAGGGTTATGAAATTTATTCTTAAATCCAAGCAGCTCAAATGGTGGAAAATATGGCGCACTTCCGCCAATTCCGTGCGCACCTTTAAAACCTAAAGCACCAATATAGACATCTTTTTGTGGCAAATTTAGCCCCAAAAGTTTCGCTTTTTGCTCGTTCATAAATTTAATCAGCGCATCAGCACGAGCAGTTGTGGCGGTAGCTTCGCCTAGTGCTTTGATTGATTTTTCGAAAAATTTTATCTGGCTTTCATTACCAATTTCAAGCGTGTCATTTATCGCAAAAACGGGGATTTTTACGCTACTGGCGAACTTTTCCACCACGTCTTTTTTAAAATTTGCCATCACAATTAGCTTCGCACCGCTTTTGATAACCGCTTCTTTGCTAGGGAGCTTTCCAGGACCGCCAGCAGCGATTATTTTTGCGCTATCTAAGATGCCTTTGTGTTTTAAAAAAGCTCTATAAGGCACTAAATTTGGCGATTTTGTGTCGATCTCATCAATGCCGACGATTTTTGCGTGCAGCCCAAGATACGTCCCAAGCCTAAGCGCGCCAGGACCAAAAAAGTAAATTTTTTCCGTGTTGCTAGTATCTACATCGCGCCCGAGCATATCGGTCGTCGCAAAGAGATTTGCTGTAAAAAACATCAAAAAAATCAGTGTAAAAATTCTCATTCTACGCTCCAAAAATTTAAATTTCAAAGCGAGAATTATACTAATTTTTTTTAAATAATACTAGATTAGAGACAAAACTTATCTTCTTTATGAATATTAATGTGTAAATTTCTAAAATTTGTCGTGTTTAAAAACTTAAATGCTATTGTTATTTTTTAAAAATCTCTAAGTTATGTAAAACAAAACATCTGATGCAAAAAAGAGAGTTAAAAATTTAATACTTCTTTTATATATTGAAATACTTATGTTGTTTTTGGGAAATTTTATCTATGATTGTTTTGTTATAAATTAAGAAATTTTGGGGCAAATTCGGCTAAAATTTGACCCAAATTTTTCATTTATGAGCGCGGTTTTTTTGATTAATATTTGTATTCAAATCCTAAATAAAACGTCCGTCCGCGCGCATAGTTATCAAAAGTATAAGTGTAACTATCGCTTTTTTCGTCGTATCCTTTTTGCGATTGTGAGCCATTTAACGCATCAAGCGTCTCGATATAATTTTTATTAAAAACATTTTGAATTTCGGCGCGAATTGTGAAATTCGGTCGCACTTTTATCGTCGCATAAGCATCATAAATAGTAGGGATTTTTGGCAATTTTTCTTTGTTTAGTTCGCTAATATAGTCCTCTTTTGTGCCTGTTTTGCCTTTTCTGTCATCTTCATTTAGACTTACGCGATACGATGGTCCGCTAAATTTTGCATTCATTCCAAGTGTTATCTTCTCGTCCAAAAATCGCCCGCCAAGCTCTACATTTCCATAATATTTTGGCAGTTCTTGAATCTGAGTGTAGCCAAATGAGCCGCCATATCCGCTCGAAGTTTCGTTTGTAATTTGGTCTGTTTTTTGCTTTGTGAATGCACTTTTTGCAAAAAATCCGCCATTATCGTAGTAAATTTCCATCTCTGTCCCGCTAAATTTAGTCTTTTTTTGCGAATTTACACTAAGATAGTGCGTATTGGTGTTGTTTGGATCTTGCGGAGCAATATAAAACCTTCTATTGTATATAAAATCCCTAATTTTGCTTTGATAATATGTGATTTTAAAGCCAAACATATCGCTATCGCTAAAAAGCCCATTTTTAAGAGAATTAAAGCCGATTTCGCGTGTTTTAGCGTGTTCTGGGCGCAAAAATGGATTTACGCTATCGCCACCATCGCTAGCAAAAAACATCTCTTGCACATTTGGTGCGCGCGAAGTAACAGCGTAGCTAATAAATGGCTCAAAAAGCTCATCAAATTTGGTTGAAAAAGAAATTTTGCCGTTATTTAAACTGAATTTTTTGTTGATATCAAGACCGCGATTTGGAAAGCAATTTTTTCTGTTAAGGCACTCTGGTTTATGTCCATTAAGCGTGACTTGCGCGCGGTTTAAATCGATGCCGAGCGTGAAAATATCGTAGCTTAAAGTGCTATTTAGATAAAAAGTCATAGATTTTGAACGACCGCTTGGCGCAAATGCCCACGTGCCGTTTTTGTTGTCTTTGAAGAACTCTTTTTCATTAAAAGAGCTCATATATTTGTTGTCTAAAAAGTTGATTCCGACGGTTTGTTCAAAGCTAAATTCGCCACTTTCAAACCGCGCTGTATTTGATAATTCTAGTGTGAGAGCTCTGTTTTTTGTGGTTAAATCCCCGCCTTTTAATATATCTTTTATAGATTTTCCTGCGATTGACTCTTCATCGTTTGTGAAATTTTGTTTTGATGTGTTGTAAGAAGAGAGAAATTTAATATCGATCAAATTTGCATCAGGATTAAACTCATATTCGTATTGATAGGTGTCCGAAAGCATTTTGCGACCGCCGATCGTGTTGTCAAATTTGCGATATTGCGCCTTCATTGCGTTTGCGGAATTTGGCGAATATTCTAGTTTGAAAAGGTGGGAATTTGGTTTTTGTTTAAGACGCGCTTGATCGTCTATTTGAGAAACATATTCATCATCTAAATTTGGATGGAGTGGGTCGTTTGTGCTTTTTTTATCACCACGCTTATAATTTTGCGTCTTTTTATGGAAACTATAACCATAAAGTGCGCCAAATTTTTGCTCGGAATTTTCTGGTGCAAAGTGCGCGGCAACAGAGCTCATAAAGCTTGGTCCGATGCCGTTTGTTCCGTAACTAAACTTAGTCAAACCACCCCAAATTTCATCGTGCGCTACGATATCATCTACATCTATCGTGCGGAAATTTGCCCCACCCATTAGCGCGTTGCCATTGCTTGAGCTAGATCCGCGCTCAATATCGACAGAGGTTAGAAAATTTTGATCTATCATCGCGCCAAACGCATTTGTAGAGCTTGAACTAGAGTATGGATTTTGATGAAATTTAGTCGATGCGGTCGAGGTGCCAAAAAATGTCTGCGTAACGCCGTCTATTTTTGTATCTACGCGCCCAAAACCGCTCATCCCGCGTATGTTTGTGCTGATTGTGCCCTGCGAATTATCGATTTGCGTATAGGCACCTGGGACGGAGCGAATGATTGAGTCTAGACCTTGTTGTTTGTCAAAAATCGCGCGTGAACTAACAGCACCAGTTTGTGAAAATGGGTGAATTTCGCTATCAATTTTACCGATAACAGATACTTGCTTTAACTTTGCGCTTTGAATTTTGCTTGGAGTTTGAATTTCTTTTGTAATTTTTGCTTTTTCATCGGCACCTAAAAGAGCACTCAAACAGATTGAAATAGATAAAAAATTTATGGCTTTATTCATAAATATAATCCTTATCAAAAAGATAAAAGCGCAAATTATATGAGATTTATTATTAAATAAACTTTAAAAATTTAATGATTTTATTAAGTATATTTTGGTAATTTTTGAGTTTAAATTTTATACAACAAAAACAATTTTCAAGCAAATTTGGTTAAAATTCTCTCATTGAATTTCACCAAATTTTATAAGTTTTGCGTCAAAAGATATCGTAAAAATGAGATTATAGATTACTTAACAGGAATTTCAAAACCTATCATAACTTCATCCCAGGTTTTACCCGCGTGAAGTCCTACGATGATTTTTTCTGAGCGGAATTTTTCAAATGCATCTTTTGCATCAAAATCACTCTCTAACATAATAGTCCCCGTTGCAACGATTTTGCCATCTTTTACTTCATAAGTCATAGGAACTTCTTGCTCTTTATTATTGAAATTAATAGCCACTTTTAATTCACCTTTTGTATCATCGCCATTTACTGATACGATTTTACCGCTACTCTCTTTTGTAGAAAAATGATCAAAAAGAAATTCCTTAATATGCTTATCTCTAACTGGATTTTTTGTAGTATCTAAACTATTTAAATCTATCTGTGCTGTAGTATTTGTTAAAATTTCAGATACGCTACCGCTAGTTTTTGCAAATTTAAATTTTGTGCCAGGAAAACTACCAGGAACTGCAACTTTACTTTGTAGTTTGTAACCAGCAAATGTTACTTTTGCACCAGTTTCATCTATATCTAGCGCAAACGCAGAAACTGCAATTAAAGGGCAAATAGCCGTTAAAAGTTTTTTCATTTTTATCCTTTTATTGAAAAATAAGGGCGCAATTATGCAATTTTTACTCTTAAAAAAAGATAAATGTTATCGTAAATATGAAAATGTTAGTTCTTAAAACAAGCTAAAAACATTCAAAGCGTTTTTTCAACGATTGCAAACATTATGTGAATTTCAAGTTTTTTTGAGTCAAACTCATGAAATTTTGGAGCTAAATTTAAAGAGATTTTCTGGCACTTCGCAATGGCATACAAGCTCAAAAAATATCAAATTTAACTAAATTTCACAAACAAATCTATATAAAATTTTTAGAAAAACCTAGGCATATCAAAAAGTGCGAAAAATATTAATTTTTCAAAGTGAGATAGAGTTTGATGAAAGTTATTTTCAAATCAAAATAGAAAGACATGTGAGCTTTTTGGTATGTTTAAAAGGCGTGGCACGGACGCAATATAATATTTGCAAAATTAAATTATGCCGATTTATTGCGGTTGAGCAGTATTTATTCAGTGCGATTTGTCTTTATTGCTAGATTATGTGTCTTTGATTTACTTGATAACAAAACATTCAAATAGTGATTTTACTCATAAATCGTATTGAGAATGTATGCGGTTATGCAAAGCTTGGATTAAGTAAAATTAAATGGATAAAAAGAGAATTTTATTAAATTTAAAGAGTATGAATCCAGATTTAACATTATTTAAAATAGAGAAAATTTGATTAATTTTCATTGAACCTTTTTAAAATAATAATTTAGCAATAGAAATAATCAAACATAATAAAATAATTCCGTGGGTTAATTTGGTGAAAAATTTACTTATTAAATTTCACCAAATTTTAAGAAGTTTTATATCAAAAACATTGTAAATCGAGATTAAAATTCAATTTTTAACTCAAATTTGTATTACAAATTTTTAAAATTACAACAGATTATTTTACAGGAATTTCAAAACCTATTTGAACATCTTCCCAAGTTTTACCGC
Organism: uncultured Campylobacter sp.; assembly: GCA_963544335.1. Taxonomy (GTDB): domain Bacteria; phylum Campylobacterota; class Campylobacteria; order Campylobacterales; family Campylobacteraceae; genus Campylobacter_B. The sequence continues at coordinate 16,350 of CAUUFG010000005.1, forward strand.
CGTGAAGTCCGGCGATTATCTTCTCTGAACTAAATTTTTCAAACGCATCTTTTGCGCCAAAATCTTTTTCAAGTGAGATTGCACCTGCGGCTACGATTTTGCCATCTTTTACTTCATAAGTCATCGGGATCTCTTGTTCTACGTTGTTAAACTTGATTGTGGCTTTCAATTCGCCTTTTGTGTCATCACCAGTTACAGATGTGATTTTACCGCTACTTTCTTGTGAAGCCAAATTTGCAAAAAGCATCTCTTTAACATGCTTATCTCGAACAGGATTTTTAACTGTATCAATGCTATTTAAATCAATTTGAGCTGTAGCGTCAGTTAAAATCTCAGCCACACTTCCGCTTGTTTTGACAAACGTTAATTTTGCACTTTTAAAACTAGCTGGAACAGCCGTTTTGTTCTGCATTTTGTATCCAGTAAATACAACCTTCGCGCCAGCTTCATCTATGTCTAATGCAAACGCAGAAACTGCAATTAAAGGGCAAATCGCCACTAAAAGTTTTTTCATATCTATCCTTTAATAGTAAAATGTCGCGTAATTATGCAACTTTTACTCTTAAAAAATGATAAATATTATCGCAAATATCTGTTAAATTTTACATGCTTAATAATTATGAATATTAAAAAGTGACGCGAATTTTAACCACTAAAATTTAATTTTAAATATCTTTGAATAGGGATTGAAGGTTTTTAAGCGCCTCTTCTTCGCTTGGTTTTTGTTCTTCGATTTCGTGAAGCTCTATTTCATGCTTTGTTATCATAGAACAAAGGCGCACATTTGTGCCATTTTTGCCTATCGCTTTGCTTTTTTGCGCTGGGTTTATGAAAACATGTGCCTTTTTTTCATTGATCTCAACACTTGAAATGATTGCTGGCGACATCGCTCTGGTGACTAAAATTTCAGGCGTAGTAGAATACTCTATGACGTCGATTATCTCGCCACAAAGCTCGCCACTAACCGCATTTATTCTAGTTCCTTTTACGCCAACAACTGCGCCTATTGGATCGATTGATGAGCTAAGTGCGACGAGTGCGACTTTTGCGCGTTGACCCGGGATTCTAGCGCACTCTTTTACGATAACTTTGCCATCTTTTATCTCAGGAACCTCAGACGCCAAAAGTGCCTCTAAAAATTTAGGCGAAGTGCGTGAAAGCTCTATAGTGATTCCTTGCTGGTTTATATTTACGCGACGAATTATAGCGCGCACTGTATCGCCTACGCTAAATTTATCGCTTAAATCGGGATTGGCGGATTTTATACGATTTTTAAGTGGCATGAAACCTTTTAAATCATCTACGTCAAAATAGAGTGTGTTGTCTTTTTCATCAATGCTTGTAACGGTTGCTAAAACTAAATTTCCTATTTTTGAATTGTATTGCTCAAAAAGCTTTTCGCGAAGTAAATTTTGAATTTGATAATTTAGCTCTTTTGCCAAAGTCATTGACGCTGTGCGCCCTAAATCTTCGATATTTATATTGTAGTTAATCTCATCACCAATCTCGACACTCTCATCTAGCTCTTTTGCCTTTGAAAGTGTGATAAATTGTTTGCTCTCATCAGCTTGTTCGTCATTATCTGCGACGACTTTTAGTGTTTGAAATAGCTTGATATTTTTTGTTTCGCTATCAATGTGCGCGCTGTATTCGTATTCCTCGCCAAAAAGACGCTTTGCTGTGCATAAAAAAGCTGTAATTACTCGCTCTTTTACATCTGCGGCGTCCAAATTTTTCTCATTAGCGATTGATTCTATGATATCTGTTATTTTTTCCATTTTGCTAAAATTTCCTTTTGTGAAAGCTAAAATTTGAAGTTAAATTTTGTAAGGTCGGCTATTATACTATTCTTATCTTTATTTTTTTTGAATTTCAAAATTTTTTTACCTTATTTTGGCTATACTCCCGAATTTAAAAAACACTATTTTAATGGTAAGGATGAGAGCATGAAATTAAAAATAGCTAGAAATGAATTAAGCGCTACTCCAAAGACAATTTCATTAGAAGAGGTTGAAGAAGAGATGCAAAAAACTGGGCAACAAATTTTTTATTTTGATAGAGAAAATTCACACAAAGATCTAATCGCAGTGATTGAATTTTTTGAAAAAAAAGGGCTTAGCGTATATCATCGCGTCGTAAAATACGGACTAGATGAGAATGAATATATGTATGAGGTACATATTCTTTGAAAAAACTCTACATAAAAACTCTTGGCTGTGCGATGAATACTCGTGATAGTGAGCATATCATCGCTGAGCTTAGCGATAGCTACGAACTTACACAAAATTTACAAGACGCTGATCTTATTTTAATAAACACATGTTCTGTCAGGGAAAAGCCGGTGCATAAGCTATTTAGCGAGATTGGCGCGTTTGAAAAATCAAAAAAAGCTGGTGCAAAAATCGGCGTTTGCGGTTGCACAGCAAGCCATCTTGGTTCTGAAATTTTTCGCCGTGCGCCATATGTGGATTTTGTTTTAGGTGCGCGAAATGTAAGCAAAATTTCACAAGCTGTAAAAACACCAAAATTTATAAGCAACGACATAAATTACGATGAGAGCGAATATGCATTTGGCGAATTTCGTTCAAATTATTTTAAATCTTACGTAAATATAATGATCGGCTGTGATAAAAAATGCTCTTATTGCATCGTCCCGCAAACTCGCGGAGATGAGCTTTCAATCCCCTCAAATATCATATTATCAGAGGTTCAAAAAGCAACACAAAAAGGCGTCAAAGAGATATTTTTGCTTGGGCAAAATGTGAATAATTATGGCAAACGATTCTCATCTACACATGAAAAAATGGATTTTAGCGATTTGCTCAATAAAATCAGTGAAATTTCTGGCGTTGAACGCATTCGTTTTACTAGCCCGCATCCACTTCATATGGACGATAAATTTCTACAAACTTTTAGCGCGAATAGTAAAATTTGTAAATCTATCCATATGCCGTTGCAAAGCGGTTCAACGTCGATTTTGCGCGCCATGCGACGTGGTTACACAAAAGAGTGGTTTTTAGACCGTGCCGCGCGACTTCGTGAGATAAATCCTGATCTTTGCATTAGTACGGATATTATCGTCGCTTATCCAGGTGAGAGTGATGCGGATTTTGCTGATACGATGGATGTGATTGAAAAGGTAAAATTTGAGCAAATTTTTTCATTCAAATTTAGTCCTCGTCCTCTTACTCCAGCTGCGAATTTGCCGATGATACCAAGCGATGTGGCAGACGCGAGATTAGCGCATTTGCAATCGCGCCATAATGAAATTTTAGACGAAATAGTAGCGCGTCAAACTGGCAAAATTTTTGACGTTTATTTTGAAGAGTTGCGCGAAAATGGTAGGGTTGCTGGGCGAAGTTTTTCAAATTTTTCAGTTATTGTAGATGGTAGCGAAGAGCTTCTTGGAAAAACACGCAAAGTTCGAATTGCAAAGGCGCAACGTATGGCACTTTACGGGGAAATTTGTGAATAAATTTAGTCTAAAATTTATCGAAATTTCACTACTTTTTTTAATTAAAATTCTATATTTTACCTGTCGCGTAAATTTTAACGACAACAAGCTTCCATCTCGCCCATGCGTCGTATTATTTTGGCATGGAAGACTTGCGATGATGGCGTTTGCGTTTTCTCGTTTTTGGCACAAAGATTATGGTGCACGCATGGCAAAAGTGATCATTTCAGATCATAAAGATGGAGAGATTATCACGCGCATTATCTCACATTTTGGTATCGGCGCAGTGCGTGGTTCATCGCGTAAAAATGCTGCAAAAGCCCTAATATCGGCACTGCGCGAGATAGATAATGGCAATGATATAATCATCACGCCAGATGGCCCAAAGGGACCATTTCGTTCTATCTCAGATGGCGCGGTTATTATTGCACAAAAAAAAGAGTGCGAAATTTGCATTTTAAACTACGAAATTAGCCGTTTTTGGCAGCTAAAAAGCTGGGATAAGATGATAATTCCAAAGCCATTTTCACGAATTTCGTATTTTTTAGGCGACCCATTTCGCGTCGATGGATTAAATTTAGATGTCGCAAAAGAGCGAATTAATGAAAAAATTCAAGAGTGTGAACGCTTAAATTTGGTGCAAATTTAGCAAAAAGGGAAGTTATGGGGATATTTTCTAAGGCAAATAGAAGTTTTTATAGTGTGATTTTAGATGGAGATGAGTGTAAATTTTTTTTCCGTGAGATTGATGGCAAGAGAAGAGTTAAAAACGAGCTTTTAGAATATGAACAAGATGTTCAAAATGAGTATTTAGATGGCAAATTAGCGACTTTTATGACAAAAACAGAGAATAAATCCGGGCATTTATCGATATTAGATACCAATTTAGACCATAATTTCATTACAAATTTAGATGAATTTGATGGCGACGCAGATGAGTATGAGTTTGAAAATGTAGCTTCAAATTTTGTTATTTATTATAAAAAAGCCGACGCAAATAAAATTGATGAGTGCTTTAAAATTACGTTTAATGCCCACATAACCCCGCTAAAAACGCTATATTTTTTATATAAAAATCAAGAGTGCGCCAAAAGTTCAAACCTTTTTGTGTTGAAATTTAAGACGCAAATTGCCGTAATTATTGCCGATGAGAAAAATGTAAAGTTGGCGAAAAATTTGCAAATTAAAAATGACAATGATGTTTGCGACGAAGATGAGCTTTTGCACTCGGTTATAAGAGAGATTATCGATGAGTATTATGCTGATGATGAGGCCGATTTTATCGATTCGATATATATTTATGGCGATGATGTGAGCTCGCAAAGCGGGTATTTGATATTCACAAAACTTTTCATAAATACAAAAATTGTGCCTATAAATTTGATCGATTTCCTAAATAAAATTGCAATAAAAGAGAATCGCTAGGTTTTAAACTGCGATATGGTGTGAAATTTTATCATCAATTAATAGCTAAATTTATTTATAGCTCTTGCTTAATTAAATTATTGGCGATTTTCAAATTTATAAATAATGAAATTTTTAAATCAAATACGTCATCATTGTAACTTGAATAAATTTGGTAAAAACCTAAAATAGATGAAATCTCGCCTTTGCTCTTATTTTTTCGGCGATAAATTTAGTTTTTATGCATTTTGTTTGATTTGGCAAAAGTGTAGATAAAAATTTGGCGCAATATAGCTTTGCTTTTTAAATCGCGCTAGGGTAAAAAAAGGTTTTAAACTTATTAAATTTGGCTGAAAATAAGTTAAGCATATTAGTTTTAGTAAAATTTGATGAAGTTTTGGTGTGTTTGTATTAAAAATTCTATTTCTCTTAATCTTTAGCTCACTTTGAAAACTTATTCACTTTGAAAGTTTTTAGCTTATTTGAGCCTAAATTTTATGTTGCAATCTGAAAATTAAATTTGAACGCTTTGGGCTTAAAATTTGCCTTTTTATAATTTATTTAAAGTGCAGATGCGTGACTTAAAATGAAATTGCACGTTAAATTTGTGGCTAATTTTGCATTGAAGATTATTTGATGAATTAAAAATAGAATAAAAGTATTTGTAAATTTTTAGAAATTTGCAAATACTCAAGCTGTTTTTGCGCCATAAATTTGCCAAAGGCGCGTAAAATTTATACAAAAACGCGTTTGATTTGCGGTGATAGTTTGACTAAAATTTCGTAGCTTATTGTCCCGAAAAACTCAGCCCACACTCGCGCATCATCAAATACGCAGATTTCGCCTCCGCAATTTGGCGCACAAAAGCTATCCATAGACATCTTGCCTAATACTTGCTCGCCATTGCCAAGCCGTAAATCGCCCGTGCCATCGTAGCGCAAAAGCCCGTCGCCATACCCTAAATCATATGTCGCGATTTTCATATCTTTTGGCGCGACAAACACTCCGCCATAACCAGTACTTTCGCCTTTTTTTATTGTTCGAGAGCTTACGCGATTTGCAAAAAGCGAGAGAACTCTTTGTAAATTTAAGCCGTTTTTGTATTGCGAATAGCCATATTGCGCCATGCCAACGCGCACAAAATCGTGTTCAAATTTGCTTTCGCGTTCGGTGGCTGCTGTGTTTTCACAGTGAAACACGACATCGTAAAATCCGCATTCGCGCCCGACTTTTTGCGCTATCTCTTTTGCGTTTGCGAATTCTTTGCGCTGTAAATCGTAGCTTTCGCCATTTTCATCCGAGGCAAAAAAATGCGTAAAAACGCCTTTTAACTCAAATTTTAGCTCCCTGCAAAGCCTAATCCCATACTCTAAATCATCGATTTTAAGCCCATTTCTACGCATACCAGTATCGACAGCGATATGGACTTTTGTGCCTGTTTTTAGTTTTTTAAAATCGTCAATTTCATTGATCGCATAGATAAAACTATCATCTTCTGTGCCGGTTGGAATGTGTGAAAGGATTAAAATTTGATCGAAAAATTGGCGAATTTCATACGCTTCGCGCTCATTTTTTACAGCGACATTTTTTATGCCAAGTTCGCGCGCAAGCGGAGCTAAAATCCCCACGCCATGCCCGTAAGCATTATCTTTTAAAACAAGCAAAATTTTATCCACACCGCCTATTTTTTGGGCGATTTGGTTTATATTGTGGATATAGGCGGCTCTATTTAGGCGTATCTCAGACATCGAATTTTACCTCGTAAGATTTGTAAAGATATGGCAAAAGTTTGCGGATCGCATAATCATAGGCGTAAAATTTTGCGTAAGTTTGCTTAAAATCCAGCTCTTTGCACTTTGTGAAATCAAAAACATCAGTGTCGCCAATCTTTTCGCTATTTTCATCTAGAAATTTAAAAATTTCATCGCGGTTTTTTAGTAAATTTTTGATATTTTCTTCAACTATTTTTTTATCATCACTTTGCATCGTCTTTTTCCATTTTAGTTTTTGGCTCAATTCCTATTAAATTTAGCGCGGTTTTTAGACTAAGCGCAACAAGGGCAAAAAGCTTTAAAAGCGCGTCTTCGTTTTGGCTACCTAAAACACGGTTTTCATTGTAAAATTTATGGAAATTTGCGCTGAGATTTTTTAGGAAATCGGGGATTTTTTGTAAATTTCTGCTCTCAAAAGCATCTATTAAAACATCATCCAGGCTAAGCGCTTCGTGGGCTAAATTTAGTGCATTTTCATCTAAATTTGCCAAATCCGCATTGATTATATCCTGTGAATTTTTACCAGCTTTTGCGAAAACTTGATTGATTCTAGCGTAGGCGTAATTGATGTAAAAAATCGGATTTGAGCTATCTTGCGCCTTTAAGTCTTTTATGTCAAATTCAAGCGCGGTGTCGGGTTTTTTGCTGATAAAAATAAAACGCAACGCGTCGCTTCCGATTTCATGTATTACGTCACTCATCAATACAAAATTTCCTGCACGTTTGCTCATTTTAAACGCCTCACCGTCTTTTAAAAGGCTTACCATCTGCATCAAAATAAATTCCAAGCGGTTTTCATCGTAGCCTAAAAAGTGCAAACTAGCCCTAATTCGCGCTATATATCCGTGGTGATCTGCGCCCCAAATGTTTATGTAGTGCCCAAAATTTCGCTCAAATTTATTATTGTGATAGACAATATCACCGGCTAAATATGTCGGGCGACCATCATCGCGAACGACAACGCGGTCTTTTTCGTCGCCGATTTGGCTGGATTTAATCCAAATTTTTTCATCTTGATGATAGATTCCGCCGCATTTTTCTAGCTTTGCGATGGTCGGTTTAAGCTCGTTGTAAAGGGATTTTTCGCTGACGTAGTTGTCGATTTTTATTCCAGCCTCATTTAAATTTGATTTGATTAAATCAAGCATTTTATCTTTGCCCCAGATGCTTAATTTCTCGCAATTTGCGTTATCGAAAATGTTTTCGCCAAATTTGTCTTTTGCTTCGTGTGCTAAAGTTTCTATATATTCGCCTTTGTAGGCGTTTTGCGGATACTCTACATTTTCATTGAAAAATAGTTTGCGTCCAGCCAAAATGATAGAAATTCCTAAATTTTCAATCTGATTTCCAGCGTCATTTATGTAATATTCTGTAAAAATTTGATGTCCTAAATATCGTCCAACACGCGCTAGTGTATCGCCAAAAACCGCGCCACGCACATGCCCGATATGTAGTGGTCCTGTGGGATTTGCGCTTACGTATTCTATCATCGTGCTTTGCGAATTTGTGTTATCGTTAGTCGTTTGATTTTTAGCGAAATTTTGTGGATTTTGTAGCGCAAATGTAGATAATTCATCTATAAAATTTGGTTTTAATCTGAAATTTATATAGCCATTTAATGCGCAAACTTCGAATTTATCGCTTGAAATTTGTGTGCTCAAATCTTCGGCGATACTTTTGGGCGATTTTTTGAGCGATTTTGCCAATGAAAATGCGATTGGTGTCGCAAAATGCGCCAATTTTTTATCCTTTGGGCTCTCAATTATCAAGTCATTTTTAATAAAATTTGCAACTTCTTTTTTGATTAATTCTCTCAATTTTATACTCTTTTCTCTTCATTTGTATCTTTTTTTTCTTCGATTTTTTCTGCTTCGTCGTCTTTTATCTCTTTTTTAAATGTTTTAATCCCGTTTGCAACACCTTTTGCTAACTCTGGGATCTTTTTTGAGCCAAAAAGCAAAACAATCACAACTAAAACTACAAGCCAATGCCAAACACTAAATGTTCCCATTTTTATCCTTTCGATTTATTTTCCAATCTTTTATGAAATCTAAATTTGTATTTGCCACTCGCGATTTTGTGGCGAGATATATTGATTTAAATTGCAAATATGCGCGTTCAAAATCATCATTAATAATCAAATAATCGTAATTTTTTATGAATTTCATCTCGCCAGTAGCGTTATCTAGGCGTCTTTGTATTGTTGTAATATCGTCTAAATTGCGGCCTAATAAGCGGTTTTTTAGTTCGGTAATTGTCGGTGTGGTTACGAAAATAGATGTCAAATTTGGGATTTTTTTACGCACAATTTCATGTCCTTGCACGTCAATATCAAAAATCACGTTTTTGCCCAATTTTAATGCCTCGTAAATTTTATTTATTGATGTGCCATAATAAAAATTATGTACCTTTGCCCACTCTATAAACTCATCATTTTTGATGCTTTTTTTAAATTCATCTTCACTTATAAAAAAATAATTTACGCCATGTTGTTCATTTTCGCGTGGCGGGCGTGTGGTTGATGAGATTGAAAAATAGATATTTTTTTCTTCACTCATTAAACGCTTAATCAGCGAGCTTTTGCCGCTTCCGCTTGGCCCTGAAATTACTATTAAATTTCCGTTGATTTCATTCATATTAACTCTATGTAAATTTGCGTATTTGATAAAATTTTGGCAAAATTTGATTTTGCAATTTCGTCCTTGATTACGTTTTGTCCGATTTGGACGAGATATTTTTTGAAATCACAAAGCTGTTTTGCTGAAATTTCATCGTTATTTTGTTCGTTTTTATTCTCCAAATTTAGCTTGAAACGCTCATCTATTTGGTTTTGAATATCCAAAATTGCACCATTTGATAAATTATCAAATTTTAAATCATACTCATTTTGCTCTGTTTGATTTTCCAAAATATTGGCAATTTCTTCTAATGAATATCCTTGTTCTATGAGATCTTCTATCTCATTGGCGTCGCTATTTTCTTGAGATATCTGTTTTGTGTTTTGAAAATAATCATCATCTAACTTGTCGATATCATCTAAAATAGAGCTTAAATTACTAATGCTTTCTAAATTTTGCGCGACTAAATTTTGATGTGAATTATAATCGCAAAGAAATTTTATGAGCTCCATCGGCAAAAATGGTTTTGCGATTTTGTGTTTTGCGTTAAAACCTACAAATTTGGTTTTTGGTAATAAAAATAGTGTTTTGTCTAAATCAAAATTTATCTTTTGCTGATGTTGACAAATCCCTTCATCTTCTGAGCTTTCGCAACTTTGCTCATCTGTGGTAATTTCATCTAAAATTTGATCTGATTGTGCTACGAGATTGTCTTGATTTGCACTTTGGGTGTTGTAAATTTTGTCAAAGTTATCATCATAATCTATGATTAAAAGGCTAAAATCTTGTTCATTTTGCTCAACTAAATTGCAACCCGCTTGTTCGCAACATATCGCAACAATATTTGAAACGATTTGATTTTCGCCGTTAAACAAAACTTTCATCTGCACACCTTAGTTGAAAAATAACGCCGATTTTATGATAAATTTCATCAATATTTACTTAAAAAATGCCTATTATTTGGGAACTTTATGCTATAAAAGTTCTAATTTTTTCTTGTGCAATCTATAAATTTTAGAGCAACTTTTTGCAATATTCTCATCGTGTGTTACGAGCATTAATCCGCCTGAATTTTCGCGCACATAATCAAAAATCACGCTCATTACTTCGTGGGCAGTATTTTGATCTAAATTTCCAGTTGGTTCATCTGCAAATATGATTTTTGGACGTTTGCAAAGCACTCGTGCGATAGAGACGCGCTGTTGCTGACCGCCACTTAAATCGCCGACTTTATTTTTTAAGATGTGTGAAATTTGAAGTTTTTCTATTAAATTTGTATCAATTTTTTGATTTGTTAAAGTAGAACTTAATTCAATATTTTCGTAAGCGCTAAAACCTTTAAAAAGATAGTGAGATTGAAAGATTATTCCAAACTTATCGCGTCTAATTTTTACTCTTTCGTCATCGTTTAATGAATAAATTCCGCGCCCATCAAAGTAAATTTCACCAAAGTTTGGTCGCAAAAGTGTCGCCAATATATGCAAAAGTGTGGACTTTCCACATCCGCTAACGCCAAGAATCGCCACGCTTTCGCCACTATTTATGGTTAAATTTATATTTTCAAAGAGCGTATAATCAAACGCATGAGTTAAATTTTCGCCCTTTAAAAGTTCCATTTTTAGCCAATTTGTGCTGCAACTTCTGCTGCAAAATCTTGTTCTTTTTTCTCTAAGCCTTCGCCAACTTCGTATCTTATATAACCTGTAATTTCGATTTTATCGCCTAGCTCTTTGCTTGCATCAGCAATAACTTCTTCGATTGTTTTTTTATCATCCATTACGAAAAATTGGCTTAAAAGCGTTAGCCTTTGATCTAAAATCGTATTATCAGCTATAAATCTGCTTAATTTTCCAGGAATAATTTTGTCCCAAATTTTCTCAGGCTTATTCTCTTTTCTTAACTCGTCTTTAATCTCATCTTCTGCTTTTTTAATCTGCTCATCGCTTAGTTGTAGGCGACTTGCAAATTCTGGAATATGATTTAAAGGTTTGCCAAGGCGTTTTAACTCTTCATTCTCTTTTGCAAGTTCGGCTCTTAATGCAACGCACTCTTTTTCAACAAAATCAAGAGATAGATCTTCATAGCTGATGACTTGCGGTTTCATCGCTGCTGCGTGCATACAAAATTGTCTTAAAAGTGTCGCTACTTTTGTCTTGTCTGCTTTGCCACAATTTGCGCTGATTATTACGGCTATTTTGCCATTTGAGTGCAAATAACCATTTACAACTTCGCCTTGAATAGTCTCAAATCTGCGAACAACTAAATTTTCGCCAATTGTTGCGATTTGATTTTTTAAATACTCTTCAAATTTAACGCCTTCGATTTCGCTAGAATTTAGTTCGTCTGCGTCTTTTATGCCCTTATTTTGGATATGTGTGCTTGTGTTTTTAACTAAATTTACAAATTTCTCATTTCTTTCAACAAAATCTGTTTCGCAATTTACCTCAATTATAGTTGCTTTGCTAAAATCATCTGCTACATCTATGCTTACAAGCCCTTCACTTGCCAATCTATCGGCTTTTTTCGCTGCTTTTCCAAGACCTTTTTCGCGTAGAATATCTACGGCTTTATCGATATCACCGTTTGCTTCTTGTAAAGCCTTTTTACAATCCATCATCGCCGCGCCAGTGCTTTCGCGGAGATCTTTTACCATTGCTGCGCTAATTTCCATTACTCTTCGTCCTCGCTCATCGCTTCATCTAAAATTTCATCTTTTTCATCTTGTGAAATTTCGTCATTTTGTTCTACATTTTCGCCATCTTGTTCTCGCAAAGCTTTACCTTCATTAATCGCTTCAGCCATCTCTTTGCAGAAAAGTTGAACTGAACGAATAGCATCATCATTACCTGGAATTGGGAAATCTACAACATCTGGATCACAGTTTGTATCAAGCGGAGCTACAACTGGAATTTTTAATCTATTCGCTTCTGCGACTGCGATTTTTTCTTTTACTACGTCAATAACAAAAATCATATCAGGCAAGGCTTTCATATCTTTAATTCCGCCTAAATATGCGACTAATTTCTCTTTCTTGCGTCTTAACATTAACGCTTCTTTTTTTGTCAAAAGTTCAATTGAGCCGTCTTCTTCCATTTTTTCAATAACTTCTAATTTGCGGATTGATTGTCTGATTGTTGCAAAATTTGTTAGCATACCGCCTAACCAGCGATGATTTACATAAGGCATTCCGCATTCTTTTGCAAAATCGCCCACTGTTGGACCAGCCTGTTTTTTTGTGCCAACAAAAAGTATAGTTTTGCCCTCGGCTGCTGCGTCGCGAACTATATTATATGTATATCTAAAATATCTGATCGTCTTTTGTAAATCAATGATATAGATACCTTTTCTCTCACCAAAAATGAATTTTTTCATCTTTGGATTCCAACGTCTTACTTGGTGTCCAAAATGAACGCCACACTCTAATAAATCTCTCATAGTTACCATGAGTCTCTCCTTAAAAGCCCGATTTTAGGGCGAAATTTAGTTTATTCCTCCGCGCTCGTTAGTCAAAAGACAACTAAATTTAGGATTAGCGCGTGTGAAATGAGCGGGGATTTTATCTTAAATTTACTTATTTTTTTATAAAGTAGTCAATTTTATTTTAGGAAAATTTTATGTTTAACGGAATGATTAAAGAGATTGCAGAGGTTGTGAAATTTGATGGGAAAAATCTTCGTTTGCGCGCGAAATTTCGCCCAAATTTAGGCGATAGTATCGCTGTAAATGGCGCGTGTTTGAGCGTGAGTGAGATTTTTTTTGATGGTTTTTGCGTGCAGGTTAGTTCAGAAAGTAGCGCAAATATCGCCACCAAAAATTTCAAAAACAGAGTGCATATCGAACCTGCAATGCGGCTTAGTGATCGAATAGATGGGCATTTATTGCAAGGGCATGTCGATTTTATCGGGGAAATTTCTCGTATAAATCATCTAAAAGTAGGCACCGATTTTTTTATCAAACTTCCGCATGAGGCGATGAAATTTATGGCTAAAAAAGGCTCTGTTGGCGTCGATGGCGTTAGCCTTACGATAAATGATGTTTTTGATGATGAAATTCGTTTGACTATCATTCCGATTACGCTTGAAACATCGCTATTTGGTGAGTTTTCATTGGGGCGAAGCGTAAATATAGAAAGTGATTTATTGGCTCGTTATGCTGAGCGAATTTTAAATTTTAGTAGCAAAAATACCGAAAATAAAACAAAGGAGCTCACTTGGGACGATGTGGAGAGAATTTCGAGCTTATATTAGATGAAAAAGAGGTATTTGCGGGTTTTTCTAAGCGTATTAGTGGCGTTTCAAGCGGGGCTTATAATGGGCTAAACTTGGCCTATCACGTTGGCGATGATGAAAATGCAGTGGCTAAAAACCGCGAAATTTTGATGCGAAATTTAGCTAAATTTAGTATAAAATCTAGTGAGAATTTGAGTAAATTTGATACCGAAATTGACACAAATTTAGTATCAAATTTCCAAAACCCAGCGCGCGAAATTTTATCTGTAAATCTAAACAAATTTGATACAAATCTAGCCACAATTTCATCAAATTTAAATACACAAATTTTAAAACCAAATTTGATTTTTTTAAATCAAACTCACTCCGATAAAATCGCTATTTTTAATCATAAAATTGCGCCAATTTCGACCAAATTTTACGCAGATGCAGACGCGATTATAACGCGCGAAAAGGGCGCGATTTTATGTATAATGAGCGCTGATTGTGCTGGGATTTTGCTTTATGATCGCGCAAATTTGGCAATTGCTGCTATTCATGCTGGTCGTGCTGGTGTTATGCAACAAATCACAAGCAAAACCATTTCGAAAATGACGAGCGAATTTGGCACAAAACCCCGCGATTTGTGGTGCTTTGTGGGGCCTCATATTTTGGGTGGGTGTTATGAATGTGAGTGCGATTTAGGTGAATGGGAGCGTTATAAAAACGGCGCAAATTTTGATATAAATTTGGCTTTAAGCGACGAATTTCGCGCTTGCGGGGTCTCAAATTTTCATTTTAGCCCGATTTGTTCGCATTGTGATGAGCGATTTTTTTCATATCGACGCGAAAAAATTACGGGCAGATTTGCAAATTTCATCGGTTTAAAAATTTGATTTTGTAGTAAAATAACAGCTTTTTAAAAGGATAAAAATGACTTACGATAACATTGTAATAGGCGCTGGACACGCTGGGTGCGAGGCGGCTTTGGCTAGTGCTAGAATGGGCGCTAAAACTCTTTTAATTACGATTTTGTGCGAACAAAGCGGTGCGGCAAGCTGTAATCCAGCAATCGGCGGATTGGCAAAGGGACATTTAGTAAAAGAGCTTGATGCGCTTGGTGGGCAAATGGGGCTAATAACAGACGCTTCAGGGCTTCAATTTCGCGTATTAAATGAGAGCAAAGGCCCTGCGGTGCGTGGTTCAAGAGCGCAAATTGATATGGATCAATACAGAATTAAAATGCGAAATACACTTTTAAA
>CAUUFG010000006.1:0-29670 GCA_963544335.1 uncultured Campylobacter sp.
ATATCATCTCAAAAGATGGCTACCGAATAGCAAATTCTCGCAAACTCTACAAAGCTACAATCGACACTAGAAATTTAGATCCAAACAAAAAAGATCTATTTATTCGTCTTTATTGTATCTACACAAACGACAGCGAAAAACGCGTAAAAGAGCTAATTGAACGCTCAAAAAGTATCGTCGTTTTATCGTATTCAATTGACGAAAAAACAGCCGCGCATTTAAAACAGCTCGCAAAAAAATTAAATCAAAAACGCGTATTTATCCCAGTTGGAACACACAATTACACGGTTGGTCTAAATGTTTTAGAAAGTGGCGAAAATCGCGAATTTTTAGCTAGAAATTCACTCACACCACTAATTGGCTACAATCGCAAAATCGATATAGACGGCATCACGAAAATCATTGGTGTAAAGGGTATAGAAAAGTATTACAATGACTTTTTATCCGCTGGGAAAAATTTAGTTATCCTAGGCAAACGCGACATTGGCGGCAATATAATATTAAGCAAAGATTCCACGCTAAGCAAACGCCAAGACGGCTACGATGTTTTGCTAAATATCTCACTCTCACTTCAATCTCAAATAGAAAATATGCTCGATTTATCGCGCGAAAAATACAACGCCGATGAAATTTTATTAGGAATAATGGAGTCAAAAACAGGCAAAATTCTAACCCTAGCCTCTTCACGTCGCTACATGCCAAATGCCATCACCAAAAACGACTACAACGCGCTAAATTCAACAGCGACCGAATACGCATATGAACCAGGCTCAGTTATAAAACCAATCGTTTTATCAATCGCCCTTGAAGAGAGCAAAACAAACCCGACCGAGATGATAAACACACATAATGGCAAATATCAATTAGCCTCTCGCACAATCACAGATACGCACCCAGCCGCCAAAATGAGCACAACAGACGTTATCGTGCACTCATCAAATATTGGCATGATTGAAATTTCAAAACGCCTTGACGCACAATCAATCTACGAAGGCATTGTAAATTTTGGGCTCTCTAAAAAAAGCGGTATCGATTTACCATACGAACAGCGTGGCGTAATACCGACGATTTCGATGTTAGGAAACGAAACTTACAAAGCAACAATTAGTTACGGATACGGCCTGCAAGCGACATTTATTCAGCTTTTAAGCGCATATAATGTCTTTAATAATGGTGGCATCTCAATTACGCCACGAATCGTCTCAAATTTGGAGTTAAACGGCGAGTTAAAAAGCATAAATGAGCCAGAAATCAAGCAGATTATCGCCCCAACAACGGCGCAAAAAATAAAAAATATCCTAGTTCAAGCAGTCGAACGTGGCACCGGACGCAAAGCATATACAACAGGGCTAGAAATCGGTGGCAAAACAGGCACAGCGCGTGTTGCAAAAAACGGCGGCTATTCACAGACATATAACAGCTCATTTATGGGATTTGTAAACGACGCAAACACCAGCTACACAATGGGAGTATTCGTCAAAGAGCCAAAACACGGAAGCTACTACGCAGCACAAAACGCTCTACCCGTCTTTAAAAATGCAGTTGAAATCATGATAAAAAATAACTTTTTAAAGCCAATTCAAACACAACAAATAAAAGAAAACACCGATAAAATTGAGCTAGATAATATAAAAGATTGATTTAAATGGCTGATTTTTGCGCCTTAAAAAACAGCTAGAAATTTAGAGCAAAACAATTTGACAAAATTTAGTTTTTAATCTTTAGCAAATTCTTTTCACAAATTTTGACTAAAATTTAAACGCCAATCCGCGCGATTTTTTAGAGCAAATTTGGCTTAAGATAAGCTAGGCGGATTAGTTTTGGTAGAGTTTTTCGGCGTTTTGTCGCGATTAATTTGTGCCTTTAATGAGGTAAGCTCTTTTTTATAGATAGGCTTTTCCGCGGTCGCTACGCCCTAAAAATTCATTAAATGCGTTTGGCGCATAGAATTTTCAATACCATTTGATGGGCGAATTTGCTCTTTGATTAATTTACTCTGCGACGTTATAATCTGTGGCAAATTTCTATCATCTACAATAAATCACTCGCCAAAAGTGCCGATAATATCGGGATTATTTCATTTTCAAAGCGGTTTTGGGTATCGCAGGCAACCTTCATCATACTTTTTAAACACGTCATTCCCATAAATTTGCAATCTCTACAAAATACTTAAAATTTATTTTCTAAAATCTTAACAACAAAACCTGAGCCAAATTTTCACGCATTTAAAACGCAAACCGCAGGGCAAATTTTACAAATCAACATAAATTTAAAATCAAATTCCTAACGCCAATAAATAACAAATTTAGCTTAATCCAAAAATTTACGAAATTTTAGCTCAAACCACAAAAGAAAATTTCTAGCTAGAAACCCATGCTAAATCGGCGATAATTTTCTACCTCACTAGCCTTTTGTTTTGCCACTTTTTGCTTCGCCATCGCCACGTATTTGCTAGCCCCCTCAACCACTCATCTACAAAAAATCCAAGCCACACGCCCAAAATCCCAATCCCGCAATAAATCCCCAAAAAATACCCAAGTGGCACCGAAACGCCCCACATAAAAATAACGCCCATCATCATCGGAAATCGCGCATCGCCGCTTGCGCGCAGGGCATTTACCATCACGATATTTAGCGTGCGCCCAAGTTCTAAAAAGACACTTAGCAAAAATAACGGGCGCATTAGCTCTTTTAATTGCGGTGTAAGATTAAACAAATCCATGATTTTTTCGCTCAAAAAATATACAAGCATAACAAAAACTCCAGTGCTAATTAGCCCAAATTTCAGCGCGACAAAGGCTTGTTTATACGCACCTAGCATCTTTTTTGCACCAACTAATCGCCCAACAATTATCTCGTTTGCAACACTAATCGCACTCCCGCCAAAAAACACAAAAGACGAAATTTGAAAATAGATTGTCTGGACATTAAGACTAGCCTCGCCCATCTTTGCAACAAAAGCAAACGCGACTAAATATTGCGCCACCCAAAGCAAATTTTCACCCGCGCTAGGCAAACCAACAGATAAAATTTTTCGCAAAAGCGATAGATCAAATTTAAAAAATTGCACAAAATTTAACCTGATTTTCGCCAATTTTATCATCACAAAAAAGAGAATCAAAACACCAACAATCCGCCCAATAGCAGTCGATAGACCAACCCCGCTAAGCCCATAAAATGGCAATCCAAACGGCGAAAACAGCGCGAAGTAATTTCCCACGATACTAACTAAATTCATCACAAGAGAAATGAATAAAATTTCCTTTGCAAACCCATAAACACGAATAATCGCCACCATAACAATCGCAACCGCATCGATAAAAAACACCACCGCAATCACGCGTAAATACTCATGACTAGGCGCGATAAGAGGCGCTGGAATTTGTAAAATTTCAAGCAAAATTTCACTATTAAAAAAGACAAGCGCAGAGCAAACTAAACCCAAAATCAGATTAAAAGTGATGCTAATATGTATCGCGCGAACGGCTAAATTTGTATCTTTTGCGCCCAAAGCTTGAGCTACAAGCACCGAGCAACCAACACCTAAAAAGTTAAAAATCGTAACAAAAAGCCCAAAAATTTCATTCCCAGCGCCCAAAGCACCGACTAAACCCACGCTAACTAGGCTTACCATGTAGGTATTAATCATCCCTGTTGCAAGACGTAAAATCATATCAAAATATATCGGAAGAGCTAGAGATTTAAGAGAAAATTTCTTATCCATTTATTTTTATTCTCTTTCAAAAAGTTGCGCCAGTTTAGCTAAATTTCACTGATTTTTAAGTAAAATCCGCCCAAAAACAGCGATAAAAAGGGATAAATTTGGCACTTATAGATTTAATAGAAATTAGCAAAAAATTTGGCGAAAAGGTGATTTTCGACGGCGCAAATTTTAGTATAAACGAAGGCGAACGCGTGGCGATTATCGGCAAAAACGGCGAGGGGAAATCGACGCTGATGAAGATAATTTGTGGCGAATATGAGCTAGATGATGGGCGTGCAATCACGCAAAATGGCGTCAAAATACAGATGCTTTCACAAACGCCAAAATTTAACGAAACATTAAATGTAAAAGAGGCGCTAAAAGCCGAACTTAGCGAAATTTACGAAGCGTTAGATGAGCACGAGCAAATTTTAGAGATGATCGCAAAACAGCCACAAAATCAAATTTTAATCAAGCGCGAAGACGAACTGGCCAAATTTATCGCCGCAAAAGACGGCTATGAAATCGATAGCAAAATCGAGCGCATAATCGAACATTTTTCGCTAAAAGAGTATGAAAATCGCGCGATTTGTAGCCTAAGTGGCGGAGAAATTCGTCGCGTGGGACTAGGCGCACTAATACTAAAAAAACCCGATGTTTTGCTGCTAGATGAGCCGACAAATCACCTTGATGTTTATATGGTTAAATTTCTTGAAGATATGCTTTTAGCGGGCTCACAAACGATAATTTTCGTAAGCCACGATCGCTATTTTATAGAAAAAATCGCAACGCGCACATGCGAAATTGACAATGGCAAAATCGCAAGTTTTGCGGGCGGATACGAAAACTATCTAGTCAAAAAACAAGAAATTTTAGCAAGTCTTGCAAAGTCTCATGAGACACTTTTAAAACAGCTAAAAAGCGAAGAAGAGTGGTTAAGAAGAGGCGTAAAAGCGCGTCTAAAACGCAACGAAGGTCGCAAAGAACGCGTATTTGCGATGCGTGAAGCGGCGAAAAAAAATCCATCACAAATAAGAAAAATCAAGCTCGAATTAGAACGCGCAAATTTAAATTTTAACCGCGACGGCCGCGATGGGCTAAATAGAAAAAAGATGCTTTTTGAGTGTAAAAATTTAGAAAAATCTTTAGGTGGAAAAACTCTCTTTTCTGAGTTCAATGCGCGAATTTTACAAGGCGAAAAAATCGCGATCGTAGGTCCAAACGGAAGCGGAAAATCAACACTTTTAAAGATATTTTTAGGCGAAATTTCACCAGATTGCGGGCAGATAAAAAAGGGCGATATTAAAATCGGCTATTTTGATCAAAAGCGCGAAAATATCGACGATGAGAAAAGTTTGATTGAGAATTTTTGCCCAAATGGTGGCGATCATATCTTTGTGCGCGGACACTTTATGCACGTTTTTGGGTATTTGAAAAATTTCTTATTTCCAAAAGAATTTCTAGATCGCCCAGTCTCTACGCTAAGCGGTGGCGAAAAAAACCGCCTAGCACTCGCAAAATTATTCACTAAGCAATATGATTGCTTAATTTTAGATGAGCCAACAAACGACCTAGACATCGCAACAATAAACATTTTAGAAAGCTATCTATTAAGCTTTGAGGGAGCACTCATAATCGTAAGCCACGATCGCTATTTCACAGATAAAATCGCAAATAAACTTTTTGCGTTTGAAAATGGCAAAATAAATGAAGATTACCACGATTACAGCGAGTATTTAGAGATCTGCGACGAATTTAATGAGATAGAAAAATACGAAAAACAAGCGCAAAATTTAGATGAAATTTCTAGCGCGAAATCTAGCCAAACGCAAAAAATACAGACAAAATTAACATACAAACAGACGCAAATTTATGAAAAACACCCGATATTAATCGCAAATTTAGAAGATCAAATAGCAAATTTAGACGCTATTTTATCAGATCCTGCGCGCTATAATGAGTATGGATTGCAAAAAGCATACGACGAGCAAGAAAAGCTAAAAATAGAACTTTCGCGCCTTGAAAATGAGTATTTTGAGGTCTTGGAGGTAGCTGAAAATTTAGGAATTTAGATCAAATTTTAAAACTCAAAAAGACGTTTTTAATACCAAAAATTTAAATTTTGGCATTTTATAATACAAATTTAGGCCGATTTTAAAATTTATTCAGACCATTTTTAATCCAATTATAATTAGCTCATATTTTGCAAATTTATGCACGAAAAGCCATGAAATAGTGCAAAACTGCGCAAATTTTAATTAAAGGAGGGACAATGAAAAAGTTTTTATCGTTATTGGGAGATATGTGCTGTTTACGTTTAAAATCCGCTAGAACAAATCAAAAAGCGATAAGATGCTTTGTGTTGGCATTTTAAAAAACAATCCGCCGTTTTTAAAATTTTAAGATGGCGCATTTGAAGGCTTTGAAATTGAATTTGCCAAAACAATTTCAAAGGATTTATTAGGCGAAAACGCAAAGATTGAATTTATCGGTTTGGAGATGTCTGAACGTTTTAAAGTTCACTTAAATAAAACAGAGTTGATATGACAATCGCAAATATCACGATGAACCCAGGCCGCGCAAAATTAGTCGATTTTACAACGCCATATTTTAGTGTAAATTTGGCTGTCGCGACGAAAAAATAGGACAACATTTAAAATCGGATCGCGAGTGCTACAATATGCTAAAAAGAGGGCAAGGTGATGGATATTTAAGCAACAACATCATCACTTCAGCATATACAATAATCCATCTCTTGAGATTAAAATCAAAAATATCGGCGAGGCGTTTTTATCTCATTCGCAGCGCAAAAAGGCAACGATACACTATTAAATTTCTTAAACGAAGAGCTTATTAAGCTTAGCAAAGATGGCTGTTTAGTAAAAATATGATGAAATTATCGCGCCATTTTACAAAGGCACGATAGATAAAGGCTACTTTTATTGGAAGATTTGCATAACGTCATAGGATAACGGCGTTGAAATTTGGTGTAACTTTACGCCAAATTTCAAATTTTATCTTTACACTCATATCAAAATCATAACTTTAGCGATTTCATAAATAACAAAGAGACGCTCATCTTTAAACCACTTTGTCAATAATCAAGCTTGAAATTCTCACGATTTTATTTAAACGTTTAAGCCGAATTTGCAAAATTTTCGCATTTTTGCTATTAAATTTCTCCAAATTTTGAAATTTTTTTCAGCGATTTTACCCAGTTTAAACTCGCTAAATTTAGCTAAATTTCTAACGCGCCTATTTTCATCAGCATTTGATTTTAGTGTATTTTAAACCAGAGCAAACCAAGTTTAAAACGCAATTATTTAAATTTTCACTCTCACATATGCGCGTTTTGGCGCAGGATAGCCCTCTATCGTCAAATTTGGATTATTTGAATCTAAAAAATCACCCAAACTCTCGCCATAAATCCACTCAGTTTTACGCTGTTCTGTTGCTAAAGTAGGCGCAGTGCAAAGTAGCTCAAATTCCCTAAATTTCGCCCTTTCGCACCAGTTTTGCAACGCACTAATCGTAGGTATAAAATAGATATTAGATATCTTTGAATAGCTATTTTTCGGACACAGCGCAACATCGTCATTTCCATCGATAAACATTGTATCAATAAACGCCTCCCCGACCCTATTTAGCGCACTTTTGAGCGTTTTTAGCGTCTTAATTGGGTCGCTTCTGTGATAGAGCACGCCAAGACAAAAAATAGTATCAAATTTATGCTCATACTCACCAAGCGTCTCCACGCCCAAAAGTTCATACACTATATCACTTTTAATGAATTTATTTAAAAACAAAAATTGCAAATAAGTGCGCACACTAGGGTCGAATCCTACGAGCTTTTTTGCCCCCATCGCACCAAATTTAAACATATAGTAACCATTATTACAGCCAACATCGGCGACGATTTTTCCATCTAAATTTAGATGTGGCGCAAGCAGGTTAAATTTCATAAAACTTTGCCACTCGCTATCAATAAACGTGCCCAAAATTTCAAACGGCCCCTTGCGCCACGGACGCAAATCCAGCGCGATTTGACGCACTTTTTTGCGAATTTCATCGCTAAATTTCTCATCTTTTGCGCCAACAATTCGCACAACATCGCCAAATTCGCACTCGCACGACAAATCATCAAGCGCACAAATTTCAGAAAATATTCGCGCATTTTCGCCAAAATTTAGCCCCAAAAGCGCATTTTTAAGTAAATTTTCAAGCATTTTTTCGCTCCTTTTTTGCTATACTCTGCCAAAAATTTCAAATTTCTCAAGGATAAAAAATGCAAAATAATAGCGAAATTTTACACGATTTTTATGAAATTTCACGCATTCCAAGATGCACGTTTGAAACAAAAGCGATGCGCGAATTTTTACTAAATTTTGCTTACAAACACGGATTTAGCGCGGTTTGCGATGAGGCTGGAAACATCTACGTGCACCGCGGAACGCCAAAAATTTGCCTACAAGCGCACTATGATATGGTCTGCGTGGGCGATGCACCAAACATAAAAATAATTCAAAAAGATGGATTTTTAAGCGCAAAAAACTCAAGTTTAGGTGCAGATGATGGTATCGGCGTGGCGATTTGCATGGCGATGATGCGCGAATTTGACGATTTAGAGGTGCTTTTTACAAATGATGAAGAGAGCGGATTGATGGGCGCTAGCTCGTGCGAATTTGAGATTAAATCTAAAAAATTGCTCAATTTAGACAGCGAAAACGAGAACGAAATTTGCATCGGAAGTGCTGGTGGGGTCGATGTAAAATTTAGTCGCAAGATTAGTTTTAGTCCAAAAATGGGGCAATTTTTTGAGCTTTCAACGCGAGATTTTATCGGCGGACATAGCGGAATAGAGATCGCGAAAAATATACCAAGCGCGATTAAAGTTTTAGCAAATTTTATCCGAGAAAATAGCGGAGAGATTGCTGAAATTTCAGGTGGCGAAAGGCATAACTCAATCCCCGTAAATGCGCGTGCGATCGCGATTTTTAGCGATGAAAACAGCGCGAATTTTTTAATAGTGATGCGTTTAAATTTGCAAATAAACAGATAAATATCACTCCGCTAAATAAAAATCAAATCAATGTGATTAACGAAAGCGATGAAATTTTGGACTTTTTGTGCGCGTTTCATCAGGGCGTTTATGCTTATGATGAAAATACAATGTGTCCGCAAAGTAGCGCGAATTTGTCGATTTTAAGCATGAAAAATGGCGAAATTTGCGCCGAAGTTTTTGCCCGTTTTATGAAAAAAGAGAGTGCGAACGAACTCAAAAATCACTTTAAAGCGCTTGGAAATTTGGCAAAATTCGACGTGAAATTTGAAAATGAAAGCGCGCCTTGGACACCCGTGGAAACAAAATTTGCAAAAGAAATTTTAAACATAATAAAACGCTTTAATCAAAACGTAAAAATGCACGCGATACACGCTGGATTAGAATGTGGAGTGCTGTGCGAAAAGGACGCAAAAGTGGAGGCGGTATCGATTGGACCGAATATTTTTTCGCCACACACTACACACGAAAGAGTAGAAATCGCGTCTGTAAAAAGGTGTGAAAATATTGTGCGCGAAATCGTAAAATCGAGCCAAATTTAGAAAAAAAAAAAAACAAAATTTTAATGTAATTTTTGGCTATAATACGCTCTTTTTTAATAAAAAAATTAAAGGAAATTTAATGCAAGAAAATAACAATTTTCAACAAAGATGTGGAGATGATGAGATTGATTTGATTGAACTTTTTAAGAAAATTTGGGCTTTTAAAAAAACAGTAGCGTTAATCACAGCTTGTTTTACTGCGCTTGGAATTTTATACGCGTTAATTGCCACGCCGTGGTATCAAGCAACAGCCACTTTTGAATTAGGCGGATACTACTCTGGAGATAATAAAAAGTATTTTAATGATAAAAAAATACTTGTTGAAGATATAAAGATTAGATATATAGACTCTTTAAAATATGCAAAAAATATGGATTTCGTGGTAAAAAAAGCAGAAGAGATTAAAGACAACGAAAAACTTTTCATAGTAGAAGTCATAGGTAAAAGCAATAAAATTGCAACATCTATAGTAAATGAAATTTTAAAATACTTACAAAATATAGACAAGCCATTTATCGATGAATATATTTTAGATAAGAAAAATGCCTTAGCTGGAATGGATAGACAGATAAATAATATAAACAATATACAGATACAAAATCTTAAAAATCATATCAATTATGTAGAAAAAATACAGCTTCCAAGACTAGACGAACAGATAAAATATATGGAAAATAATACAATAGTAGGCGCAAAAAGGGAGTTAGAAAATTTAGATAAAGTTACAATCCCAACAATTAAAGAGAGAATAAAACTAATACAAGAAAATTTAGAGCAATACAAAAATAACTTAAAAAGTTACAAAAAAAATGATATTAAAAACAACGAACTGCGCGCTGTTGTTGCGCTAGATGAACACTCTATGTTAAATTTAATAGCGAGCAACGAAACAACACTCATCGAGCTACAAAAAAATTTAGACGTCATAGAGGTATCCACTAAGCCGAATTTAAATGATAAATTAGATAGATTAGTAAACATCGATCTAAAAGCTCTTTATGCGCAAAAAGATGAAATAATATCACACACTTTACCGCAATTACAATCTGAATTAGATAGATTGGAAGTAAATGAGCTAGGAAAATTAGAAGATAGTAAAAAGGTGCTTGAATTAGCTCTTAAACGTTATAGATATTCATCAACAAAAATAATATCAAATATAATCACATATGAAAATCCTGTAAAACCTAAAAAACTCCTGATAGTTGTGATTTCATTTTTCGTTGGATTTATGATATCTATTTTTGGTGTGCTAACAGTTGGCGCATTAAGAGAGAACGCAAAAGATTAGACATAGGAAATTTGTGTAATGCTAGTTTTAGGTGAAAAATATGAATTTACAAAGCTTGAATTAGATCGTTTAAGGCGTAAATTTCCGCAAATTAGTTTTGTTAAATATGCCGGTCGCTCATCGCGCGAAGTACGCCTTGAAATCGAGGCACTTTTAAAAGCAAACTCATATAAATATTTAGTTATAAATACTCGCGTAGCAGTTGATGCAAAGATGATAAAATTTTTAACGCTATTGCAGTTTCGCTTCCGTCTGCGTCGCATAAAAATCATCACAATCGAGAAATTTTTAGAGAAATTTTTAGAGAAATGCTATATCCCGCAAGACGATCATGATCTAAAATTTCTAAGCGATATAAAGCCATACAATGCATTTGAATATTTAATGAAACGGACAATTGACTATATTGGCGCAAGTGTATTATTGGCTTTAAATTTTGGAATTAAATTTTATGTTGCTAAAAAAATCGCAGAACAATCGCCTGGAAGTTTGTATTACTTTCAAAAACGCGTTGGACTAAACACTCACATATTTAATTGTCGAAAATTTCGTTCTATGTATGAAAATTCAAAACACAACCCTTACACAAAAGAAAATGATGAAAGAGTTTTTGCTTTTGGAAGTTTTATGCGTAAAACTCGTATTGATGAAATACCTCAATGCATAAATATATTGCGCGGAGAGATGCATCTCATAGGACCGCGTGCTGAATGGGATATTTTGGTGCGAAATTATGAAAAAGAAATCCCATACTACAACGAACGCCACTTAGTTCGCCCTGGAATTACAGGTTGGGCCCAGGTAAATTACCCATATGGCGAAAATACCGAAGACGCAAAACAAAAATTAATGTATGATTTATACTACATAAAACATTGGTCAGTGTGGCTAGAGATAAAGACGATATTTAAGACAATAGCAGTTGTTTTGGAAAAAAAAGGGTTGTAGATTTAAAACTTATAATTTGCCAAAAATAATTTAGTCTAAATATCTAATTAAAAATTTAATTAACTATAAGATTGATTAATCTTTTATTTATTTTATGAATATCAAAATTTTGTTCAGCTATTTTTCTACTTTCTAGTCCCATTTTATTAATTTCATTAGGGTTTTGTATAAAATATTCCATTTTGTTTGCTAAAAACTTATAATCATATGGAGGGATTAAAAACCCATTTACGCCATCAATTACACCCTCTTTACAACCTACGCTATTTGTTGTAATCACAGCTCTACCTATCGACATAGCTTCTTGTGTGCTACGCGGATAACCTTCCCTATAAGACGGCAAAACAAAAATACTAGACTTTTCAATCCACCTATTTACATCATTTACAAAACCAGGATATACAACAATATCATTTTTTAAGTATTCTTGCAACTCTTGTTTTTTTAAACCAAATGGATTAGCTTCATCAAACGAGCCTAAGATATAAAATTTAGTATCTTTGTATTTTTGTTTTATAATTTTTGCCGCTTCTAAATATTCAAATACACCTTTTTCTGCTAATAATCTAGCAATGAATATAAAACTAACAGGTTTCATTGGGGCTACAGAATATTTGAATTTATCTAAATCAATACCTATTGGACCTAAAATTTGAATATCTTTTACACTTATTCTATATTTTTTTATAAGATCATTTTCGTCATCTTTATTTAAAAATATCAATTTATCTAACAATGGAAGTGAAATTTTATAAAGCATGATTTGAATATACATTATAAGCTTTGTTTTTAAACTTTGTCCATTTTTATGTTTAGTAAAAGCACCGCCAAGACCCTCTATCATACCAACTATGCGTGAAACTTTGGTTATTCTTGCTGCAATAGCACCAAAAATAACCGGCTTTACAAAAAAACTAAAAACAACATCTGGCTTATATTGTTTTATAATTTTTATTAAATCAAATAAAGCAACAATATCTTTTAAAGGATTTAATCCTTTTGAATTCAAACTATAATCAATAGGTATAGCACCCAAATTTTTTATTACTTCGCGCGATTTTTCATCATAATCACTCACTAAGCAATAAACCTCAAATTCACATCTTATAAATTCCAAAATTAACTCGCGCCTAAAATTTATCATCATAGAAGCGACATTACCGATAATAAAAATTTTCAAAATAGAATCTCCAAAAAATAATTTCGATAAGGCGTCCAATAATTAATAGCGTAAAAAGAATAGTTATACCAAACATAAAATAAAATGAAATTTTCAACTATCAAAAATATCTTAAAGAATACTTGAGATCTTTTGTTTAAACAATCTAAAAAAAGATTAAAAATAATTAAATCAAAAATTATAAAATACAGGATTAATCTATCAATCAATGTAGAAAATAAAATAGAAAAAGGAAACATAAATATAATACCAAAAGCCATAAAGTCTAAAATCTTATAATTTAAATTTAAAAACTTAAATTTAAATCTAGACTTTAACCAAAAATATATAAAAATTGATGGAACATGAACAGCGATTCTAAAAAAAGCTCCTTTTGAATCATATACTTCTTCTAAATAATCATTAGGAATATAACTAATAATTTTTTGATAACTAGTCAATAATAATACAAAAAATAGTGTATATACAAAAAAAGTTATTTTCGTAAATTTTATTTTCGTTAAAAATAAATAAGGAAACAACATAAATAAAAATGCAACAGATTTATGAAAAGTCATAGCAAAAAGAATAAATAACACAAATTTTATATATCGAAATTTAAGCGCATGATATATAGCAACCATTGATATAGCTATTGCAACGCCTTGTCTAGAATATCCCATCGCAATAGTTACCACATAATAAAACAAGATTAGCAATGAAATCAATGGATGCTTAAATTCATTTATAACAAAATACATACATGTAGTTATAATAATTCCGCAAACTGTGTTAACAAAAAAAATTCCATTATAATCAAATAATTTATCACCAACAATATTTAAAATTTCATAACCAACATCCGTATGATTTATATTGTGTTTTATCTCATGAAACATTGCTACATAATTTCCCCAGTCACCACCAACTTCAAGTCTAAAACCAATAAAAAAAATATAAACTATTAAAAATATTAACAAAAAAATTTTTTGTATGTTTCTGCTATCAATGAAAGACAAAATAGTTATTAAACAAAAAATAGACCAATACATCACAATGCTACCATTTTACTAAAAATTGTAAATATTATCTTTGGTATATTTATTCCAATAATTTACATATTTTTCTATCCATATTTTTTTTGCATTTTTACCACAGGCGTTAACTTGTTCTTTGGATACTAAATTTATAAAATTTAATAAATCTTCCTTTGTTTCACCTATTGCAAATCCTGTATTATTTTGTATTACTTTATCACCAGGGTTTGTATTTAACGTAGTAAGCAAAGGCTTACCCAACATAAGATGTTCATAATATTTATTAGGAGAAGCATATAGATGATTTTTTACAGTTTTATAATACATGCCAACTATTATATCGCTACTATTCATTATTTCCAAAGCTTCTTTTGAATCTACTTCACCAAAATATACTATATTCTTATATTTATTTGAATAATCTTCTACAATATCTTTCAATGCGCCATTGCCGGCAATCAGCAACTGAACTTGTTTATTATTAGATGTTATATCCAATAAATTTTCCAAACCTCTATTATTTTTTTCTAACACTCCAACATAACTTAAAATGAAATCATATTTTTCATTTTGATAAGATATTTCTATTTTTTTTATATTATTACTATAGATTGGTATATTTTCTATTATAAAAATATTATTCTGATTGGCGGATAAATTTAATTGTTGTTTTCTGCATTCATCAGGAAGTATTAAAAGATCACAATGTAAACAACAATATTTTTCTATTGAATCTATTATTTTTCCATAAAAGGAACTGATGCTTCTAGAATCTGTATATTTATCATATATATCGAATATAAAACGTTTACGAAACAGAAATTTCATAATAATTGCTGGCATACAAGTATCGAAATCAATTGCATGTATATGGGAATATGTATTTCTATATTTAATCAATTTTATAATAATAAATATATTCCAAGTTATGAGATTGAAAATATTTTTTATACCGCCTCCTATTTGAGAATATTTCTTATATAAAATTTCATTTTCTAATTCATTTTTTTGATTATTCGTTCTATCCCAACCTATAATTGTATGTTTTATATTACCATTAATTATACTAATATATCGTTGCAAACGAGAATCTGTTTTAGGAAGCTGAGATCTTAAAAATACAACCTTAGATATCACGCTCTCTCCTTTAAAAATTCAACTATTCTTTCGCTCGCTTTGCCATCGCCGTATGGATTGTTGGCTTTGCTCATTTTCTCAAATTCATCTTTTTGCAAAATCAAATTTTGTGCTTCTTTGATGATTGTATTTTTATTCGTGCCTACTAACTTTACCGCACCTGATTGTAAAGCCTCTGGACGCTCTGTAGTATCTCTAGTAACTAAAACAGGCTTAGCAAGGCTTGGCGCCTCCTCTTGTATCCCGCCACTATCCGTAATTATAAAAAACGATTTACTCATCAAATATACAAATTTTTCATATTCAAGCGGATCTATCAAATAAACATTACTCAAATTTGACAAAATTTCTCTTACTGGCTTTTGCACATTTGGATTTAAATGTACTGGATAAACGATGTCGATTTCTGGATTGTTTTGCGCGATATTTTTTAAAGCGTCACAAATATTTAAAAATCCATCGCCAAAATTCTCGCGTCTATGACCTGTCACTAATATAAATTTTCTCTCGCTACCAAAATTTGAATATTTTGATCTTAAAATTGATGTAATTTCATCTCTTAAATTTACATTTTTTTCTATCTTATCTATCATCAAAAATAGTGCATCGATAACAGTATTACCAGTAACTATAATGAAATTTGAATTTTTGCCTTCTTTGATTAAATTTTGTTTTGCACTTTGAGTTGGCGCAAAATGAAAATCAGCCAAAACACCAGTAATTTGTCTATTTGCCTCTTCTGGAAATGGTGAATAAAGATCATTTGTCCTCAATCCTGCTTCAACATGCCCGATCTTAATCTTTTGATAAAATGCAGCAAGTGCACCCACAAAACTCGTAGTCGTATCACCATGCACCAAAACGACATTTGGACAAAAATCTTTCAAAATTTCTCTCATACCAAGCAAAACGCGCGACGAAATATCGTATAAATCTTGATTTGTCTTCATTATATCTAGATCATAATCAGGCTTTATTTCAAATAAATTCAAAACTTGATCTAGCATCTGCCTATGTTGAGCACTCACACAAATTTTAACTTCAAAATCGTTATATTTTTTAAATTCTTTTATTAATGGCACCATTTTAATCGCCTCAGGACGAGTACCAAAAACTATTAGTATTTTTTTCATCATAGACACCGCTTTTTAACAATAGAATATGCTTTTCTAAATATTATCAACAGCCATTCAGAATGAAAAAAAGGTAAACTAAAAAATATTTTTCTTGAAAATGATACTTTATCGTTTTTCCAAAGATATATGATTTTATTCGCATTAGGAGATATAATATTGATGTTATTATAAGCATTTATACTTAAAACAGCATAGATAACACTAATATATAAATACTCTTTTAAAGATTGCAAATTTTTATATTCTAAAAAAGAATTCATTTTATCAAAATATTGTTTTAAATCATTTTGTAAGTTTTTATTTACACTATTTGTTGTGATTGAATAAGAATTCATTTGATTATAGTGATATAAATATTTTTGTACATATTTTATATTTTCTGCATAATAAAATAACTGTGTTGTTAAATAACAATCTTCTAAATATGAAAATTTTGGAAATTCTACATTATTATACAAACTTCTTTTTATTAGTTTTAAACATAAAAAACCATCTATGGAGCCTTTTACTATGTCTATTAAAATTTTTTCCTTATCAATCAATATATTCTTGTATTGTTTTAAATATATTTTTTTTATTTCTTTATTTTTAAAATTTACAAAATAATCACAACAAACAATATCAGCATTTGTTTCTTTTGCTTTTTTTAGCATAGAACTAACCATATCTAATTCAACCCAGTCATCGCTATCGATATGTAATATATATTCACCATTTGCATTTTCAACACCAGTTTTTCTAGCTTGTCCTAAACCTTCATTTTTTGATTTGTTTATAATTTTAATATCATCTTTTCTATTTGGATATTTTGCTAAGGTATCAGATAAAATCTGCATAGAATTATCAGGTGTACAGTCATTTACAAAAATATATTCAATATTTTTATAATCTTGTTCCATTAAAGTTGTCACGCACTTTGCTATAAATTTTTCTACATTATAAATAGGAACTATTATACTCACATCGTAATTTTTCAATATTTTCTCCCAAACATCACAACCACACCAAAAATACACGTCAAAAAATATCCAAATCCAAGCCCAATTACCGCACCAATTGCGCCGTATACTGGAATAAAATAAAGATACACCAAAACAGCCCCCGCCAAAGCCAAAGCCCATTTAAAAATGAGAAATTTACCCAATTTCATTTTAATTATGTATAAATTTAAAGCTTCATTCGCAAAAATAAATGGCAAAACAAACAATAAATATCTAAAAATTTCTATTGCACTACTAAATTTTGCACCAAATATCAAAGATATAAAAAATGGTGCAAGAAAATAGACAACAATAGAAGTAAAACTAGCCAATAAAAACATGCCAAGTGTTAAAACCAAAGTATTACGTTTAATAATCTTAATATCATCGAATTTATAAATAAATAGCGGAGCAAACGACATTGCAATAATCGGAGAAACAACACTTATATTATAAAATAATTGCAATGCGCTAGTATATAAACCAAGCGATACACTGTTTGATAAATTTTGCACCATTACAACATCTATCCGCCAAAAAATACACATAAAAATAATTCCGGCAAAAAATGGTAAAGCCTCTTTTAAAAGACTCTTAATCTCATTAAAATCAAATGTAAAAAATAGCTCTTTATTGATAAATTTATAAACGCACAAAAGCCCACAAGACATAATCACACTATCACATAAATAAACCAATGCATAAAAATATATATTTTTTACACCGCAAAAATACATCGTCAATAACGCAACCATTTTTGTTATTAATAAAGCAATAGATATCACGCTTCGATATTTTATCATTGTCTGAGATTGTAAAAATGCCGTAACGATGCCAAAAGCCTCGTCTAAAAGTATAGAAAATCCAAGAATAAGTGCTAAATAAAAAATTTCCACACCATCTTTAAAATAAACAAAAAGTAAAAAAATAATAAAAGCAAATATTGATGCACAAAATCTAATAGCAAATCCATTTCCCATTAAATTTTTCCGTTCCATACCAGTTGCACTCACTAAGCGTGGCACCATAATTTCAGCAGGATTTATATAAGAAAAAGATTTAAAAATAACAACAAGAGCCAAAATATACTGAAATACACCATATCGTTCTACGCCTAAAACACGCGCCAAAACAAAAGCAACAACAATGCCACTTGCCATTCTAACGCCATGCTCAAACAATAACCAAGATATATTTTTTGCGATTTTTGCTTTATTACCCATCTAAACCCTGACTTTTATAATCAAAGCTACGAGTCTATCTAAAATTTATAAAATCTATACTTAAAAAATATTTTCAATAAAGTAAGATAATTTGCCAAAAGACTTGACATATTTTTACAAAGCCAAGCCTTTAAAATCGTAAAATTTAGTTTTTAAATTTCTACTCTTTTGGTGCGATCATATCTTCAGGTACAACCCACGCATCAAACTCTTGTGCGCTTAAAAGCCCCGAATTTATCGCCTCTTCGCGTAAAGTTGTGCCATTTTTATGCGCAGTTTTTGCGATCTTTGCCGCATTTGAATAGCCAATATGCGGATTTAGTGCAGTCACCAACATCAAACTTTCGTGCAAAAGTTTGCCGATTTTTGCTTCATTCGCGCTAATTCCATTCGCACAATTATCATTAAAGCTCACCATACAATCAGCCAAAAGACGGATAGATTGGAGCAAATTATACGCCAAAACAGGTTTAAACACATTAAGCTCGAAATTTCCTTGCGATGCCGCAAAGCCCACAGCAGCGTGATTTCCAGCTACTTGCACGGCGACCATAGTTACCGCTTCGCTTTGCGTAGGATTTACCTTGCCAGGCATTATTGAGCTTCCAGGCTCATTTTCAGGGATGTTTATCTCGCCGATACCGCATCTTGGACCACTAGCCAACCAGCGAATATCGTTTGCGATTTTCATCAAATTCGCACTAAGTCCATTTAGTGCACCGCTTAAAAAAACCTCAGCATCATGGCTAGTTAGTCCGTGAAATTTGTTTGGATGAGATCTAAATTTAAACTCACTAGGCGCGATTTTATTTAGAGTTTCGCTTACCATTTCGCTAAATTTCGGATGCGAATTTAGTCCAGTTCCAACAGCCGTCCCGCCAATCGCAAGCTCTTCTAAAAATTTAGTCGCAGCAACAATTTGCTCGCGAGACGCTTTTAGCATATGCGCATAACCGCTAAATTCCTGTCCCAAAGTAAGTGGCGTCGCATCTTGTAAATGAGTGCGTCCGATCTTTACGATTTTGCTAAATTCTTTCGTTTTTTGCTCTAAAGTCGCGTGTAATTTATCAATTGCGGGAAGAAGTTTTTTAGCGATCTCAAGGACAAAAGCTATACGCATCGCGGTCGGATATGTATCGTTTGAGCTTTGACCTTTATTTACGTGATCGTTTGGATGGATGAAATTTGGATCTTTTACATCAAGTGCGACTTTATCGCGAAAATCAAGCCCTAAAATTTCCATTGCGCGGTTTGAGATAACTTCGTTTAAATTCATATTTGACTGCGTTCCAGAGCCTGTTTGCCAGACAACAAGCGGGAAATTTCCATCTAATTTGCCGTCTAAAATTTCATCGCAAGCTTTCGCGATAGCATCTGTGCGCTTTTCGTCCATACGCCCTAAATCGCGATTTACAAGTGCGCAAGCCTTTTTTAAGTAGGCGAACGCACGGATAATTTCGCTTGGCATAGTCTCTAAATCCACACCAATTCTAAAATTCTCCTTACTGCGCTCAGTTTGCGCGCCCCAATATTTTTCGTTTGGCACTTTGATCTCGCCCATCGTGTCTTTTTCGATGCGATATTGCATTTTGTCTCCTTTGAAATTAAAATGCGAGATTATAACACAAAAACGAATATTAAAATCGCGATTTAATAGCAAAAAACAACAATTTTTGCTATTAAATTTATAGAGTTTTACGCCAAATTTAGATCAAATTTCTGCTAAGCGGTATCGAATTTACAAACCAAATTTTAAACATTTCACAGCGTATCAAAACGAATTTGCACCGATTTTTCATGCGCACCAAGCCCTTCTGCTCTAGCTAATGCCATGCACTCTTGCCCTAGCTCTTTGATACCTTTATCGCTCATCGCTATAATTGAGCTTTTTTTCATAAAATTATTCACACTAAGTGGCGAAAAAAACCGCGCGCTACCGCCGGTTGGCAAGGTGTGATTTGGACCTGCGATATAATCCCCTATCGCCTCAGGCGTAAAATGCCCCAAAAATATCGCTCCAGCGTGTTTAATGCGCGGTAAAATTTCAAACGGCGTAGCTGTTGCGACCTCTAAATGTTCAACTGCTAATTCATTCATCAAATTTATCGCCTCATCCATATCACGCGCGACGATAATTTTGCCTTTGTTTTCGATACTTTTTCTAGCAATATTCTCGCGCGCAAGTGTAGGCAAAATACGCGAAATTTCATCGCTTACCTTTCGCGCAAATTCCGCGCTAGTACTCACCAAAAAACTACTTGCGATCTCATCGTGCTCTGCTTGGCTTAATAAATCCACAGCAATATGCGCAAAATTCGCACTCTCATCGGCAATCACGCCTATTTCGCTAGGTCCTGCTATCATATCTATATTGACATCGCCAAAGACCATCTTTTTTGCGGTCGCTACGAAAATATTACCAGGACCTGTGATTACATCTACTTTTTTGAGGCTTTGTGTGCCATACGCCATCATCGCAATCGCACTTGCGCCACCGATTTTATAGGCGTTTTTAATACCAAGCACATGCATCGCAGCAAGCAACAATTCATTAACCACACCACCAACAGCAGGAGTGCAAACCACGATCTCGCTCACACCAGCGACTATGGCGGGCACAGCGTTCATCAAAAGTGAGCTAGGATAGGCAGCCTTTCCACCAGGGATATAAAGCCCAGCGCGATCAACAGGCGTGATTTTTTGACCCAAAATCGTCCCGTTTGCTTCAAAATTTAGCCACGATTTTTCAAGCTGTTTTTCATGATAAGAAAGAATGCGATCACGCGCCTTGATAAGTGCTGTTTTTAGCTGCGTGTCGCACTTTTCATAGGCGTATTTCATCTCATCTGGTGCAATCGCGAAATTTCCATTAGGTCGCCATTTATCAAATTTTTCAATCTGCTCATTTAACGCCGTATCGCCATTTTTACGCACTTGCGCGATAATATTTGCGACGATTGGCATGACATTTGCCATATCCATATCACCCCTATGTACAAGTGCATCAAATTTCGCCCCAAAATCGCTCTCGTTTGTGTAAAAAATCTCCATTTTCGCTCCTTTTTATGAAAATTTGTGTGAAATTTTATCCGAAATTTGGCGCGGATTATACAATTAATTTCTTAAATTTGTAACGCATAAGTTGCGAAATGTTGCCCATAATTCCGCCTTGATGAATGTAAAGCATCTGATTTTTAAAACATTTTTCATGATGAAAGAGTGTGATAAAACCGACAGGATCATAAATAAGATCAAATTTAATCCCAGTTTTTTCTAGCTCTTTATACATCTGCGCAAGTTGCGGTTGCGGTTTTGCAAATGGAAATTTTTTAGGCGGATTTAATATGATTAAATTTGATGGGAAATTTAAAATTTGATCCCGTGCGGGCAAATTTGACAAAAGATTTTCGATGAAATTTGTTTTAGATAAAGAAGACAAAAGCGATGAAATTTGCGCGCGAAGATAGCTCTCATCGCCCACACATGGGCAAGTATAGACGCGAAAATCGCCATACAAATTCAAATTTATCGCCAAAAACGCCGCGCTCGTGCCAGTCCCACTAGGCAAAAAAATATCAAATTTTTCGCCAAATTCTTGCGAAAGCTTAGCGATTTGTCTAGCCTGTGTTTGATAGCCCATAAACGCCACGGGTGAGGCGACGCCTTCATCGATCAATAGGGCTTTAAAGTTGGTTCTTTTACGCGGATTGGTGCTGAAATTTAGATGGTTTTGGGCGTTTTGTTTGGCTTGTAATTTTTTTTGTTTTATAAAAATTCGCAAGGCTATTTTTGATGGTGCAAATTTAAATTTTATAAAAAAATTGCGCAATAAAAATCTCATGCAAAAGCTTTTAAATGCTTTATTTGCCAAGCCTTTTTTTTGAGCTTTATTATTATTTAATGCCCATTTTAGCGCACTTTTACGCGGATCATTGCTAGTGAAAATTTGCGCATTATTTTGCAAAGCAATCTCATAGTTGCCATACGGATTTTCGCGCAAATTTGGCGGGATATTGTGCGCAAAATATATGAAATTTAGTTTGCGAAATTTAGCAAAAAGACTAAGCGCGAGCATGGCGTTTGATTGCGCGCTACCGTAGCTTACAATGTGCGTGATTTTGATTTTTTGGTTTGTGATGTTGTAAATTTTTGAGTTATTTGCGATGATTTTTATATTTTTGTGATTAGAATTTAGACGCGTTTTGTTTTTAAAAATTTGATGTTTTTTGCGATTTTTCTTAAATTTTTTTGACGAAATTTGTTCTATTGCATCAATGCTTTTATAAAAAATATTCTCATTGATCAAATTGCCACTCTCCCGCAAAATTTGCATAGATTTTTCATCTTCAAAATCAGAATCCAAAAGCCACTCTAGCTTTCGCGCTTTGTTTCCATTTAACTCGTGCAAAACGTGCTCTGGCGGATATTTTTCACCAAGCAAATCATCACGAAGAATATAAATTTCACGCCCTTTAAGCCTAATTTGGCTAATTGGCGGTTGTGTTTTTATCATAATTTAAGAAATTTTGTATCTCATTGATCGCATCTTTATTCGAAAGCGTAAATTTAATCTCGATTCGGCGAGATTTTTCTTTATTTTCTACGCCATTTTCAACAATCGGCATCGCGCGACCACGCCCGGAAGCGACCAAAATTTTACGCAAATTCATATCATCATTCCAAGAATCAATAAATTCCATCACCGCTAAAGCGCGATTTTGTGATAGGCGCAGGTTGTAAAGATATTCGCCGTCGCTATCGGTGTGACCCTCAATCACTATGCTTTCTAGATTATCTTTGATATTTTTATCATTTAAAAGCACGGCAAAATAATTTTGCAAAGCCGATTTTAGCGTGGCTTTGGCCTCATCTTTTAAAACAGCGGAATTTGTATCAAAAAGCACAGATGATGAGAGTATGAGATCGCCGCTTTTTGGATCAACCGCAACCAAATCGCCAAGACGCTCTTTTAATGAAGCTATGATTTTTACTTTGATACCAGTTAAATTTTTTATGCGATTTTTCGTGGCGTTTAAATCGTGTAAAATTTTATCAAAGTCGCTCTCTTTTTGAGAAATTTTTTCTAGTAAATAGGCGATTTTAACGCTACTTTGACTAATATTTTCATCACGCAAAGCAATTGTTTTATTTAGGTCTAAATTGTCACTTTTTAGATCTTCAACAAGCGCATTTAAATCATCAATTTGCAAAATATATAGTGAGTTTTTATTTGTTAAATCTGCGATTGTGGCGTTTTGCTCGGATAGTTTTTTTGTAAAAAGCTCGTTTAACTCTTTAAGCTTTTTATTGTGCTCTTCGCTACTTTGCAAAACAGCCATAGTGCGCAAAAAATCACTCTCTGTTTTAGCCAAATTTGCCTGAGTAAGCACGTATTTTACAATAATTCCACCAACTAACAATATAAAAACAAAAAGCAATCCCGCCATCAAATCGGCATATGCAATCCAAAAATTTTGCTTTTCGTCGGCGGTATTTTTCATAGATTTTCTATATTTTGATTAAGAGATGTTTTGAGTTTTTGTAGAATTTCTTTATCATCAAAGCTCTCTTTTACGCTCTCATTTTGGCTCATTCTCTCAAGATTTTGACTCAAATTTTGAGCTACAGCATCAAATTTATTCAAACTTTGCAAAAGACGCGCACTAAATTTTAAAAGCTCATCAGCACTTTGCCTATTTGCGTTCAAAAACTCTCTATTTTGCGCCGAAAACGAATTTTGTATCGTGACTATTTCGTTACCAAGACGCGAAAAAGAGGCGATAATTTTTTCAAAATCAAGATGCGAATTTTTATAAATTTCAATATTTTCATGAACCAAAGTTTGCGCGTTTAAAACCTGCTCAGCAGCCAATTTTGACGCGTTTTGCTCAAGATCTAAAATTTTAGAAAATGCGCTAAATTTATCCTCAATTAACGAGTTTAATTTTGCAACAAATTCATTATTTAAGCTATGCGTTAAAGTGTGCGCTATCAAATCCACTTTGCCAAGTCCAGCGCGTGTCAAAGCGATTAAAATTTCATCTTTTTCCCAGAAAAAATTGCGCGTAGCTAGATTATATTTAGAGATTATTTTTTCAAATTTGGATATACCACGTTTTTCAAAATATATCCACCAAATCGCCAAAAATATACCATAAATAGAGACATAAAACGCAGTGCCAACGCCACCTAAAAGCTGTGCGATTTCGCTTTCTAGCGCGTTTATGTTTGATGATGAAAAATTTGGCATAGAGATTGCAATTGAGATAAATGTGCCTAAAATTCCCATCATTGGAAATATCCCATTCATCGCCGAAGCGTAGTTATCGTTACGAATATTTTGCGAATATTCTGCCACAAATGTCTCAAATTTCGCGCTTGATTTTTTAGTTTCGCCGACATTAAATAGCGTTTTCATGATGAAATTTTTTAAATTTGACTTAAAATTTTCAATATTTTTCTCAAATACACTAACACCAAATTCAGCATTATGACGCGCACTAATCAAAGCGATTAAATACAAAATACCAAGCATCAAAAGCGAGTGAATTTCTACTTTCAACGCAATCAAATTTAAAAAACCTAGCACAAAAATTACAAAAACTAGCGTCGGAACAAGAATTATCTTGCCATAGACACTAATTAAAGATTTCGCGCTCGTTTGCGGTAGATCAAAATCAACTAAATTTTCCACGATTTGCCTAATTTTTATTCACACAATTTAACGCTTCAAAAGCGATTTTAAGGCGTTTTACCACGCTTTCTTCGCCATTGCGAAGCCATTTTCTTGGATCATAATATTTTTTATTTGGCTTATCGTCGCCTTCTGGGTTGCCGATTTGCCCTTGTAGATATGCATGATTTTTCGCCTCATATTCGCGCACGCCATCCCAAAATGCCCACTGAGTATCGGTGTCAATATTCATTTTAACGACACCAAAACTTACAGCATCTTTGATATCTTTTAGCTCGCTACCACTACCGCCGTGAAATACAAATTTGACAGGTTTTTTACCTAA
Organism: uncultured Campylobacter sp.; assembly: GCA_963544335.1. Classification (GTDB taxonomy): domain Bacteria; phylum Campylobacterota; class Campylobacteria; order Campylobacterales; family Campylobacteraceae; genus Campylobacter_B. The sequence continues at coordinate 25,235 of CAUUFG010000006.1, forward strand.
TCCAAATTTATTCGCGACAAATTCTTGCGAATTTCTTAAAATTTCAGGTCGCAAAATAACATTTCCTGGCTTATAAACACCATGAACATTACCAAAGCTAGCCGCAATGCTAAAATTTGGACTAATAGTGCTAAGTCTCTCATACGCACTAGCGACATCGATTGGCTGAGTGTAGAGTTTAGCGTTATCTACGTTTGTATTATCGACACCATCTTCTTCGCCACCAGTTACGCCAAGTTCGATCTCTAGGGAAATTCCAACTGCACTCATGCGCTTTAAATAGCTCTCGCAGGTGCTTAAATTTTCATCTAAGCTCTCTTCGCTTAAATCAAGCATATGTGAGCTAAAAAGTGGTTTGCCACAAATTTTAAAATTCTCTTCACTCGCACTTAATAATCCATCAATCCACGGTAATAATTTTCGTGCAGCGTGATCTGTGTGCAAAATTACAGGAACGCCATAATGCTTAGCCAAAATCTCAACGTGTTTTGCACCGCTAATCGCGCCAATCACAGCTGTATCGCCACCGCAACCTTTGCCAGCATAAAAAGACGCACCGCCATTTGAAAACTGGATAATCACAGGCGAATTTACGCTTTTTGCTGCTTCTAAAACGGCGTTTATTGAGTTTGTGCCGACTACATTTACCGCAGGAATTGCAAAACCATTTTCTTTTGCATAAAGATAGAGTTTTTCGACATCATCGCCGTATAAAACTCCAGCTTTTACCACGTCTAATACGCCCATTTTAATTCCTTTTATTTATATTCAATTTTCGCTTTTTCGCGAAGCATTTTGCCTTCATCTTTGATGTGTTGTTGGAATTTTTCTTGCTTGATATTCTCTTCAATGAATTGTTTTACATCATCTTGAGTAAGCTGTTTTTTATCTTTTGCATCTTCTTTTAAAATTACATGAAAGCCAAATTGTGTCTTCACAGGAGTTTTTGTAATTTCGCCTTTTTTAAGTGCACTTGCGGCATCAGAAAAAGGTTTTACCATCTGTTCGGCTGCAAACCAGCCAAGCTCACCGCCAGATTGTGAAGCGATCGGTTCAATTGACTTTGTCTTTGCGATCTCTGTAAATTTTTTATCTAAATCAGCACCTTTTAAATTTGAAAGCTCTTTAATAATCTCTTTTGCTTCATTTTCATCTTTTACTAAGATATGTTTTGCTTTCATTTGAGCTGGTTCTATAAATTTATCTTTATTTTGTGCATAAAAATCACTAATCTCTTTTGCATCAACTTTGATTTTTTGGAACTGTTTTTCTTGATAAACACGCAAAGCGATCGCTTTTTTCGCAAGTTCAAGCTGTTTTGCGAAAAGCTCATCTTTTTCTACGCCACTTTTTTGCGCTTCATCCATTAAAAGTTGCAACTCAATAGCACGATCAATTAGATGTTTTTTTGTCTCTGCTGGAAGTTTATTTAAGCTGTCTGTTGGAACGCCATTTAGCAATGGAGCAAGTTCTAATTCTGTGATATCTTTACCATCTACTGTCGCAAAAGTAGTCGCATTTAATGCCATTGCGGTCATCAAAGCAGCCGCGCCAAATAAAATTTTGTTCATTTTGATCCTTTTTTAGAAAAAATAAAAGGCGGATTATAACAACATTTAATTAAATAAGCGGTAATTTAGTCATGTTTTTTTACAATTATGATTTTAAATTTTAGGAATTCTATGAGAACAAAAAGAGAAATTTTAGAGATCAAAGAGCTGTTTTTACAAAAATTTAACAAACCGACAACCGAGCTTAAATTTAGAAATTTATATGAGCTAATCGTCTGCGTGATGCTCTCAGCTCAATGCACGGATAAACGCGTAAATTTAATCACTCCCGCGCTATTTGAGCAATATCCAGATATTAATTCACTATCAAAAGCAAATTTAGCAAGTGTAAAAATATTAATAAACTCATGCAGTTTTTTTAATAATAAAGCTCAAAATTTAATCAAAATGGCGGGCGAAGTGATGAGCAAATTTGGTGGAGAAATTCCGCTTGATGAAGCAGGTCTTAAAAGCCTAAGTGGCGTAGGGCAAAAAACCGCGCATGTGGTTCTAATCGAGCATTGCGGGGCGAATTTAATGGCTGTGGATACGCATGTTTTTCGCGTTTCGCACAGGCTTGATTTAACGCGCGGTAAAACGCCAGAGGCCGTAGAAGCTGATTTGAGTGTGAAATTTGGTGATAATCTAAACTATCTACATCAAGCGATGGTGCTTTTTGGGCGATATACCTGTAAGGCAGTAAAACCGCTGTGCGATGAGTGTTTTTTAAATAAAATTTGCAAAAGCGCAGATAAAAGAGTGTGAAATTTGGCATCAAATTTGATTTAAATTTGCCAAATTTACACCAAATTCAGAGTAAATCTACGCCAAAAAATATCTATAAACTAGCGTCGCAAAGAGCAAAAATATCACGCCAAATAGCGCAGGGCGAATGAACACATCACCTTTGTTAATAGCAAGATGACTACCGATAAAATTCCCCACCACAGACGCTACTATCATCGGCACACCGATCAAAAATAGCATTTTTCCAGCGATCGCAAATGCAACAAATGCGCCTATATTTGAAGCAAGATTGAATATTTTTGAGGTCGCAGAAGCGCTCGTTAAATTTAATTTCATAACATAATGAAGCGCCAAAATTAGCAAACTCCCAGTTCCCGGTCCAAAAAATCCATCGTAAAATCCAATAATAAAAGCCATTAGTGGGAATATAAAAACTCTCCTAAAACCCGAAATTTCGCATTCAGATGCGCTCTGTTTTTTAGGCAAAAACGAGAAAAATAGACCAAAAGGCATAAAAGTGGCGATGATTTTACCGACCATATTTTCGTCCAAAAATAAAATCGCCCGAGCGCCAGCATATGCACCCAAAAGCGCGATAGGGACGCCTATGAGAGCGAAATTCCAGATGATTTTTTTGCTTTTTATAAAGTTAAAAATCGCGCTTAGTGTGCCAAGAGTGCTGACTAATTTCTCTTGCCCGAGCGCGATTTGCGGTGGAAGTCCAGCCAAAATAAACGACGGCACAAGCACAAGTCCCGCCCCACCCGCAATAGCGTCAATAAATCCTGCTACAAAGGAAGCTAAAATCAGCAAACAAAGCCCCAAAACAAACGAATTTTGTAAAATTGAGCCGTCTATGTATTCCATTTATTCTTCTCCTAAAATTATCTCTTTATTACGTAAAAAATTCATATTATTTGCACCATAAATTCTGATTAACCACCTATCTTTTCCATCAAATTTTTAGAGTAGCTAAATTTAAAATCGGCGGATTATATTTAATTTGTCTTAAATAATATAAAGCAAAACAAACTAGTTCTATTTTTTAAATTTAATTTCATTTTTTTTAAATACAATTTCGTCCATTTAATTTCAAATAAAATTTCAATTTCAAGGAGCAAAAAATGGCAAAAAATATATTCATCACTGGGGCGACTTCTGGTTTTGGGCGTGCGATAGCGTATAAATTCGCTCAAAATGGCTACAACATCGTGCTTTTGGGGCGTCGTAAGGAGCGTTTAGATGAGATTAGCGCGGATTTATCGGCAAAATTTGGCGTGCAAACTCATAAAATTTGCGCTGATATTCGCGATAAAACAGCAATTTTTGACGCGGTGAAAAATCTGCCAAATGAGCTAAAAAACATCGATATTTTGGTAAATAACGCTGGACTTGCGCTTGGGCAAGAGCGCGTGCAAGATGCAAATTTAGACGATTTTGAGACGATGATAGATACAAATATCAAAGGGCTAATCTATACAACCAAAGCACTACTCCCATCGCTCATCAATACGCGCGGATACATTTTTAATCTCGGCTCAGTCGCTGGAAACTGGCCCTATCCTGGCGGGAATGTCTATGGCGGCACAAAGGCGTTCGTGCGCCAATTTAGCCTAAATTTACGAAACGATCTTGCTAGAACGGGCGTAAGAGTGAGCAATATCGAGCCTGGACTTTGCAAAACTGAGTTTTCGATTGTGCGATTTCGTGGCGACGTGGCGCGTGCGGATGCGGTCTATGATGGCACAGAGTTTATCAGTGCGGAAAACATCGCACAAATTATCTTTTCACTTGCAAATTTGCCAAGCAACGTAAATGTAAATGCGCTTGAGGTAATGGCTAGCACGCAAACGTGGGCTGGTTTTGCTTTTGAAAGGGAGTAAATTTACGCCAAAATCGAAGCTCGCGAACGATAACATTAGTCAATAATTTAGTCAAATTTGCTAGAAAAATAGTGGTAAATTTGACTTAAAAAAATGTTTTTAAACTTTGCGTTTTAAGACTATAAATATTTTATCCTTTTAGTGATCCGCGCAAAATCGTTAAAACTTTTTTGAAATTACATTAAATTTGATATTTATAGTATAAACACAAGGCAAATTTTTAAAGTGGCGACGCGCAAACCCAACAAAACGCGTA
>CAUUFG010000007.1:0-29408 GCA_963544335.1 uncultured Campylobacter sp.
AAAATTTGGCTAAATTTACGTCAAATTTGATGTTGTAAGCGTATTTATCGCGCCTAAAATTCGCCAAAGTTTTGCATATTAGAGCATAGTTTTTTGCGCTTTTGCTTAAAATTAAACTTTAAATTTACTCCACTTTTTCCCAATCAAACAGCCCTAAATTTGCCGTTGCGATTACCGCAATGCCCTCTTTCCGCCCTGTAAATCCAAGCCCTTCTGTTGTGGTTGCTTTTATGTTGATTTTTGTGCGCGAAATCTCACAAATTCGTGCTAAATTTTGCGCCATTTGCTCTTTAAATGGCGAAATTTTAGGGGCTTGCGCGATGATTGTAACGTCAATATTTATCAACTTAAAACCAAAATTTCTCACCATTTTTAGTACTTTGCTAAGCAAAATTTCAGAATCAATCCCGCAAAATTTCTCATCACTATCAGGAAAAAACTCGCCAATATCGCCAAGCCCAGTCGCGCCTAAAATCGCATCGCAAAGCGCGTGAAACCCCACATCTCCGTCGCTGTGAGCGATAAATCCATATTCGCACGGCACTTTTATCCCGCAAAGCTTGATGCCATCTCCTGTGCAAAATTTATGCACATCATAGCCGTTGCCTGTGTAAATTTCTTTTGATGGGCTTGGAAAATTTAGCGATTTTAACGTGGTTAAATCGCCTTTGCGAGTGATTTTAAATGCCTCTTTTTCACCCTCTACAAAGCCGATTTTTCCGCCCACAAAAGCCACAGCCGAGCTATCATCTAAGAAATTTTCTCCTAAATCTAACGCCTTTTTTAATAAATTTGTGCGTGAGATTTGAGGCGTTTGGATTAGTTTTAATTCATCTCTATTTATCATTTTTTCGCCCAAATATGCGCTATCGCACACGCCTAAAAATGGGCTTACACAATCAAATTTATCTCTAGCTTCAAGCAATCTTTGCACTAAATTTTTAGAAATTCCAGCGCGCGCAACGTCACTTACCATGACAAATTCGCTTTTTACTATTTTTAGCGCGTTTTTTAGTGAAATTGCGCGTTCATCTCCGCCTGCAATTAGCTCAAATTTTGGCTTTAAATTTAGGTTGTTTTGCTCTTTAAATTTCAAATCATCTAAAAATCTTTGCATATAAAAAATTTCACTCTCATTTGCCACGATTAAAACACGTTCAAATTCCGCCATGTTTGCTAAATTGCACGCTACAAATAGCCAAAGCGGCGTCTCGCCTAATCTAAGCCACTGCTTTTTAACGCCCAAATTTAGGCGCGTAGAACTCCCAGCCGATAGTAAAATCAAAGTCGTATCGCTCATTTTTGCCTCTTGAAATTTCTTAAAATAAAAAGCGTGATTATACATTATAAAGCTCACATTTATAAAATTTCGCTACACTTTGCCATTTTTTAATATTTTAAATTTCAAGGAAAAAAATGCGAGAAATTTGGTGCAAAAATAGGGCGAATGATGCCACGCCAACCCAGCTATTTTACGCAAAAAATGGCATTATCACAGGCGAAATGGAGTATGTTGCAAAGATAGAGGGGCTTGAGGCTGATTTTGTGCGCGAACAAGTCGCAATCGGACGCGCGATAATCCCTGCAAATATCAATCATCACAATTTAATTCCGATGGCAATTGGTCGCGCTTTTAAATGCAAAATCAATGCAAACATTGGCTCTTCCGCGCTTAGTAGCGGTCTAGAAGAAGAGGTGCAAAAGGTAAAAACATCTATAAAATACGGCGCAGATACGATTATGGATCTTTCTACGGGTGGAAATTTAGATGAAATTCGTAGCGCGGTAATTTCAAACTCATCTGTGCCTATTGGAACCGTGCCTATGTATCAGATAATCCACGATGTTGGCGATATCAAAAATTTAGATATAAAATCTATGCTTAAAACACTTGAAAAACAGGCGCGTCAAGGCGTTAGCTACTTTACGATTCATGCTGGATTTTTGCTTAAATTTATGCCACTTGTTGCTAAACGAAAGATGGGAATCGTAAGCCGTGGTGGGTCATTGATGGCGTCTTGGATGCTTCATTATCATAAAGAAAATCCTTTTTACGAGGCGTTTGATGAGATTTGCGAAATTTGCGCCAAATACGACGTTGCGCTCTCTCTTGGCGATAGTTTGCGCCCAGGGTGCTTATACGATGCTACCGATGAGGCGCAAATTTCTGAGCTTAGAGTTTTAGGCGAACTTCAAAAAAGAGCTTATGAAAAAAACGTTCAAGTCATGATAGAGGGTCCAGGGCACGTCCCATTAAATCAAATTCAAAAAAATATGGAGCTAGAACAAGAGCTTTGCAACGACGCGCCGTTTTATGTTTTAGGGCCGCTTCCTACTGATATTGGTGCTGGTTATGATCATATCACTAGCGCGATTGGCGGGACTTTGGCGGCATTTTATGGTGCTAGTATGCTTTGCTATGTTACAGCAAAAGAGCATCTTGGTTTGCCAAATGAAAAAGATGTGCGAGAGGGTATTATCGCGCATAAAATAGCAGCTCATGCAGCCGATGTTGCGCTAGGTAGAAAAGGTGCGATTGAGCGCGATCACGCAATGAGCGATGCAAGATATAATTTTGATTGGAACCTTCAGTTTGAGTTGGCATTAGATGGCGAAAAGGCGCGTGAGTTTCATGATGAGACTTTGCCTGATGAGAGCTTTAAAAATGCGGAGTTTTGCTCAATGTGCGGACCGAAATTTTGTGCGTATAAGATCACTAGAAAACTGATGAAAAACGAGTGTAAAGCAGGAGAAAGTATTGAATAAAGATGAAATTTTAAACGCCCTTAAAGGCGTGATTTACCCTGGATTTAAAAAGAGTATAGTTGAGTTTGGTTTTGTAAAAGATATCAAAATAGGCGATAAAATTTCGATTGAAGTTGAAATCCCGTCTCATAAAAAGGAGATTTTGCGTGCTGTGGAAGATGAAATTTTAAAGCTTTTTCCGCAAGCTGAAGTTATCGTAAAATCACCGCAAATTGATGGACTAAGCGACGAGCCAAAGATAAATAATATCGCGCCAAATATTTCAAATTTTGTCATGGTAAGCAGTGGGAAAGGTGGTGTTGGCAAGAGTACAACCACGCTAAATTTGGCGATTTGCGCGGCGCGTCTTGGTAAGCGCGTGGGTGTTTTAGATGCTGATATTTACGGGCCTAATATTCCGCGAATGCTAGGTGTTGATGATGTTAAGCCAAATTTAGAAAACGAGCGTATTGAGCCTATTTCAAAGTGCGGGATAAAGATGATGAGCCTTGGAAATTTAGTCGATAAAGGCTCTGGCGTCATTTGGCGTGGCGCGATGGTGATGCAAGCGATAAAACAGCTTTTAACCGACGTAAATTGGGGGCAATTAGATATTTTGTTTATAGATATGCCTCCAGGCACTGGCGATGCGCAAATCACACTTGCGCAAAGTGTGCCAGTAAGTGCAGGAATTTGCGTTAGCACACCGCAAATTGTGGCGTTAGATGATAGTGAGCGAAGTCTTGATATGTTTAAAAAACTGCATATTCAAATCGCGGGGATTGTAGAGAATATGAGCGGATTTATTTGCCCTGATAATGGCAAAGAGTATGAGATTTTTGGCAAAGGTGGCACTGACGCACTTGCGCGTAAATTTGGATGCGAGGTTTTAGCGCACGTCCCAATTGAGATCGCTACGCGCGAAGCGGGTGATAATGGGCGTCCAATTAGCTTTTTTGAGCCAAATTCTGTGAGCGCAAAGCGATATGAGAGAGCGACGATTTTATTGCTAGAAAAATTAGCGTTGATAAACCGCCAAAATTTAGCCGATAATTCGCAAATTCAACCAAAATAAAAGGAAAAAATTATGAAAAACATGGACGAATTTAATGCATTTACAGATGAAATTCAAAAATCAAATATTTACAAAGAGGCGTTTGCGTGGGGTTTTGCGCGAGTTGAAAAGGGTAGGGTTTGCCCGCAAAAATCTCTAAATGCGACATATGCGGTTGTAAATTTTAGAGAAAATTTTAAAACTCTTGCCGTTATGCTCTGGGTGATTAGTGAAATTTACGCCAAAAATGGGAAGAAATTTAGCCTTGATGATAGCGAATGCGTATTTGTTTTGAATAAAAAAATTATTGCAAAAGCGTTGAAAATTTTTGAATTTTTAGCTAGCGAGGCAAAGGGCAACGCGCATAGAAATTTGCAAAATTTGATTTTGATGGGCGAAATTTTAGACCACGAAAAAGAGCCTGAATTTGAGTTTGTTCTTACGATTATTTTCGATGATAGTGCGCCAAAAAGTGTCGAAAGTGCATATTTAAAACTCTATTTATTATCGCTTAATAGAGTTATGCCACGCTCATTAAATTTAGATGGAATATTTAGCATAATGCCCAATTTAGCGTGGGATGAGTATGGTCGTCCGCTAGAGCTTGAGTGGCTAAGAGAGAATGAAATTTGGTTAAAAATGTCTGGCGTCTATCCGAAAATTTCGTTTGTTGATAAATTTCCGCGCTTTTTAAGCCACATTGTGCCTAATGATAGCGTGCGAATTTTAGACGATGCAAAGGTGCGTTTTGGCGCAAGTATCGGCGATGGGACTACGATCATGCCTGGTGCTAGTTATGTGAATTTTAACGCTGGAACGCTAGGAAAAGCGATGATCGAAGGGCGCGTATCAAGCTCGGTAGTCGTTGGAAATGGCTCTGATGTTGGCGGTGGAGCATCGATTTTAGGGGTGCTTAGCGGGACAAATGGCAATCCAGTAAGTATCGGCGAGCGTTGTTTGCTAGGTGCAAACTCAGTTACTGGCATACCGCTTGGAGATGATTGTGTTGTAGATGGTGGAGTGGCGATTTTAGAGGGCACAAAGATCACAATCAGCGCCGATGAACGCGAAAAACTCGCCAAAATAAATACAAATTTCACATTCGATAAAGAAATTTACAAGGCAAAAGAGCTAGGCGGATTAAGCGCGCTTCACTTTCGCCAAAACAGCCAAAACGGGCAAATTTGCGTCGCGCTAAACGTCCGCGCGATAAAATTAAACGAAAATTTACACTAAGGAGCAAAAATGGCAGACATTCACGCATTTGATATAAGTGCTAGTTTGGATATGATGGAGGTTAAAAACGCTATCGAAACCACAAAAAAAGAGATTGGCGCGAGATTTGATTTCAAGGGCATTAAAGCTGAAATTGAGCTAAATGAAAAAGATAAAATCATCACGCTTTTAAGCTCTAGCGAAAGCAAAATAGATGCGATAAAAGATGTACTTTTGAGTAAATTTATAAAGCGCGGTATAGAGATAAAAGCACTCAAAGAAAAGACGCGCGAGAGTGCTGGTGGTGGGAATTTCCGCCTTGTTTTGAGCCTAAATGATACGATTGATCAACCAAGCGCAAAGGCGATCGTAAAGGCGATAAAAGATAGCAAAATCAAAGTAAATTCGAGTATTAGGGGCGATGAGGTGCGTTGCGAGAGCAAGAGTATTGATGAACTAAGATTGGCGATGGATATTGTTAAAAAAATGGATTTAGATTTGCCGATTGGCTTTAAAAATTTAAAATAATCAAACGCTATTAAAGGGGCAAAAATGTGCGAAAATAGCACGAAAATAGCTGTGATTTTGGCTGATGGATTTGAAGAAATAGAGGCGATTACGCTCATTGATATTTTAAGGCGCGCTGGCGCAAACGTCAAAATCGTGGGATTTAGCGCAAAAAATATTCGCGGGGCTCACGGGATAAAAATTGAGGCTGATGAGATTTTTGACGATGTTTTTTCGCGTGAGAATATCGATGAAAATATTGACGCGTGCGCGAAGCCTTTAAACCCAACGCGCGATTTAAATCAAGATACAAAAGCGCAAAATTTAGATCAAATTTTGGAGGCAAATTCGCCTAAATCAACTATTCATTGCAGCGTTAAACAAACGCTGAATTTGGATGAAAATTTGATTGATGATTTTGACGCTATTTTGCTTCCAGGTGGACTTCCTGGGGCTAAATTTTTGGCGCAAAGCAAGAAGCTAGGCGCGGTTTTACGCAAATTTAGCGCGCAAGGCAAAAAGATCGGCGCGATTTGTGCTGCGCCGTGGGCTCTTGCTAGTGCTGGAGTTTTGCGCGGGGAATTTGTTTGTTATCCTGGGTTTGAAAAGCAGGTTTTAAGCGCGAATGATGAGTTTATGCGCGTTCAAAATGGCGAAAAAAATAGCCAAATTTGTGGTGAAAATTTACAAAACGAGCTGAAATTTTGTGGCGATAAAAATGTCTTAATAAATGGTAATATTTTCACATCAAAAGGGCTGGCTACGGCGATGGAATTTGCGCTTATTTTGGTGCGTGAAATTTGTGGCGAAAGAAAATATAGCGAGATAAAATCGGATCTTTTGTTTTAAAATTTGGGTTTTGTTTTGTCTAAAATTTAGATGGAAATTTGTTTTAATATCTACAAAATTAAACAAACTATAATCAAAATATTTAACCGCTTTATTTTGAAATAGTTTGCATTTTTTGTCTTTTTTTCCTTAAAAATTTAGATAATCTTTATATATCATTTAGAATTTTTAATGCTATTTAGCGAATTTATATCGCTAATATTTGCAAAGCGATTTTGTTATATGAAAAACTTTGCCATCGTTTTAGCATAAGAGATGTCAAAATTATTTATCTTTAGCTTATAAAAATGAGTTTTTTGAAGTGATAAATAACAAATATATTAAAATAAATTTATAGAAAATTTTCTTAGCCAATAGGTAAAAGCATGGAAAATAAACTACATTATTTATTATTTTAAAACATCTTATGTAAGCATAAAACTATAACTATACTATCGGGTTTGGCAAATTTTGCAAGAGTAAGAAATATTGAGAGATGGTTTATCCAAAGCGCACCGCAGAGTAGAAAAAAATATGAGTTTTTGGGCTTAGATTAAATCGCAAAATAAAAAGAATTTTCTATTTAAAAAGTCAGTTTAGATTTTATCGCTAATCAAATTTATCGCTTATTTAGTTTTGAAAAAACTTTAATTAATATTCTAAAACAAAATATAATTTTGTAGCTCTTTATTTTGTTGCTTGTTTAGTTTGTTAATATGATATAAGTTAAAATTTCATTTAACTACAAAAGACATTTAGAGATTTTGAGGTATTTTCCAAAGGCATGCGAAGTTAATGTTTAGCTAGTGCGAAAAACATGTAAATTTTGTGGCAATAAAGATTTGCAAAAGACAAAATAGAAAGGGCGCAAGAAAAAACCAGTGCCCTTTATGCTAAAACGTGATGGCAAATTTATACCCAAGCAGTTAAAACCGCTAGTAAATTGATGCAGATATTGCCCTAATATAGCGTTTTTATTGCTTGAAAGTTTGGAGAGCTTAGCGCAAATTATTCAAATATCTTATAAACTTGTTTCGCCTAAAGCAATGCGAATAAGTTTATAAACTTATTAAAGTTTTTTGCAATATATTTCCTTATAAATGAAAGCATATTGCAATAAATTAAAAACGCCTAGCTTACCATTTATATCCGACTTCAAGCCAAATTTCACGCCCTGATTCGTAAATATTTGTTGGTGTTTTTCGTCCTGCGCGGTAGTATTTTGCGGCGATTACCTTTTTATTTAGCATATTATAGGCGTCAATATTTGCGAAAAATGTCGATTTTTTTGGCGCACTAAACTCTAGACCGACTTTTGCATCCCAATTTATCGTCCCGCCCGCTGTGTATTTTTCATATGCTTCTAACCTACCAAATTCTGGCGTATCAATAGTGCCTGCGTAGTCTATTGTCTCATGTTTTGTGCGATATGAAAAAGCATTGCTAAGCGTTGCTTTTGCGCTTGTAAAGCCTAAATTTAGTCGTGGGAATTCGCTAGTTGTGAGTAGTTTTAATGAAAATGGTTCGGCAAAAGAGTTTGCAGGAAGCTCATTTTTGTCGATTATTTTGCCATTATAAACAACCAAATTTGTGTGATTTTTTTCGCCATTTATGCCAAAATCATTTTTGTTTGCGTTGTAATCATCATCTTCAAAGAAATTTCTCTTTGATTTTGTGTAGTTCAATGAAAATTGTAGTGAATTTTCTATATCAAAAAATGCCAAATTTTCGTGTGTAGCGAGTGTTAGTTCGATAGAGTCACTTCTGCTTTTGCCTTTGTTTGTGTAAATTGTGCGTGTGATGCCGAAATTTTCGTCGTAATATGGCGATTTTTTGTTGTAATTTGAGTATTTTACAGCGATTATTTCGTCGCGTCCGTAGCGTTTGATATATTTTAAATTAGTATCAAATTTGCCTAAATTTTGTTTAAAAGCGACGGCTAATTCGTCTGAATATGGAGTTTTAAGCTCGTTAAGTCCATAAATAGGCAAATTTGCTTCGCAGGTGAATTTGTCTTTGTGTGATTTTCTAGTGCAAACTGATGTTAGCGCATTGCGTGCTGCGCGAAGCTCGTAAGCAAATAAATTTCGTCCATAATAGCGATTTGCACCCAAATTTAATACGCTAGAATTATCGCCAAAAACATCCCATGACGCGCTTAAGCGTGGAGCTAAATTTATATCACGATTTAGCGTGTTAAAATCCGCCCTAACTCCAGCGCGAAATTTAAATTTCCCGGCGTTAATCTCATCTTGTGCCCATAAATTATAGTCGTTGTAGGTAGCTTTTGTTGAGCCTTGAATTTTATTGTATTTGATGAAATATCCGCCTTTTGCCTTTGTGTGATAGTTTGATGTCGCCTTTTGCCACTCTATGCAATATTTATCCCAAGGCTCGCAGTGTTCGCCATTTTTCAAAAGACTGTTTTTGATATTAAACATCTGTATATAACCTGGGACTTCATATTTGCCTGATTTATGATTTGCTCCGCCACCTAATGCAAATTTGTGCGAAATTTCCTCAAAATTGAGTGGTTTAAAATTTAGATCAAACTCATATGAAAGCGTGTTTTGTTCTTGTTTTATCGAGCCAAAAGCTCCTTGTGATGCACCTGTTTTACCGCCCCAATTATGCACGTTTGATGTTGGATAAGTTATGTGAAACTGTGTTGGTGAGATTTTGGATGCGTTCATTATTGAGTAGCTGAATAAATTTGAGAAATTTAGCGCGTCGTTTTCATAATCAATGCCGACTTTTGCGACGAGTCCATTTTGTTCTACACGAAAATCGCCATCTTTTGAGATTGTGTGGCGATACTCACCTTTGCTTGGTGAATATATTATGCTAGGTTTTATTATAAGATAATCATTTGGATACCATATTGCTTTTAGCATATAATTATCAGCGCGTCTTTTTAGCCATTTTTCGTCGCTATCATTCCAGTATTTTTTGTCCCAATAGTGTTGATTCGCGCGTTCGTTTATGTTTTTGAATTTTGATTGTGTTTGGTTTGCTGTGAATATTAGACCAAATTTATCAGTAAGAAAACCCTCTAAATTTAGATTATAAATCCACTTTGTATAACGAGATTGGATATTTGGGTCGCTGTTTTCTTTTGCTTCATCTTCGTAATCTTCATCAAGATATATTTTTTTCCACTTGTCGCGTGTTGTTTTTGTAGAAATTTTGCCGTGAAATCCGCGCTTTGGATCGCGCGTTTGCACATCGACCACACCGCCTGTAAATGAGCCAAATTTTGCTGGTACGTTACTATCATAAGTGGTTATTTCACCTACTAAATCGCCATCTAGAAACATCCCTTGCGATACTGAGCTAATATCTGGAAAGTAGTGATTTGTAAAATTCATTGATGATTTGTCATAGGCACTTCGTCTTTTTCCGCGCGGATTTAAGTCGTTATTGAAATTTACTCCATCGATTAAAAAATTATTTTGCCACGAAGGCGCACCATGAATGGAGATATTATCTGGCTCAATCTCTGCGCTGTTTGAGCTTGTGCGCTCTTTTGTGTTAAACTGCACAGCCGGATTTGCGCGCAAAAGCCCTGTAAGTCCGCCCGTATTTAGTGGTGCTTTGTCGATAAAGTCGCGTTTAATACTGATCGCACCACTAAAATTTGAAATTTGTGGCACGGTGGAATTTTTATCATTTGCGCCGATAATAGCAATCTCATTTAATGTGATTGTGGCGTGTTTTGGTTGATTATCCTCGCGTGCTAAAATGGGCAAAACAATAGTAAAAACGAGATAAAATTTGTTTGTAAATTTCATAAATTTCCTTTTTAAAATAATATTTACTTTCAAAAAAATAGAGTGAAATTTATCTTTTTTATATTTAAAAGTATATGAAATTTCGGCATTTTTTTGAAAAAGATTTGCAAAAGCAAATAGAAATTTATCGACAAATTTTGTATGTTATAATTGCGATTTACTACTAAATTTACTCTTGTTTTATAAATTTTTTATCGTTGAAATTGGTTCTTTTTCTAGAATGTATGAAGTGCTAAAATTTGGTATTTTTCGCCGCGAGGGCGATGTTGCTTTGCAAAGCCACTTTCTTGCTCTTTGAGAAAATGTGCTCTTTTGAAAACACATGTTTTGCGCGTAGTTTTTGAAATTTATTTTGCAAAATGACGCCTTTTGTGCAAAATTTGCCCTTGCTATTTATTATTTTTTAAAAAATTTATTCGTTTAATTACAAGTAACTTTGCGCTAAAATTTAACATTAATTTAGGCTAAAGCTAAAAATTAATGTTAGTATTTTGTATTTTTTTTAATACAATTTGCAAAATAATTAAATTTTTAAACACAAAATACGCTTCCAACAAAAGCCAAGTTTGATAATAAATTTTTCAAATTTAGCATCAAACTTCATTTTTTATTTTTATTAAATAGAGTGAAATTTTATCGCAATTTTGTCTGCAAAAAGCTAAAAATCATATTCGCAGTTTTGCTAGAAATTTCATCGATAAATTCATCATATTTGCTCGGTTTTTCCCATATTGGATCGCTTACGCCTGAGAGTTTTTCGACCTCTTTTATCGCGGTTTCATATGTCGTTACATCGTCGATTAAATGGAGCTTTTGCGCCCCTTGCGCTGTAAAAACTCTAGCATTTGCCCACGCATCAACATCGCGTAAATCAAGCTTTCTAGCCGTCGCGACCTCGTTTGTAAATAGCGCGTAATTTTCATCAACTAAGCGTTGCAAACTCTCCCGCTCTTCCTCGCTCCATTCGCGCATAAAAGTTCCTGCTTCTTTAAATTTTCCAGCCTTTACGACTTGTGGTTTTATGCCGATTTTATCGGTTAATTCGCCCAAATTTAGCCCGTCCATTATCACGCCGATTGAGCCGATTGTTGCGCCTTTGTTCGCGTAAATTTTATTCGCCCAAACGCCACTTAAATAGCTCCCGCTAGCCATCACTCAGCCAGCATATGCGATGAGCGGTTTTTTCTCGCTTAAAGACTTTATTGCGCCAGAGATTTCAAAACTAGGCGCAACCGCTCCGCCGGGGCTATCGATATATAGCAAAACGCCCTTTATATCGTCGTTGTCGCGGATCTCATAGATTTTTTCTAGCATTTTTGCATCGTCTAAAATAACGCCGGTTAAATTTAATCTAACTAAATTTGCCTCCTTTTTATCGTTGCTAAATAATGCTCCTAAAATGGCGATTGTTATCAAAAAAATGACTATTTTCAAAACAAAAATTACAGGCTTTAAAAGCTCCTTAAAAAACTCTTTCAAATTTGACCTCCGATGAATGTAATTTGCGCTTTTTTCGTGTGTAAAATCAGCTGTATTGCTAGCTCCGATGGATTTTTTACCCCTAGGCTATCAAATACCCCGATGTCTGCTATTTTGCCTACTTTTATTTCGCCAGCATCTAAATTTAGGGCATTTGCGCCATCTTTTGTCGCTGCTATTAAAAGCATTTTGGCTAGTTTATTTAGCTCAATTTTTGGGTGTGCGAGTAAATTTGCGCGTAGCTCGTCCCATAAATTTAAGCTTATATTTGAGCTAAGTCCGTCTGTGCCGATGCTAAATTTCAGCCCGTTTTTGCGAACTTTTTTCAAATTTAAGCACTTTTGCCCGAGTAATCTATTTGAAAATACGCAGTGGGTAATAGAGTGAAATTTAGGATCAAATTTGGCTAAATTTTTAACAAAAACGCAGTGTGTAAAAAGTGTTTTAACTCCAGAAAACATCGCTAAAAAGCTATTTTGCGTATATAGCGGACGCGCATTTGGATTAAAAGAGTGTAAAAAATATGCAAATTTACCAGAGCCTTTTTTGAGCCACTTTTTCTCATGAATACTCTCTAAAAAGTGTGTTGAGACGAGCAGATTTTTCTCTCGCGCGATTTTTAGGGCTTGGTGCGCTAAATTTGGATGGGTAGAATATGGCGAATGAATAGAGATCGCGGGAGTAAATTTGGACTTATTATGGTCGGCGCGCGCACTATTAACTTTATCATTTTGCATGGAAAAATCGGCTGAAATTTGGCTAGGATTTGCGTCATTTTGCGCGGGATTTTCATCTAAATTTGCTAAAAATTTAATCAAATTTGGAGTTTGTTTTGTGTTTGATTTTGGCGCATTAAATTCGGCATTTTTATCCGTGGTTAAGGTGGTTTTAGCGTTAAA
Organism: uncultured Campylobacter sp.; assembly: GCA_963544335.1. GTDB lineage: Bacteria > Campylobacterota > Campylobacteria > Campylobacterales > Campylobacteraceae > Campylobacter_B. The sequence continues at coordinate 12,519 of CAUUFG010000007.1, forward strand.
ATTTGCGTCAAATTTTACATCTATTTTTTCTTGCTTGGCAATATCAAGCGACGCATTTAAACGCTCCAAAAAATTATCAAAATTCGCCTTTAAATTTGTTTCGTTTGTGCCTAAAATTTCATTGAAAAATACGACGCGGATATCGGCGTTTGCGCACGCTTTTAAATCTACGCCAAAGCTAGAAATCTCGCCTATGCATGTAGTTCCACTCTCTTTTATTTCGTTTAATTTTTTGCTAATTAGTTCAGTTGTCGCCTTTTGGCTTAGCTCATTTCTATTTAAAATGACACTTTTTAGCCACTCTATAAAATCTCCAAATACCAGATTAGTTACATTTGCGCTATATTCTAAGTGTGTATGAGTGTTTATCAGCCCAGGCATCGCGACGCAATCGCTATAATCAAAAATCTCAGCACCGCTAAATTCTTGCACTAATTCGCTAAAATCGCCAATTTTTACGATCTTTTCATCAAATGCAATCGATTTATTCTCTAAAATTTGAAAATCATCATCGCAAGTAAGAATATATTTTGCTTTTAAAATTTTCATCTTTGCGCTCCAAAATTAAGCTTTAAAAGGCGCAATTGTAGCAAAAATTTAGCTATGTTTTTGTATAATCGGGCATTTTTTTAAAGGAAAAACGATGAAAATAATGGTTATCCAAGGTCCAAATTTAAATATGTTAGGCACGCGCGAACCGCGAATTTATGGTACTACGACGCTAGAAGAGGTGCATAATCAAATGAAGCTAGTAGCAGATGAAGCGAAAATGGAAATAGAGTTTTTTCAGAGTAATTTTGAGGGCGAAATTGTCGATAAAATCCAAGAGTGCTACGGCACGTGCGATGGCATTATCATAAATCCGGGCGCTTTTACGCACACTTCAATTGCGATTCGTGACTCGATTGCGGGTGTCGGTTTACCGGTGGTTGAAGTGCATATTTCAAACCTTTATCGCAGAGAAGAATTCCGCAAAGAAAACTACATCGCGCCAGTTTGCGTGGGCTCGATTAGCGGTTTTGGCGTGGGCGGATATCATTTAGCAATGATCTCTATGATTCAAATTTTCCAGCAAATTAAAAATCTACAAGCGCAACAAAATCAGTGAAAAATTATATTTTAAAAGACGAAAATGCCGTGCTTTTTGAGTGCGGTTATTCGTGTGATAATGTCTATTTTGCCTCTTTAAACGGCGAGAAATTTTTCATCACAGATGGACGATATGGCGTAGAAGCGAGAGCAAAAATAGCCGAGTATTGTTTGCAAAATGAGCTAAATTTTTGCGCGAATTTAGATGAAAAATCAAATTTTAATCAAACTTTCTCAAATATACACGTCGTAGAAAGCTCCGATTTAATCCGCGATTTGCGAAAATTAATCCGCAAAAGCAAAGTGGATGAAATTTATTTTAATCCGAGCGAATTTAGCCATTATGAGTTTGAAAAAATCAGCACATTTTTGGGCGTAAATTTTAAGCAAATTTTAGGTTTTTCGCATAAAAAGCGTATTGTAAAAACCCAGCGCGAAATAGAAATTTTGCGCATGGCGGCTAAATTTGGGGCGCAAAAATTTGATGAATTCGCGAAATTCATAAACGAAAAAGGCGAAGGTCTGAGCGAAAAAGAGCTGTTTTTTAACGCCGAGACCATCTTTAAAGATTGCGGAAATTTGGGGCTTTCGTTCGCGCCGATTGTCGCTATAAATGAAAATGCCGCTAAGGCACACGCGCTGCCTAGTAAAAAGCGTTTGCAAAGTGGCGATTTGCTTTTGCTTGATGCTGGTGTGAAATTTATGGGATTTTGCTCAGATCGTACGCGCACGGCTTATTTTGGGGCTGATGGGCTAAATTTTAGCAAAAAACAGCGTTTTAAAAATGCAAAACAAAATGAAATTTACGAAATCGTTCGCGAAGCACAGCTTTTAGCTATTCGTGCTGTTGTGCCTGGTGTGAAGGCGCGTGATATTGACGCTGCTGCGCGTAAATTTATTGCTAAATTTGGCTATGAAAAGCAGTTTTTTCACTCTACAGGACATGGTGTGGGGCTCGATATTCACGAGCTTCCGTATGTATCCGCTAGGTCTGATTTTATAGTGCGTGAGGGTATGGTTTTTTCTATTGAGCCTGGAATTTATCTTGAGAATGAATTTGGCGTGCGGATTGAAGATGTGGTTGTAGTGACGCAAAATGGGTGCGAAATTTTAAGCGAATAGAGTGAAAAATAGGTGAATATTGGCAAAAACAGCGCGGATTTTTTTGAGATAAAAGATGGTTTGAAATTTGAGCGGTTGCGCTATTTTCCGATGTGTGGGCGTGTAAATTTGGCTATGAAATATGACGTTATTTTAGGGCTTGGTGCAAATATCGGGCGCATTAGATTTAACTTTGTAAAGTTGCTAAATTTATTGCAAAAAGACGCCCGTTTTAGCGTGATCGCCACTTCGCCAATACTCGTGAATAAGGCGTTTGGATTTTGTGCGCAACCTGATTTTTTAAATGCTGTAATTTGGCTAAAAAGCTCAAAAAGCGCGAATGAAATTTTAAAAATAATCCACAATTATGAGCGAATTTTTGGGCGCAAAAGAAGTTTTGTAAATGCCCCGCGCACGCTGGATTTGGATATTTTATACTACGGCGGAGCTCACCGAAATTGCGCTTGTTTGCATCTGCCACACTCTGGCGTAGATGAGAGAATTAGCGTGATTTTACCGCTTGGATTGATGTAGGGGAAATTTATGATTAGCGAATTTGATAAGCTAAAAAAAGATATTAAAAATTTTAATGAAACACTTAAAATAAACGGGCGTTGTATTACGTTTTTTGGCTCTGCGCGTTTTGACGAAAACGATAAATATTCGCAAAAGGCGCGCGAATTAGCTAGACTTTTAGCGCCTAAATTTACGATTTTTACGGGCGGTGGCGGCGGTATTATGGAGGCTACAAACCGCGGTGCTAGCGAGGCTGGAGCAAAATCAGTGGGGATAAATATAATTTTACCTCGCGAACAAGATATGAATAAATTTGCCGATTTTAAATTTACTTTTAACTACCTTTATGTAAGAAAGTGCGCCTTGATAGAAAAGTCTGATTTTTTCGTCGTTTTTCCTGGTGGTTTTGGCACGCTTGATGAGCTTTTTGAGGTGATTACGCTTAAACAAACAGGCAAAAAATCGTGCGAAATTTATCTTTATGATAGAGAATATTTTGCGCCACTTGTGGAATTTTTTAAAATTTCGTTGTTGAAAAATGGGGCGATTTGCGAAGATGAGCTTTTAAATTTCACGCTTTGCGATGATATAAATGAAATTTATGAAAAAATCACGCATCAAATTTAGCCTAAAAAATTTAAGGAAATTCAGATGAAAATTATGGTCGCGATGAGTGGTGGTGTCGATTCTAGCGTGAGTGTGGCGATGCTAAAAGAGGCCGGGCATGACGTGCGTGGTGTCTATATGATCTTACATAAAAACGACGAATATCACCGCAAAAATATACAAATCGTTCGCAAAGTCGGCGAATATTTTGGCATAAAAACCGACGTTTTAGACCTGCAAAATAAATTTTCAAGCATGGTTTATGAGCCATTTATCAACACATATCGCGCAGGTAAAACGCCAAATCCATGCGCACTTTGCAACCGCTTTATAAAGCTTGGCGCGTTGCTTGATTTTACCTTTGAAAACGGCTGTGAACGCCTAGCCACTGGGCATTATGCGCGTATAATCGACGGGCATTTATGTGTGGCAAAAGATGAGAGTAAAGATCAAAGCTATTTTCTATCAAATGCGTGTGCAAACGCGCTAAAATCGGTCATTTTCCCGCTTGGTGAATATTATAAAAACGACATAAAGGCATTTGCCATGGCTCATCCGCAGATTTCTTTTTTGGCGTCGCAAAAAGAGAGCTCGGAGATTTGCTTTGTCGAAAACAGCTATATTGATGTGCTAAATCGCCATTTTAACACGCTTCAAAAGGGCGTCGTGCGCGATATGGATGGGCAAATTGTGGGCGAACACGACGGATTTGCGCGATATACGATCGGCAAAAGGCGCGGTTTTAGCGTCGCTGGGGCGCATGAGCCTCACTATGTCGCTAAAATCGACGCGCAAAATAATGAAATTTGGGTTGGTTCGCGCGATGATTTGGCTGTGAGTGAGTTTTTGACGCTAAATTTTAACGAGCTTTTAAACGTTGGCGATGAGTTTGATTGTTTTGTAAAAATTCGCTATCGTTCGCCAAAAACTCGCGCGAAAGTGCGAATTTTGCGCGAAAACAGGATAAATTTAGACGCTAATTTTGGCGAAAATATCGGCGTTAAACCTGCTGTAAATTTCGATACAAACACCAAAAACATCGCAAATGCCGTCTGTAAAATTACGCTTAACACCCCAGCTTATGGCGTGGCAAGCGGACAACTTTGCGCTTTTTATGATGAAAATGATCGCGTTATTGGCAGTGGATTTATCGCTTAAAATTTGGCGTTATTTTGTGTAAATTTATCGCTTTTTATGGGCTTTTTTAAATTTTTGTGAAGCTTTTAAACCCAGCGCAATTAAAATTTTGTGATGAAAATAAAGCTAAATTTTAAAAATTAATTGGCGGTTTTGTTTTTAAAAATTTAATTATAAGTGTTCGAAATTTACCATTTCATATTTATGAAAAAGCGGACAAATTTTTCGGCAAATTTATGTAAAATCATACCCGCACCAACTTTAGTAAATTTATTTACGGATTTATTTTGCAAATCTATAAAATTTGTAGGCAAATTTCTTATAAAAATGGCGCGTGAAACGAAATTTTAAAGACAACTGCGCTAAAATCCTTGCGAATTTTTGTGCGCAAAAACTAGCGCAAATGTGCGAAAATATAAAAATCGTGCGAAATTTTGCTATATAAAATTTATAAAAATAAGGAAAACACATGAAAAAACTTACTATTATCGACACTTTTGGCTTCTTTTTTCGCCTTTATTATGCACTTTCGTCGCTAAAATCAAAAAGTGGCAAACCAAGCGGTATGATTAGTGGTTTTGCAAATTTTATCAACTCATTAAAGAGTGAATTTCCAAGCGATTATATTATTTTCGCGCTTGATTCAAAGGGTAAAACGTTTCGTTCGCAAATCTCGTCGCAGTATAAAATCAACCGCCCAACGCCCCCACAAGCGCTTTTGGATCAGCTCGTTATTTGTATCGAAATGATCGAAAAAATGGGGCTTTGCGCGATCTCTCGCGAAGGATATGAGGCTGATGATATTATCGCTTCTATCGTGAAAAAATACGCAAACGACGACATTTTTATCAGCGTCGTTACGCACGATAAGGACCTCTATCAACTAATAAATGATGGTAAATGTGGCGTTTATAGCCCTGAAAAAAAGCGTCTTTTTGATAGTGCTGGTTGTTTTGAAAAATACGGAATCGCGCCATCTCTTGTGCGTGATTTTTTGGCGATTAGTGGCGATAGTGCCGATAATATCGCAGGTATTAAAGGTATCGGCGATAAGGGTGCGCGCGATTTGCTAAATACTTTTGGATCGCTTGATAAAATCTATGAAAATCTGGATAAAATCGCCAACAAAAGGCAAAAAAATCTGCTAGAAAGCGGGCGCGAAAGCGCATATATCAGCCAAAAATTGGCCACACTTTATGATGATTTAAAATTTGAAGATGATATTTTAAAAAGGGCTGAGTTTCCTAGCGAAAATCCGCTTTTGCGTGTGAGTGAAATTTTGCGTGAATACTCGTTAAATAGGCTTTTAAAAGCGATTGGAGCGGATAATTTTTTGTTTGAAAATGAGACTTTTAGCGAGCCAACAACGGCTGAAATTTCGCCAAATTCTAGCGAAAAAATAGCGCAAAATTTGCAATTTACCCCGCGCTTAATCACCGATGAAAATGAGCTTTTTTCTCTCATAAATAACATTTCACAAGATGCAAAAGTCGCTTTTGATACTGAAACCACAGGCATCGAAAAGGATGCTAAAATCGTTGGTTTTTCGTTTTGTTTTGATGAGAATAACGGCTTTTACGTCCCGATAGCGCACGAATATTTAGGTGCGCCTAAGCAAATTTCGCATTCTAGCGCAAAACGCGCTATTGAGCTTTTGTTTTCGCGCTTTATTATCGGGCAAAATTTGAAATTTGATTTTAATGTTGTGGCTAGAAATTTAGATATCAAACCGCCTAAAAACTACGCCGACACCATGATTTTAGCGTGGCTTGATGATTCTTCTAGTCCTGTTGGAATGGACGCTTTAGCGAAAAAATTTTACAATCATGAGACGATTAAATTTGAAGAAGTTGTAAAAAAAGGCGAGAATTTTAGCTTTGTTGCGCTTGAAAATGCGGCGCGATATGCGGGGGAAGATGCGTGGATTACACGCAAATTTTATATGACGTTGTGCGAAAAATTAGACGCTAATTTGCTAAAACTAGCGCATGAGATTGAGTTTTTATTTGTTGAAATTTTGCTTGAGATGGAAAATAACGGCATATTGATAGATCAGCAAAAAATGCGCGATTTGATTGCAAAAAATGCAGAAAATTTGCACGTTTTAAGCGAGGAAATTTACTCGCTTTGCGGTGAGAAATTTAATCTAAATTCGCCAAAACAGCTCGGCGTAATTTTATTCGAAAAGCTAAATTTGCCATGCAAAAAACGGACAAAAAGTGGTTATAGCACCGATGAGAGCGTGCTAAATGAGCTAATTGATTTGCATCCTGTGGTTGAAAAATTGCTTAAATATCGCGAATATTTCAAGCTCCAAAGCACCTATTGCGAACCGCTTTTACAATATGCCAAAAACGATCCGCTTGGACGAATTCACAGCTCATTTTTGCAAACTGGCACGGCGACTGGGCGGCTCTCTAGCAAAAATCCAAATTTGCAAAATATTCCCGCGCGAAATGCCCTTGCTAACGATATTAGAGAGTGTTTTATCGCGCAAGATGGATTTAGTTTTATTTCTCTTGATTATAGTCAAATTGAGCTTAGATTGCTTGCGCATTTTAGTGGTGATGAGGCGCTAATTAGCGCGTTTTGTGCCGATGAGGATATCCACGCTAAAACGGCAAAAGAGATTTTTGGCGCGAGCGATAAAGACAAGCGCGCGATCGCAAAAAGTATCAATTTTGGGCTGATTTATGGTATGGGTGCGTCAAAATTAGCGGCTCAAATTTCGGTTTCAAGAGCGCAGGCAAAAGAGTATATCGAACGCTATTTCAAAGCGTTTCCGACGATTTTAAATTTTATCGATAGCATTAAGCGCGACACAAAAAATAACGGATTTGTCACGACTCTTTTTGGGCGAAAGCGCAAATTTGATTTCGCAAACGCTTCTGGCATGATTTTGGCGATGTATGAGCGCGAGTGTGTAAATACAAAATTTCAAGGTAGCGCAGCCGATATTATCAAGCTCGCGATGTGTCAAATCCGCCCATTTTTGGGGGCTGATTCGCGAATGATTTTGCAAATCCACGATGAGCTTGTTTTTGAGGTGCGCGATGAGATTGCAGATGAGTTTGGCGTGAAGGTCAAAGAGATCATGCAAAATGTGGTGAGTTTGAAAATCCCGCTAAAAACTAGCTTGAATATCGCTAAAAATTTGGGCGATTTGAAGTGAAATTGGGCTTTGATTTTTAAATTTTTTGCGCTAGTTGTCTTTAAAATTTGTGTGTTGTAAATCGGTCAAATTTGGATTTTTGCGGTCGCTATAAATTTTTAAAATTTTAGCTAGTTAAAAATCGCATTTTTGTAATCACAAATTTTCAAATATTGCGCAGATTATTTTGTCATTTAACTTTTATTTGTAACTTATAAAATTTGCTGGGTTTAAAGCTTTTAAAACCCAGCTCACTATTTTATTTTTTAAAAAAATTGTGGCGAAATTTTGTTTGTGATTTATAAAATTTGCTAGGTTTTTTGATCTTGTTTTTAAACACAGCTTTAAACTAAATTTTTAAACACATTTTTAAATCAGTTTGAAATCAAATTTGAAACCAAATTTTAAATACAGCGCGCGTGAAATGAAAATTTGAATGCAAATTTTAACGTTTTAAGAGGATAAATTAGATTGAAATTTGATTTAAAATTTAGTTGTTAATACTTTTTGCGATTATTATAAATTTGGCGTAAATATTTTGTTTGATTGATGGGCTCTATTTTTGCAGTTTAAATTCTTTGAAACAACTAAAAATTTGCGCGGGAAATTACTTAAAATTTACGCAAAATAAGCACATAAATTACACAAAATATGCGTAGAAATTTGCGCTGATTTGATAGGTAAATTTACTCACATCTCATATTTTGGACAACTAAAATTTGCATTTTACAAAACGTGTATTTTGAAATTTAGCGTAAATTTTTAGCCTGAATTTCTATCTAATTTTAGGTTAAAACGTGCTAAATTTTTAAAAAAGAGAGAGTATTTTTGGTATAAATCGTTCTTAGTTTATTAATAGTTTTATTAAAATTTATGTTAGTTTTTTAAAAAACAGAAAAATCATAAAAAAGAAATTTACGCCGAAATTTGGCGTAAATTTGCGAAATTATTGAAATTGATTGCAACCTCTTCTTGCGTTATCGCTTGGGACGTCCGCGCCTCTTTCCATACCGTATGTAACGTAGCCTGTCTCTGCTTCGATGCAAATTTTAGCTACATTTGTGCTGGTGTCATTTGTATTGCCATCGCCTATATTTATTTCACATCTTGTCGCTATACGTCCTGTTGATGGATTAGCTCGCGCGCCTGTTGTAGAAGCGTTTAAAAATGGGCGACCTTTTTCATCAAAAGAGATAGCTTGATTGCCATTTTGAGCACAACCGCCACTAAATGTTACGTTTTTTATGCCGTAAGTTTTGCCGATATTTAGCTTATTATTTAATTGATTAGCTGGTATTGATACCATAGTGCTAGCTGTTAGAAGTCTATTTGGATTTTGTGGATCTGGTGCTGCTTCGTTTTGAGAGTTTAGGCTGCCATTGCGAGAGGAGTCAGAATAAATTGAATATCCCCATTTCCCGCCATTTGTATTTTTCGTAAAAGCTATCGTCCAGCGCTCTCGCCACCATTGATCGCCGTTTGGATCTGTTGCTGGGCGTCGAGGTGGAGTGGGTTTGGCTATTAAATTTGTTCTATTATCAATCATCGCTAAATGCTGTGCGTAGCGGATGTGAGAAGCGATTTGTTGTGCGGCTATTAAGACTCTATTTTGGTCATATTTTGGGATTGTAACCATAGCGATTATGCCGATTACGACGATGACGATTACTAGTTCAATCATTGTGAAAGCTTTTTTCATTTTTGTTCCTTTATACACATACTAAATGCGCGGATTATATTATTTTAAATATAAAAATTTAGTAAGAAATTTGCTTTTTATTTAAAATTTCTTAAATTTTTTGCTCAATATCTAATCTATCAAAGTAAATTTTAAGCCTTTGTGTCTGTTTCACGGATAAAATTTCCCCACTTTCATAAAATTCACAACACGCCATTAACTTATCAAAATCAAACTCTCTAAAATCTCTTAATTCATCTTCATTATCGCGCGAAATTTGCTCTGAATTTGACGCGCTATCAACCATTCGCAAGAGCTGTTTTAGTGTGCCTAAATTTCCATCTACAAATATCAAATCGCCGTTTATTTTGAGAAATTCGTTTTTAAAATAGTTAAAATGAGTGCAACCAAGCACCAAAATTTTCGCGCGTTTAATTTGCGTTTGAAACTGTTTTAAATACTCATTTGCGCTAAAATTTCCGCTAAATTTAGCGTTTTCTGCGATTTTCACCAATCCGCCAAGTGCCAAAAGATCAGCTTTTATATTTAGGCTTTCCATTAAAAGGCGCAGTTTTTCGCCATTAATCGTAATTTGCGTCGCGCACACTAAAATAGACTCAGAAATTTGCGCCGAATTTATAGGTAAATTTTTACTCAAATTCGCCCGCAAATTTGTAGCTAAATCCTGTGAATTATCCGCTAAATTTAATGTGGAAATATTTTTAAAAGATGCCAAATTTGCGCCATATTGATCCACAGCTAATTTTACCGCTGGTTCCATCGCGATTATCGGAAGTGCGATTTTTGCGCGTTCGAAGTAGTTAAATACGCTACTTGCACTATTGCACGCGATTATTATCGCATCGACGCCTTTTTCGCGTAAAAACTCCACGATCTCGCGCACAAAGTGCAAAATTTCATCGCGAGATTTTTCGCCGTATGGGACGTGTTTTTCATCCGCATAATAGATAAATTCCGCATCGATTTTACAAAACGCTGAGTGCAAAACGCTAAGCCCGCCATAGCCTGAATCAAAAATGCCAATTTTCATTGCGCGTCCTTATTTTGCGTATTTGTGCTATCTTTGGCTAAATTTTCCGCGCTAAAATCCGCACTCTTATCACACTGAATTTCCCCCGCCAAAGCGCAAATTTTAAGCCCGAAAAGATAGATTATCCACGATAGATAAATCCACATAAAAAAGAAAAAAAGCACCGAAAATGAGCCGTAAATGTTGGTGTAAGTTTTATTATAAATCATATATTTTATAAATAAAATTTTGCCAATCTCCCACAAAATCGAGCTGATAAAAGCGCAAAAAAAGACGATTTTTGCACTCATTTTGCGCCCCAAAGTAAAATAATAAAAACAGCCAAAAATCAGCCAAATTATCAAAAACGGCGAAATCAGCGCAAATTTTGCGTTTAGCGATGCGCTCATTCCGCCCAATTTTTCTATAACAAAACCGCTTGCAAAAAGGCTAGTAGCAATAATCACAGGCAAAAACATCGCCACCAAAAAAAACGCCACCACACCGCGCAAAAATCCAGCGTTTTTTCCATTTATTATCTTGTTTGCGACGTAGTTATAATCCATAAAAAAAAGCACACTAGTAACAAAAATCGCCACCAATCCAAACAGCCCCAAACTAGCCGAATTTTTCATAAATTCATCGAAATATTGCATAAAAACAGCCTGATTATTCGGAAGTAAATTTGCGAAAATAAACTCTTTTACACGTAAATAACTCTGCTTAAAAATATCCAAATTTAGATACAAACTAATCGCGATAAAAGCAAACGGCACGATCGCCAAAAGTGTATAAAAGCTAAGGCTAGCCGCGCCATGATAAAGATATTTTGAGTTTAAAAATATAAAAATTTCTTTTAAAAATTTACCAAATTTCATCGTTTTACCTACGGGAAAAATTAAAGCCCGATAATAAGATTATATTTTTAAATTTATACTGAAATTTAGGCGTTTTTGAGTAAAATCGGGCCTTGTTTTCAAAAAGGGAGTGTTATGAAAAAGATCTTGCTATTAGCGTTTGCTATCGGTGGAACTTACTTGATTTTTAAGAGCGAAAGTTACCTAAAAATCGCCTTTGGTTTGAGTTTGTTTTTGTATGCGATGAAAATTATGGAAGAGAGTTTTCAGATTTTAGCTGGCGGGCGTTTGGAGACATTTTTACGCAAAACTACCGATAAAAACTACAAAAGCTTCACATTCGGGCTTATCTCTACTTCTATTATGCAATCTAGCGGGCTTGTCTCTCTTTTGGCGATCTCATTTGTGAGTGCTGGGCTCATCGGGCTTGGCGCGGGAATCGGGATCATTTATGGCTCAAATTTAGGCACGACGACGGGAATTTGGCTTATCGCAGAGATCGGTTTTGGTTTTAATATCGCCAAATTTGCGATGCCGTTTATTATTTTTGGCGTGTTTATGGCGTTTTCAAAGGTGAAAGCCGTGCGCGGATCGGGGCTTTTGATCTTAAGCGTAGGTATGATCTTTTTTGGAATTTCATATATGAAAGAGGGATTTGAAAGCGTAAAAGACGCCATAGACCTTGCAAAATACGGCATGAGCGGTTATGCAGGAGCGGCGATTTTTGCGATTATTGGCGTTGTTGTTACCGCGCTTTTACAAAGCTCACACGCTACTTTGACTCTAACCTTAAGCGCGCTTGCAACCGCGCAAATTAGCTACGAAAACGCAATCGCGCTAGCTATTGGCTCAAATGTTGGCTCGACAATCACAGCTGTTTTAGGCTCAATAAACGCGAGCATAAATGGCAAAAAGCTCATGATAGCCCACGCGATTTTCAACGTCACAACTGCGCTAATTTCGCTGATTTTTATGTTTCAATTTATATCTATGCTAAACGTTGTCGCAGAGTATCTACACATAAAAAATGACGATTATTTACTAAAATTAGCACTTTTCCACACATTTTTTAATTTGCTTGGCGTCGCGATTTTTTATCCAAATATCCGTTTGATGGAGAAATTTTTAAACGAAAAAATAAATATAAAAGTAAAAAAAGAGCACACCGCCACACCAAATTTTTTAACGCCAGATATCCTAGGTAGCGCAGAAGCGGCAAAAGTCGCACTCATAAACGAGAGCATACACCTTTTGCGAAATACGCTATCTGTAGTTACAAAAGGCCTTTATCTTTCATACTCTGATATAACAAGCGGATTAAACCCCGTAGAAGTCATAAAAAAACGTTCCGAAATAAACGAGATAAATTTTGACAAACTCTACATCACGCGTTTTAAAGCTCTCTATAACGAAATCGTCTCATTTTCCATGAAATTTCAAAATTTAAACGAAAACGATACTAAAATTTTCAATGGTATCAGACGCACCGCCGTCGAATGCGCCGAAATTTTAAAAGATATGCGAAATATCGAGCCAAATTTCTTTAAATATCTCCAATCAGATAATGATTATATTTGCGGTGAATACAACAATTTTCGCTTACAAATGCTGATTTTGCTCCGAATGGTTTTCGCCATAAAAGATACAAGAGAAATTTTTGGCATCTCAAAAGCTTTGCGCGAAGAGTTACGCAAATTTGATATTTTATCCGGGCAAAAAATAGACAAGCTTTTATCGCAAAATAAAATCACATCATCGATGGCGACTTCGCTTTTAAACGATAGCTATCTGCTCCAAGACATCGTGCGAAATTTATATAAAATCATGAAAAATACCGCCATTTACGGGCGCGAAAATTCGCTAGATTTGACGATATTTGAAGTGGTAAAATAAACTTTTTATAATTGTAAATTTTTAGACTAAATTCTATTACCAAATTTAGTCTAATTAAAAATCTAAAACTCATCTCCCAAAACAGCGCGTTTTATCAAAAAATATTTTTTATTATTTGTGCTACTAAATTTCTCATCTAAATTTTCATATAAGCTATAAAAAATACTTAAATTTTCTTTATACAAAATAAAAAATCGTTTTTTTTTTTTTTTATTTTGATTTGTTTTTCATATCTTGTTGTATAATTCGCGCGTTTATATCTAAAAAAATTCAAAATGTTGAAATTTTAGGTGTGAAAGATATATTTTTTAAGGAGAGAAAATGAATAAAATTTTCAAACACAAACGTGGTGCAAGCGGACTTAAAGTCGTCTGCGAATTTGCTAAATCACATTGTAGTAGTGGCGAAAGAACAGCTATAAATTCAGGTGCCCACATTATCACAAGATCAGGTTTTAAATCTCTATCAATCGTTCTAATTTCCGCGCTCACCCTAGGTATTGCTACACCGGCAATGGCAGCAAAAGATTCGTATAGCTATCTTAACGGTTCTAAGGCTGAAGGTACAAATTCACTAGCTATAGGTGTAAATGCAAAAGCTATAGAAGGTGAAAAAAATATAGCTTATGGTTCAGATGCACAAGCTAGTGGTGGCGGATGGAACTTAGCCATTGGTTCAAATGCAAAAGCTATAGCTAAAGGTTCTGAGCAGAACAAGGGCAATGCTATAGCTATTGGCTCAAATGCAAACTCTACTAGTGAAAAAGCTATAGCTGTTGGTGCTAGTGCTGAAGCTACCCAAGGTCAAAGCACCGCCATTGGCTCGGGAACAAAAGCGACTGGTGCTCAATCAACAGCTATAGGAAATGACGTCGTAGCTACGGGTTTATCATCAATAGCTATAGGAAATGATGATATATGGAATGACGGCAAAAAAGATAATGAAGGTAATCTATTAGGTTATGAGCGACAAGTATTAACAGACAAGGAATTAAAGGATCCAAAAATTGTAAAAGCATTTGATGAGATGTGTAAGAATGTAGATTGTCTAAAATCATTTGGATTAGAAAAAGTTGGTAACGGTGATAGTGCTTACTATCAAAAAAAAGGGGATACATTTAAACATTGGTCTCCTACGTTGTCTGGTGGTCTTGGCTCTATTGTCATGGGTAGCAGAAGTGTAGCAATAGGAAAAGGCTCTACAGCCATCGGCACACTAACAGTAGCAACAGGTGATGAATCTACAGCCATCGGCACGCTCTCAAAAGCTACAGCAAGTAAAGCTATTGCTATCGGTAGAGACTCTATCGCCAATATGGAAAATTCCGTCGCTTTAGGCGTAGGATCAAGAACTGATTATGATGGAATGAATACAAAACCTTATGTCCCTAGCCTTGGCTATACCATGCCAATGGCAAAATCAACAGGCGTAATCTCTGTGGGCTCAGCAAATCAACAACGCCGTATTGTAAATTTGGCTCCAGGTGCACTAGACACAGACGCAGTCAATGTTGCGCAACTAAAATCTTTGGCTGAAAGCTTAGGTATGGATGGTATAAATGATAGCAAAGATAAGATGATGCGCTATCTCTCGGTTGAAAAAGCCACAGGCGAAGCTGCTGCACTTCAAGCACCACTTGCTAAAGAAAAAGCTTTTAAAACATATGCCGAATTAAGAAAAATGAAAGACATGATGGCTCTAAATGAAAAAGTCACAGGCGGTACATATGACTCAGACGAAAAAAATAAAATAAATAGTCAAATTGCAACTTTAGAAGGTCAATATAATGATTTTGCAGACAAAATCACAACACCAAATTTAAACTCTATTACAACGAGTTCAAGCGAAACTGAAGTTAAAGCTCTAACCGATGCTATCAACGACTACACAAAGACCAATTATTTTGCTCTATCTCAAGAACAAAAAGATGCTTTAAAACAAAAAAATGCCACCAACGAAGGTGCAACAGGTGCAGATGCTATCGCAATCGGCTATGGTGCTAAATCAACAGGAGCTCAAGCTGTATCACTTGGTAAAACAGCGACCGCAAGCGACACAAACGCCATCGCTATCGGTAATGGCGCAAAAGCGCAAAGTGAAAATTCAATTGCTATAGGCAAGGGTGCGCAAGCCATAGGGAAATCATCTATAAATATCGGCGGAGGAAATATTGATAATTTACAAGCAAATTCGTCGTATAGAAATGTATTAATAGGTGGTGACAAAATTCAAGGTGAGATAGGAGATAAAGATAAATCCAATAAGATAAATATATCAAAAATTAACCAAACCACAATCATTGGTTCGGAAAACAAAATTGATGGTACAGAGCTTGATAAGAGTATCATAATGGGCTCAAGACATGAGATAAATCAAAAACAACCATCAAAATCCAAATTGGGTCAAAATGTGATAATAGGTGAAAAACAAATTATCGATGATTCCGAACAAGCGACAACTATTGGTAATGATATTGTGGCTAGTGGCGCGAGAGGTGGTGTCGCTATAGGTGGAGATGATGCCTCTACTGGTATATATAGACCAACTAAAATAGAAGGCAAAGCTTCAATTGCTATGGGAACTGGAGCACAAGCTCTAAAAGATGGCGCGATGAGTCTTGGTTTAAATTCTGAGGCTTCGGGAGCGAATTCTACAGCTTTAGGTAGGCTTTCATTTGCTAAAACAGAGGGTGGAGTAGCACTAGGTTCAAAATCATTTGCCGATACAAAAAAGGGTGAAAAAGGTTTAGATTTTACTAGTGGTGGTCAAGGCACAGAAACTAAACAAGCAACTAACGCTTGGCAATCAACATTGGGAGCTGTCTCTTTAGGTGGCAAAGAACATAAAGAAGATATTCAACAAAAAAAAGTAATTGAAACAAACACAATCAATACTCGTCAAATCACAAATTTAGCAGCTGGAACAAAAGATACTGACGCGGTCAATGTCGCTCAATTAAAGAGTTTAAGCAGTTTTGTTTCGCAAGGTTTTAAAATAAAATCTGGCAATGTTGAAAATACTATCAAATATGGCAAAACAGTTGAATTTGCTTCTGGTAAAAATTATTTAACAATAAACCATACAGCAAATAGTGGCGATTCTAAATTTACATTTGATATTGACGAAGATAAATTAAAAACAGCAATTGGCGCAACATCTGGAGGAAATTATTCGCTAGACTTTAGTGGTGATGCAGGCACTAAAATCACAAGAAATCAAGCAAATAAAGAGCTAAAAATCAAAGGTGGTGTAACTACAACCGCTAATCTTAGCACTAATAACATCGGCGTCGAAGCTGATACCACAACAGGCACACTAAATATCAAACTTGCTAAAGCCCTAAAAGGTCTAACTTCAGCTGAATTTAAAAACACAGCTGGCGATACAACTACTATTACTGGTGATAAAATCACAATTAATCCAAATGGTAATACAGAAGATAATAAAAAAGTTAGCATAGGTAAAGATGGCATTAGCGCAGGTGGTAATAAAATCACAAACATTGCCGCTGGCACAGCTAACACCGACGCCGTAAATAAACAACAAGCTGAAACTATTGCACAAAATGCAGCTAAAGATTTTGCTAAAGACAAACTAAAAGCTGGAACAAACATAACTTTAACACCTAATACAACAACTGGCGAAGTAACCATTAATGCTAAAGATACAAAAACAACAGTTGCACAAGGAAATGGTATAGAAGTATTACATACCACAAATGGAGATACTGAAGCATATACAGTTGGTTTAGATGCTGACACAAAAACTAAACTAGACAATGCATCAGCTAATGCAACTAATGCAATGCAATCTCTAAACGTTAAAGCAGGTG
>CAUUFG010000008.1:0-28792 GCA_963544335.1 uncultured Campylobacter sp.
TAACTGACGCAAATGTCACGCTTGATATTAAATTCGCACCTTATGATCTTAAAACATACGGCAGTTTTTATCTGCGTGATAGCGATATCGAAATTTCAGGCGCAAAATTTCACTCAGATTACGCAAATATCGATTTAAATGGCTCTCGCGTGGATATTAATGCGCTAAAATTAAACATGCCAGAAACATTTAAATCCAGTGTTTTTGGACACATTGATACACACAAAATGATAGGCAAATTTGATGCAAATTTAAGCGATATTTTGGTCGGGACACACGAAATTTTATCCGTGCCATCTTTAAAAACAAACATTACTTTGGATTTTTCCACGCCTACAACACGACTAAGTTTAAGCAACCCAGAAGTAAATTTTATATTCGCAAATGGACTAAATTCTATCGAGGCTACGGACATAATGCCGTTTAAAAAATACTCAAAAATTATGCAAAATTTACAGATTAATTCAGGATCATTAGAGCTAAAAACGCATGATTTTCACGATTTTGATATAAATTTGGCAAAAATTTCTACAGATTTTAAGCTTTTGCGCCGTAAAAACGGGACAATTTATAGTGGCGACGATGTAAATTTGCACATCAAAAATGGCAAAATTTCAGGCGAAACAGCGAGCAAAAATCTAGCCTTTCACATCAATAAAAATGACACACAAATCGCATTAAAAGATGTCGATTTTGTCTTAAATTTGGGCGAAAATAGCGGGGATTCAAAGCTTCCCAATATTAAATTTAGCGGACAAAACTCGCGCATAGAAATTGTAGATTTTAATCGCACAATTAGCTTTGATAAATTTAGTGGAGCCATCCATAAAAACGCGTTAAATTTTAGCGGTAAAATCGGAGCTGGAGAGGTAAATTTTATAAAAAATAGTAAAAAATTAGAGCTTTTAGCGCGCGATATTAAAGATCACACAATAAATGAAATTTTAGGCAGAGATAGCTTTAAAGAGGGAAATTACTCGGTGCGAATTTATGGCGTAGATAGCGATCATCTAAACGGCGAAATCCACGCGAAAAACGCCTATTTAAGCGACTTTGTCTTCTATCATGGCCTTTTGACTTTTATAAATTCTGTGCCTAGTTTGCTTAGTTTTAAACGCCCAGATTTTAATAAAAAAGGCTTTACGATTAAAAATGGGGAGTTTGAATTTGCTAAAAATTATAACTTTATAACGCTAAAAAATATCGATTTAGTTGGTCCTAGCGCGGATATTATAGGATATGGCGGAGTCGATTTAAAAACGCGAAAAATAGATGTAGATTTAAAGCTAAAATACCTAAAAGACGCCTCGGCGATGATTGGCTTTATCCCTTTTGTTTCGCAGATATTTTTAGGCGACGAAAAGGAAATTTCTACGCAAATCAAAATCCACGGCAGCATCGATAAACCCGAATTTGACACACAAGTAGCGCAAGATATAATCACATCGCCTTTTAGAATTTTCTTAAATATTTTAAAGCTACCAATTAATATTTTTAAATAGGAAAAAAGATGAAATTTAAGCTAGATTTTTACGATAATTTTGACGCGAGTTTGATATTTTGGATCACGAAATTTGTCAAATTTAAACTCTCAACTCTTTCAAATAAAGAGCTTCGTTCGCCAGAAATTTTAGCGCAAGTTCAAGCTAAATTAAGCGAAAATCCTCGCGACATAAAGACGCTTTGCGCTCTAGCCAAACAGGCGCGAAACGCTGGACTTACAGGCATAAATACATATTTTAATCCATTAAAAAAATTTTATGAAATTGCAAAAACTTATAATTTTAGTAGCCTTTCACAGTTTGACGAGCAAAATTTAAGCGAAATTTTAGCGATTATCACCGCTAGGCTTAGTGATGCAAGCAAGAAAAATTACCGAATCGCGATAATAAATTTTTTCGCGTTTTTAGACAAGCAAAATATCGCCGATGAGCAAACAAACTCAGCACATAATTTTGGAATTGAGCTTAAAAAATGGGGCGGGATCAGCGGAAATAGCGCGGTAAAACTGCCTGAATTTTTAAACGAAGATGAAATTTCGCAGTTTTTGCGCGGGCTTGATAGCTTTGATTTTGGCAAGAATACGACGCGAAACCGCCTTGCGATTAAAATTATTATTTTTACAGGAATTCGCGTCGGAGAGGCGCTAAATTTGCGCTTTAAAGATATTTCGCGCGAAAATGATTTTTATATAATTAGAATCCGCGGAAAAGGCAATAAATATAGAATTGTCATGATAAAAGCGCATTTAATCGAAGATCTTTTAAATAATCTATCGACAAACTACGAAAGCGACGGACACCTATTCGTAAATCGCCATGGCGTAGCACTAACGCAAAGCTCGATTAGCAAAATGGTTGAGAAAATTTTATTAAGCGTAGGAATTCGCAAGGAAAAAAATGGTGCACATATGCTTCGTCACACCTTTGCTACGATGCTCTATCGCCAGCATAAAGATCTAATTTTAGTGCAAGAAGCTTTGGGACACGCAAGCTTAAACACATCGCGAATTTACACTCATTTTGATAGTAATAACTTGAAATTGGCCGCACAAATGGGAGAAAAGTTTGATAAAATCTCGCAACAAAAAGAAAAGGAGGAGTAAATGAAAATTTTATTAATTCAAAATGGCAGCATTATTCAAGCCATATCAAACACGCCAGCAATCGAGGCACTACGCAAAGAATATCCACGCGATAAAATCGACATTGTAGTAAATGACGGCAACTATTGCGTCATGAAAAATAACCCTTTTATCAATACGATTTATGATTTTAAACGGGTTGAGCAGAGTAAATTTTTATCGCATACAAGCGGATTTATCAGCCGTTTTAGCGCAAAAAGCAAAATTTGGAATAATATCTATGATGTTTGCGTAATTTTCAGCGATAAATTTTACAAACGCGACGAAAGTTTTGCAAAAATGTGTGGCGCAAAGACGATAATCGGTGCTGATAATAATGTCGCAGATTCGTGTATCACACACAAGATAAAATTGAGCGGGAAAAATGACGTAATGAATTATTTCGAGCTTTTATCGCCTTTGAATGTAGATTATGGTGGCGAAAAAATGCTATTTATTCCTGAAAAAATAGAGAGCAAATTTAAAAATTACGTTTTCGTCCATTGTGACACTGATAGCCCACACAATGTTATCGGATATGATAAATTAGATAGAATTATCGGTTTTTTACAAACCAAATTTAATGTCATTATCACAAGCCTAAATCCATCTCATAGTGTATATGGCGATCGTGTCGGCGTGCCATTTTTAATATTAAAAAACTATGATGAGCTGGCCGCACACCTAATCCACGCCAAATTTGCTGTGGTACCATTTGGTGTTGTAGCGCATCTTGCGCCGACTCTTGGCGTAAAAACTCTCGGGATTTTCGGCGAAAAAAATCAGCGATTTACGAGTGAATTTTTTAATAATGAGTGCATTGTTTTAAGTAACGATATCGTGCGAAATATCCCTGATGCGACGATTAATCAGACATTGATGAACGATTTTTTTAAAATTTAATCTCAAATTTATAGTTGAATATTATCTTGCAATCAAACAGCGATAATATTCAATAAATTTTTAAATTTAACAATCGCCACTCATCTGCACCGATATTTTTATACTCTACTTATTCTATCCATTTTATAAAGTTATATAAAATTCAAAATGATGTAAAAGCCCGGTGAAATGGGGGGGGTAGCTGATTTTAGTAAAATCAAAATGGGCGAAATTTTTTGCATTCTTTAACAAATCGTTCAAACGCCTTTTAATAGGTTTTAAAGCGTCTCTTGGCTTGCGCTACTTCTTTGCCGATGATTTGGATTTTACTAGCAATTACGAGATTATCCAAAAATAGCGTCAGGCTTTTGTTTATCTGGTTTTTTATGCGCCTAACATAGACGCATTAAGCCAACTGCGTCACAAAATTTAGTCGCCACTACATACAACCGCCATCAATGCAAATTTAGTTTGCAACCGCTCGTAGAACACACTATTTAAGTCGCAAAATCGCTCACAAATTTTCCCAACCAAATTTAGCCAACCGCTCAAAATAGCGTATTTATACAATAATTATGTTAGATGAAGCGTGCTTATTTGTAGATGATGTTAAATCGATGAAACGCCTACAAATAGTGCGAAAATGGGATTGCAAAGGCATTTTAAGAGCTATTTAAATAGGTTTAAAATCGATTTTTGGTAGAAAATTGCGCTTTCAAATCAAAGTGGAATATTGTAAAAATGGCTAAAAATTCGCCACTTTGATTTTAAGCGTTAATTTGCTTTGATTTAAAACGCAGTGATACAATCATAAAAAACAAATTTGCAAATTAACAATATTTTTTATCATAACTTGCACTATTTTTTAATTTTAAAACACTGCAAAACAAATTTTAGTCGCGTTTATAAAATCGCGCCAAAACACCACTACCGATACGCTCACTTTTGCCATCTTGCACCATTTCACCACCTTTAAAGCTAATCGTATCATCAGTATTTACAACAAATTGCAGCGTGATAACGCGCGATTTTACCTCAACCGCTGGCTTTATAAAATAGACCTTCACAGGCTCTTTTTCTTGCCAAACCACATTTTTTAGCACGCTTAAAATATTATTTTTTTCATAATTTTTAAGCCCCGCTTTTAGTCCATCTACGCTCCCATTTAGCCCCGTTTCATCGCATTTTACAGGCGCGCTGAAGAGATTTTCCTTCTCTTTTTCATCGTATTCACAAAATTTCATCGCAATTTCATGCAATTTTTCCTTATCGCTAATCTGATAACGCTCGGCTAAAATTTTAAGATTATTTTCAACCTTTTCTTTTATTTGCGCCTTTTCCTCTTCTTGCGCTTTTAAAAATTCAGCATTTTGTGCATCAAATTCTGCCTTTAAAACATCCGCACCGACCTCGCACGTTAGGCTTGCAGACACCAATCCATCTTTACTTGTATCATCCCAAGAAATTTTAGAGCAAATTTTACTCGTTTTGATAGCCGTTTCTATATTCATAGATTTAAACTCGGGTAGAGTATATTTTTTTACCTTATCCACAGCACTATCTCCACAACCTAAAATAAGCATCGCCAAAACACTAGAAAACAGATATTTTTTCATTTTTTCTCCTTAAAAATTTAAGTAAATAAATTTCAAATTTACTTGCTTAATTTCTTGCAAAAGATTTTAAAATCTACAAATTTCATCGCGATTTTGCGCAAATTATAGTTCCACGAAATTTAAAGCAAATTTTATCGCTGTTTATAAATTTATAGATTTAAACCACGCAATTTAAATTTGCTCTTAAAATTTAGTATTCTAATTTTTCTTAAAAAAACGCATGATTTTCGCTTGTAGCTTAAACCACGTGCCAAGCTCCATGATTGGATAGCCAGCGTATGTTTTACCGCCATCTAGATCTTTGCTAACACCACCACGCGCCGCAATTTGGGCAAAATCGCCGATTTTGATGTGCCCTTTTGTGCCTGATTGTCCGCCCATTACGACATTGCGCCCCAAAATACTAGATCCAGCAAGACCTACTTGAGAGACCAAAAGTGTATTTTGTCCAATATCACAGTTGTGCCCGATCTGAACGAGATTGTCGATTTTTGTCCCTTTTTTGATAATTGTCGGATCAAAAACGCCACGATCAATTGTCGTATTTGCACCAATTTCGACAAAATCCTCCAAAATCACGTTACCGTTGTGATGAATTTTTACATGAGTTCCATCGGCGCGATGCGCATAACCAAAACCATCACTTCCGAGGATTGCCCCAGCCAAAATCACGCAGTTTTCGCCGATTTGCGTATCGTTATAAATCACGGCGTTTGGGTGGATTATCGTCCCTGCGCCGATTTTAACATCATCGCCGATATAAACACCACTCATAATAGTGCAGTTTTCACCGATTTGCGAATTTGAGCCAACATGCACATTTGCCATTATTTGAGCCGATTTAGCGATAAAATTTGGACGCTTTTCGCGAATCAAAGGTTTCGCAAAATGAGCACTTAAAATCGCAAAATTTAGATGCGGATTATCGCAAATAATCGCCAAGCTACCTTCTGGCACAAGATACGCCATCTCGCTACGCACCAAAACAGCACTAGCTTTTGTTTGCGAAATAAATTTGGCATTTTTTTCGCCATCGCAATAGCTAAGCTCATTTGTTTTTGCGTTTTGCAAAGAATTTATGGCGCAAATTTCAAAATTTGTATCCAAATTTTTGTACGTTTGATTTTCAATCTCACACCTAGCATCTTTAAATTTGATCAAATCAGCCCGCAAATCAAGCCCTAAAATTTCATAAATTTTGCCTATTTTCATCACATATCCATTATCACAGAACCACTTCGCACGATACTTTGCGGATCGTAGCGTTTCATTGTTTTTATGAAATTTTCAATCCTGCAAGCATCATCGCACGCCATCACGATTAGCGTTTTTTCATCAGAATTTGCGATTGAGCCGTTGTAAGATTTTAAAATCGCATCAAGCCCAGAAAGATTATTATCATTTAATGGGATTTTAATTAAAGCCATCTCTTTTTCGATAAATTCGGCATCTTCGATTACTTTATAGGTTGGGATAAGCTTGTGAAGTTGCTTTACAATCTGCTCTAAAACGCGCTTGTCGCCTTTTGTGACGATGCTTAAACGCGAAAAATTTGTGCCTGGTATTGGCGCAACAGTAAGGCTATCGATATTATATCCGCGCCCAGCAAAAAGCCCTGAAATGCGCGATAAAACGCCGTTTTCGTCCAAAACTATAACGGAAATTAATCTTCTAATATTTTCCATTTTTCACCTCATTCAAGTATCATATTATATAGCGCGCCGCCTGCTGGAACCATCGGAAGCACCTCTTCAAAGCGATCAATTTGCACATCAATAAATGCGACTTTATTTACGTTAATAGCCGATTTTAGCGCATCGCGAAACTCATCTTTTGTTTTTACCTCATAACCTGCGCCACCAAAAGCCTCGCAAATTTTGGTGAAATTTGGTTTTTTTGCACCACTTAAATCGGTCATTGAGTAGCGTTTTTCATAAAATAGCCCTTGCCACTGGCGCACCATGCCTAAAAAGCTGTTATTTAAAATGATATAAATCACGCTCGCGCCCTCATCAATACACGTTTGAAGCTCTTGAATATTCATCAAAACACTTCCATCGCCACCAAAACAGACCACAGGGCGATTTTGCATACCAAATTTCGCACCCATCGCCGCTGGTAGGCCATATCCCATCGTGCCAAGGCCGCCGCTTGTTAGGAATGTGCGTGGTTTATTAAATGGATAAAACTGCGCCACCCACATTTGATGTTGCCCAACATCAGTAGCAATAATTGCATCATCATCTGCTAAAATTTTCGCCGTTTCGCGAATAACCCATTGAGGTTTTAAAATTTCGTCGCTATCTTTAAAACAAAGCGGATGCAACTCATCGTATTTTTTTAAAGTATCACGCCACTGAGCGAAATTTGATGGATCGACATCTTTTTTTACGCGCGGCAAAAGCTCTTCTAAAACGCATTTTATATCGCCCACCACAGGATAATCAGCATCGACAATTTTTGAAATTGAACTTGGATCAATATCTACATGCACGATTTTTGCAAATTTGGCAAATTCGCTAAGTTTGCCCGTCACGCGATCATCAAATCTCGCCCCAAGCGCAATAATCAAATCCGCCTCACTCATCGCCATATTCGCGACATAACTTCCGTGCATGCCGACCATTTTTAGATTACATGGATCATCATCGCGCAACACTCCTAAAGCCATTAGTGTCTCAACAGCTGGAATTTGCGTGATTTTGACAAACTCACGCACAATCTCACTCGCATCAGATAAAATCACACCGCCACCAAGATATAAAAGTGGCTTTTTAGCTGTTGTTAAAAGCTCGCAAATTTTCTTTATTTGGCGCGAATTTCCCTTGTAAGTTGGCTTGTAAGTTTCAATTTTTATCTCATTTGGATAGTTAAACTCGCCAATAATCGCCGTGACATCTTTTGGAATATCCACATGCACAGGCCCTGGACGACCACTACGCGCAATATAAAACGCCTCTTTTAAAACTCGCGGCAAATCCGCAACGGATTTAACCAAAAAGTTGTGCTTTACACACGGACGCGAGATGCCTATTGCGTCGATCTCTTGAAATGCATCGGTGCCGATTAGCGAATTTGCCACTTGCGCACTAATTAGCACCATTGGGATAGAGTCTGCATAGGCTGTAGCAAGCCCTGTGATGGTGTTTGTAAAACCAGGACCGCTCGTTACTAACGATACGCCGACCTTGCCAGTAGCACGCGCGTAGCCATCTGCTGCATGAACTGCGGCTTGTTCATGGCGGACGAGAATAGTTTTAAAATAGGTTTGCTTATAAATTTCATCAAAAATATTGAGCGCAGCACCACCTGGATAGCCAAAAACGACATCAACTCCCTCTTCATGGAGTGCTTCTAAAATCATCTGTGAGCCATTTAATTTCACCATTTTTGCCCTCTTTTTAAAAAATTAAAATCGTGGATTTTATCGAAAGAAGTATTAAAATTGCATAAAGCAAATTTTAATTTTTATGCCGAATTTTAGGCGAAAACGGGGTGAAATTTAGTTGAAATTTTTACATGAAATTTCAACTATAAGATAAAATTTTACCTGCTAAATTTTTTAATGTAATATATATTTTTTACGCGTAAGTTTTAATTAAAATTTAAAAAATAGCAACGCTAAATTTTAATTGGATTTTTGATATTTTAATCCGCCGTTTATCTCAAATTTTAGCCCGTCGTTGTTTTGATAAATTTCTTCATTTTGAATAATTTCGTGCCGATTTTTTGAATTTTGCTTGAAAATTTTGCGTTTAAATGAGCCGTTATTTAAATTAATTTCATCACTATAATATCCATCATTATAAACATCGTGAAGTGTATCTGTAATCTCGATATTTCCGTATCTGCGGACATTTTCATGGCGACGCGGATAGAGTGGATAGCGATCCTTGTAGATCGTTTTTTCTATTATGCGCTCGGTTACTTTTGGCTCTTCTTTTTTGGGCTTTGGCTCTTCTTTTGGCAAAGGCGCAATTATGAAATTTTGCTCTAATTTTTTCGTATCAAAACCATTAAAACCAGATATTTTTTGCAAATCATCTTTATCGCTTATCTCATGTTTTTCGCGGTATAAAATCAGCATATCAGCGCGTCCGGCGTCTAATTCGCCATATTTCATAAGCTCATATCTATCAGCCAAATTTATATTACTTTTAGCAAAAATTAAAGCGCAAAATAGCGAAAAAATGAGTAAATTTTTCATAAAATCACCTCTTAAAAATAAAAATACGCAATTTTATCAACTTTTTTAACTCAAATTTCAAATAGAATATAAATAAATTTGCCACGCATTTATTATTAATGAAAAATAAAAATTTGAAATTTGTTCTTTTTTAATATATTTTTTTTAACTAAAAATGATAAAATTATGAGATTTTAATTTTAGGAGTGTAAATTTATGCAAAATACCATTTGTTATATCCCAATTTATGGGGATTTGGACGATTTAAGTTTTGAAAAAATTATCTCTATTTTAAAGACAAATTTTACAAATGTTGCCATTTTTTCGCCGATAATGAGTAAAAAAAGGGGTGAATTTTTCTCATATTCAAACTATGAAGCAAAAGAGTTTCTTGCTAAAAATCCAGACGCTTTTTGGAAAAAAATCATCACTCAACATGATGAATTGTGCCAAAATTACGACTTTGTGCTAGTGCGCGGAGTAAATTTTGGCTCAAAATTTAACTACGAATTAGCCAAAAATTTAAACGCTCCAGCCATATTGCAAAGCGATTTAAAACTACACGAAAATGAGTGCAAAAAGTGCGGAGTCGAGTTTTTAGCACAAATTTACAATGGGGAAATTTTAAGCGAAAATCAAAGCAAATTTGATCTAATAAACGCCATAAAATCGGCGAAATTTAAAACAATCACACCATTTAGATTCGAATGCGAACTATACAAAAAAGCCGCCAAAAACCGCAAAACAATCGTGCTCCCAGAGGGCTTTGATGAGCGGATTTTACGTGCAGCAGATGTGATTTTACAAAGCAAAGTGATAGATTTAATCATTCTTGGCGAACAAGACGAAATTTTACGTAACGCCACAAATTTAGGGCTAAATTTAGACGGCGCAAAATTTATCAATCCTGAAAAAAATGAGTACTTAGACGACTTTGCTACCACACTTTATGAGCTACGCAAATCAAAAGGCATGGATCTACAAACCGCACAAAATTTGGTGCGCGATATAAGCTATTTTGGCACGATGTTGGTCTATCGCGGGATCGCAGATGGCATGGTTAGCGGTGCTAGCACGACAACCGCGCAGACCATCCGCCCAGCATTACAAATCATAAAAACAAGCCCAGGCGTTAGCGTCGTAAGCGGATCATTTTTCATCTGTCTTGATACTAGCGTTATGCTCTTTGCAGATTGCGCGATAACGCCAAATCCTACACCTGAACAACTAGCGCAAATCGCCCTTTCTAGCGCACTTTGCGCACGTTCGTTTGAAATGGAGCCATGCGTTGCGATGCTAAGCTATTCAACAGGACAAAGCGGTAGCGGAGAGAGTGTAGAAGCGACAAAAGAGGCGACAAATTTAGCTAAAAATTTGGGCGGATTTAACGTTGATGGCCCTATGCAGTTTGACACAGCGATAGATGAGATAGTAGCACGTAAAAAAATGCCAAATTCGCCAGTCGCAGGTAAAGCAAACGTATTTATATTCCCTGATTTAAACTGCGGAAACATCGCCTACAAAGCCGTCCAACGCACAGCCAAAGCAATTGCGGTAGGTCCGATTTTACAAGGTTTAAAAAAGCCGATAAACGATCTAAGTCGCGGATGCTTGGTAAAAGACGTTATCAATACAATATTAATCACAGCAATCCAAGCAGGAGCAAATGAGTGAAAATTTTAGTCATAAACTCAGGCTCTAGCTCAATCAAATTTAAAATTTTCGATATGGATAAAAACCAAAATATCGCCACGGGAATCATCGAAGAAATCAGCACGCGCAACGCCTGTGCCACACTCATCGATAAACGCTCAGGTAATGTTTTTACAGATAAAGAAGGCATCGAAAATCACGAAAAAGGCATAAGCGTAGTAAATCGTTTGCTAAAAGAGAGTGGTTTAGTAAAGGATATGAGCGAATTAGGCGGTATCGGGCATCGCGTCGTGCAAGGTGGCGATATTTATGATCGTTCAGTGCTAATTGATAATAAAGTCATCGCCGATATTGACGCGCTTAGTATTCTTGCGCCACTTCACAATCCAGGACACCTCTCAGGCATAAAAAGTGTAATGAAACAAGCGCCTCTAGTGCCAAATGTGGCTGTTTTTGACACCGTTTTTCACCAAAGTATCCCAGAGCACGCCTATCGATACGCGATACCGAATGAATTTTATGACAAATTTAATATCCGACGTTATGGCGCACACGGCACATCTCACCACTTTGCATTTCACGAAGCGTGCGCGCATTTGCAAAAAAATCCACAAGAGTTTAACGCCATCACACTACACATCGGAAATGGTGCAAGTGCAAGTGCGATAAAAGGCGGCGAATGCATCGATACGTCGATGGGTCTAACGCCTCTTGAAGGGCTTATGATGGGGACAAGATGTGGCGATATTGATCCTAGTGTAATCAAATTTATTTCAGAAAAAAGCGATAAAAGCCTCAGCGAAATCGACATGATTTTTAATAAAAAAAGCGGACTTTTGGGGATTTGTGGCGAAAGCGACGTGCGAGAGGTTCAACGCCAAATGCGCCTTGGTAACTCCGCTGCGCGTCTTGCGTTTGATATGTATATTTACCGCATCGTAAAATACGTAGGTGCCTATTTTGCGGTATTACCACGCACTGATGCGATAATTTTTACCGCTGGAGTTGGCGAAAATTCAAACATCGTGCGCGAACGCATATGTGCGGCGATTGAGCATTTAGGCGCAAAAATCGACGATATTAAAAACTGGAAAAATCGCCACGATACGCGCGTAATCAGCAAAGAAGACTCAAAAATCAAAATTTTAGTCGTCCCCGCAAACGAAGAGTTAGCGATCGCAAACGAGACTTTGCGCGTGATTAAGGGGCTTTGATGCACGAATTATCAATTGTTGAGGATCTAATTAGCATGTGTGAACGCGAGCTTGCCAAAAATGGGTGTAAAATTGTAGAAAAACTCGTCGTAAAAGTCGGCAGATTAAGTGGCGTGGAACCACATTTGCTAAAAAATGCGTTTGAGTTTTATAAGGCCCAAACGCCGTGTGCTGGGGCGAATTTAGAAATTTTCATCCAAGATGTCGTGGTGCGATGCGAGAATTGTGATGAAATTTCCACACTAAACAAAAATGAGTTTATCTGCCCTGCATGCGGATCAAATTCACTAGAAATCAAAGACGGCGAAGAGCTGTTTTTAATGCAAGTCGTGATGAAATAAAGTGGCAGATTATCTAAAATTTCGCGCGCATTGTTGTTGAAAATTTAAATTCGCCTTTGCGCCAAATTTTTCAACCTAGCGTGGGTAAATTTATGAGTGGTAAAAAGCTCAAATTTGTTTAAAAACTAAAATTAGCAACCAAATCACGAGAAAAACAGGCGCGAAAAAAATAAAAAATAGCGATCTCTTAAACGCCAAAAACTTTATGGGCGCGGATTTTTATGCAAATTTTTATTGATTGTCACTTTATTGGGCTTGCGCGGTGATTTTGGTGAGCGATAAAGACAGATGAAATTTAATAATTCGCCGTTTAAATATCATAGACGCGTCTAAAATTTAGGTTTCAAAGTAGCGCAAATCCCCGTGGGCGGTGTTTATGTGGAGCGATATGCTCGGATTTTGATTAGTTTAAGCCCGACGCTTGCATTTAAGGGCGGCAAATATGTGCGCGAGATAAATCAGGCGCATTCTGGGGCTTAAAATTTGAGTATAAAATCAAATGAAATTTGCCTTTGGAGTCAAAATAAACGCAACTGCGAATTAGTTTTGGTGATTTGTGGTAAATTTCTGCGCAATTTTAATTTTAAATCCAAATTTGCATTTTGTTTGAGCGCAATAAAATTTCTATTTTTTGTGCCTTTAAAATTTAGATGAATTTTTATCCTTTTAAATTTGAGCGCATTCGCAAAAATTTCTCAATTCCATTTATGTGATTTTTTAGTTAGCAAATTTATTTTTTGAGTTTTTGTTGCGTAATTAAACAAGCCATTATAAAAGCTTTCTAACGGCTTGATAAAACACTCTTAAACGACGATCATATCGGCATCGGCTTGGGGTTGTAGCTATCAGGTTTTTTGCTTAAGTAAAGCTGTAGAGAGCGAAAATATAGCGTTAGCAAATGATAAAATAGTTTTGATAAAAATTTACGCAAATTTTGTTTATTGATTTTTGCGTTAATCCAAATTCGCCCTCGCTTAGATAGTCTATTTTGCTTAACATAAAGATATTTTTCATGCACTTAAATTTTGCAAAGCAAATTTAATATAAGCGCTGGGTATGTCTGTATATTTTTGCGATTTGCAAACTAATTTTTACAGGTGCCATATCCGCAAGTCTTTCATAATCTTTTTAAATATTGCTTAAATCGTGGATTTAGCTTTGAATGCGCCATAAACTGGGCATTAGCTAAAGTTTTACCTGCCGTAGATAAATTTGCCATTTCGCCAAATAAACAAAGATGGCGATTGAAACAAAAAGGTTCTAGTGTTAGTAAATCAAATAAATATAGGCGTTTGTTTAACGCGCACTTCACGCTATTTTTGAGCTCAAAATAGTTCATCGATTAAAGCTTTTCCGTCAAATTTGATTTTTTCACACGAATTTGCCACTCAAATTTCATAATTTCAGATAAATTTCGCGTTGAAATCGCGCTAATTTTAGCGATCTTGTTATCTTTAAATTTTCGCAAAAATATTTCAAAATTTCTTTAAAATTTGCTTTGGAAATTTACAAGGTGCCCCCTCAAAAGAAGATATTTTGCAATACCTAACTTTTAAAATAACGCAAGATAAATCATCGCGACCCAAATACGAGCAAGAACAAAAAAGGATAAAAATGAGTAATTTTTTCGCCATAGCAAATAAACGCTCTTTTGATTATGTTTTGCTTGGAAGCGAGCTATTTTAAATATTTAAATCACTCAAAAGTTGTTTGCGCGCATCTTGTAAATATGGCGCAAAATCTAGTTAAATTTATACAAACAAAAAGCTACACTAGCTCCACGCCTGCGCCATTTACGACTTCGCCGATTACGTATCCATCGCTGTTTTCTAGCACATAATCCACATTTTCACGCGCGACTACAAGCACCATTCCGACGCCTAAATTAAACGTGCGGCGCATCTCGTTTTCATCTACCATTTTTGATAAAATTTTGAAAATTTCAGGCGTTTTTATCGCGGATTTTTCTATTTTCGCACCAAAACCAGCCCCAAAAACGCGTGGTAAATTTTCGATTAAACCGCCACCCGTGATGTGTGCAAGGGCGCGAATTTTCTCTTTTAATCGTAAAAAATCCTCCACGTAAATTCGCGTAGGCTCTAAAAGCGTCTCAATCAGCGATTTTTCGCCTATCTTTTCGTCCCATTTTAGCCCAAGCTCGGCAATAACTTTTCGCGCCAATGAAAAGCCGTTTGAGTGCAATCCGCTACTAGGCAAAGCGATTAAAACATCACCTTTTTTCACGAATTTGGTGCGGTCTATTTCGTCTATTTCGGCAATACCCACCGCAAATCCAGCTAGATCAAAATCGCATTTTTGATACATTGAGGGCATCTCCGCCGTCTCGCCGCCAATGAGCGCGCATTTTGCTAGCTTGCAACCATTTGCGATACCCTCCACCACGCGCGCCGCGCTTTTTATGTCTAATTTAGCACTCGCGTAATAATCTAAAAAAAATAGTGGCTCGGCGAAGTTGCAAAGTAGATCATTTACACACATTGCGACTAGATCTTGCCCTACGCCATCTAGCATATTTGCGTCAATTGCTAGGCGTAATTTTGTGCCAACGCCATCTGTCGCGCCTAAAATCGCGGGATTTTTATACCCGCTAGGAAGTCGCACAGCCCCACTAAATGAGCCGATCCCGCCTAAAACGTGTGCCGTTGCTGTTGATTTTACAAACGGCTTAATCGTCTCAACAAAACTATTCCCCGCATCAATATCCACGCCTGCTTCTTTGTAGCTTATCATTATGAAATTCCTTTTAAAAAATGTCGCGATTGTAACTAAAATTTGATAAATTCGCCCTGATTTTAGGCTCTATATAGATCTTAAAATTTGGTTCAAATTTTTAAAATTTAAACCAAAAATTTGATCTTTACAGCTCCATTTTTGCGGCGATTTTCTTTAATTCTTGAAAATCTGTTTTACCACTAGCTAGTGTTGGCAACGCTTTTAGCTCCACACAAACGCTAGGCTGAAATAGTGGCGCAAGAGCTTTTAACGCGCTTTGTAAATTTGCTCTAAGCTCGCTATTTTCATCAATCGCCTCCGCGCTGGTATCAGCAAAAAACATCACGATTTTTTCGCCCTTTTTCTCATCTGGTAAATTTAGGCACGCAAAACTTATATTTTGATCTATTATCTTTGAAATTTCGCTCTCAACTGCGCTTAAGCTTATCATCTCGCCACCGATTTTTGCAAAGCGCGAAAGGCGGTCTGTGATGTATAAAAATCCATCTTCGTCTAAATGCCCAATATCGCCACTATTGTAAAATCTAACGCCATCAATCTCGCTAATTACGCGGTTTGTGCGCTCTTCGTCGCGGTAATATCCACGCATAACCTGATGCCCGCCGATTAAAATCAGCCCGTTTTCGCCTGTTGCGACCTCTTTGTTTGTGGCTGGGTCTACGATTTTGATGATTGTGCCGGTTAGTGGCATGCCGACACTTCCTGCTTTGTTAAAAATCAACTCTTTGTAAAATTCAGGCTCTAAAATATTTGGCGTATTTACGCTAACAACAGGCGTCGTCTCTGTCGTGCCATAACCTTCAAAAATTTCGATACCAAATTTCATCTTAAAGTCATTTTTGACCTCTGTGCGAAGTTTTTCCGCGCCCGCGATAACAAGGCGAATGCTATCAAACATCAAGTGATTTAGCTTTTTATTTTTTGTGTAGAGCCTAAAAAATGTAGATGTGCCAAAAAGTAGCGTAGCGCCGTGTTTAATCGCCATTTTGCCGACATTTGGAGCGTCTGTTGGATCTGGGACATGGATGCTTAAAATCCCTTCGCTAAGCGGTAAAAGCGCGGTCACGCTTAGCCCAAAGCAGTGGAAAATCGGTAGCGACGCCATCATCGCTTCGTCATCTTTTGCGTTGATTAGTTCGGACATCTGTTTGATATTCGCCATCAAATTTTTATGCGTTAAAATCACGCCTTTTGGCGCGCTTTCACTTCCAGAGCTAAACAATATCAGCGCATCATCATCTATGCCAACCTTGCTAAAATAGAGCATTTCAATTAGCCACGCAGGAAAAATCAAAGCCTTTACGTAGGCTAAAATTCGTTCGCGGTTTGAAATTTGCAGATCTTCTAAAAATATAAATTTTGATGAAATTTCATCTAAATTAAACCCCTTTGCGCTAAGTTTTGTGATAAACGTTTTTGAAGTGATGATTTGCGAAATTTCGGCGCGCTCTACACAACTAATTAAATTTTGCATTGAGAGAGTGTAGTTTAAATTTACGGGGATTTTTCCGCGCATTAAAAGCGTCAAATTTGCCAAACTTCCAGCCACCGAGCTAGGCAGTATCACGCCGATATTTTGTCTATTTTGCAAAATTTTCTTAAATTTGCTTGCCATCACCATCGCGCCAGCAATCACTTTTGCATTTGTCAAATTTGCGCCTGTGCTATCTACGATCGCCTTTTTAAATGGGTGTGATTTTGCGCTGATTAGCCAGTTGTATTGTACCGGGCGCAGCGTGTTTAGATACTTATCCCAGCTGTAAAATGAGAGCGCATAGACAGCTTTTTTTACCGTTTGGGCGTTTGCGCTATCAGGCAAATTTGCACCAAAACTTACGCTGATTGAGCGTTTATGCCCTAGTGTTGAAATTTGAGAAAAATACTTTTGCGAACGCGAAAAAGAGCTTCCCCAAAGCCCGCGAATGTAAAATGGGACGATTGTCGCGCCACTTTCTTTAACGCTTAGCTCAAAACCGCGGTGAAATTCGTCTAATTGCCCATTATATGTGATGTGTCCTTCGGGGAAAAGAGCGACTACTTCGCCATTTTTTAAGAGCTCATGTATCTTTTCGAGGCTAGATTTATTCGCGCCAAGTCCGATTGGAATCACGCGAAACCACTTAAAAAACCACTTTAAATACCACAAATCATAAAACGACTTATACATTACAAATTTGATCGGACGCGGTGTTGCGATCTGTAAAATCGCCCAATCAATCCAGCTTACGTGATTTCCCAAAAGCAAAACACCACCATGAAGCGGGACGTTATCAAGCCCATAAACGCCTACTTTGTAGCTAAATTTTAAAAACGGCATAGCGATTATTCGCGCAAAAAGATGTGGCAAAATTTTAATCGCAATCGCCGCGCAAACAAATATCGCTAGTGCGCTGATGATGAAAATTTTGCTTGTTGAAATTTCTAGTGCGACCGCAAAAATCGCAAATATTAAAAACAAAATCATAAAAACATTTTGTACGAAATTACTAGCCGCTAAGATGCGCCCCATTTTTGCTTCGTCGCTAAAAAGCTGAATTTGTGCGTTTAATGGCACCATGAAAATTCCGCCCGAAAAGCCAAAAAACACCGACGCGCAAGCCATTGTAAAATTTGAACTAGCAAACGAAAAGACAACAAGCCCGACCCCCATGCCAAACGCGCCAAGCGGAACGATGCCCATTTCGATGTGATTTTTGCTGTAACTTCCAGCGACAAACGAGCCGATGCAAATTCCTATGATGCTAAGAGCCAAAATCGCGTTTGAAAATATGGGATTATCGGTTTGCATTATAAATTTGTAGTGAGCTGGAAAAACAGCGATCACAAGCTGCGAAATCCCCCAAAAAAAGCTAAGCCCAAGCGTGCAAAGCCAAATTGTCCGTGCTGAAAATATGTAGCTCATGTTATCGCGCAAATAGCCAAGTCGCAAGAATTTATTTTTATCAAATTTGGCGTTTGGCTCAGAGGCGCTTTGCATCGGTATAAAAAATGAGCACGCTGTCTCTAATACGCTTAAAACAAAGAGTAAAACGCCGATAATCCAAACTGATTGTAAAATCTCGCTCACATCATCGCTTTTGGCGCATAAATTTTCAAAAATCACGCTCACGCCGATTGTAGATAGCAAAATCGCTATGATTGAGACAGCTTGTGAAATGCCGTTTGCTGCGCCTAAATTTTTCGCGCCGACCATGTTTTTTATCATGCCAAGTTTTGCGGGCGAATAGATCGCGCTTTGCACGGCCAAAATTAGCGTAAGAAAAAACGCGATATAAAATAGTCCAAAAAAGTAGCAAATCGTAACAAGTGCGATGAGTGCCGCCTCCGCCATCGCCGCATATCTAGTCACTCTAACGCGCGAAAATTTATCGTTTAAAAATCCGCTAATGCTAGACATTCCCGCATACGGAAGCAAAATCAGCAAATTTACAAGCGCAGTTAAAACAACGAGCGTATCGCCTGAAAAGCTCTTGTAAAGGGTGTTTTGAATCACCATTTTATGCCCGACATCTACGAGCGCATTAATAAAAATTATCAATATAAACGGCAAAAAGCCGCGAAATTTAAATAATCCCATGTTTTCCTCTTTTTATCGAAAAATTTAGGCGCGATAATAGCAAAATGCGCCTTTAATTTCAGCTATTTTGCGTAAAATAGGCGATTTTTTATATTGAAATTTGAAAAAAGGAGTCAAAATGAAGCTCGATTTGAGTGCACAAAATATCTACAACTTTAAAAAATTTGTTTTAACGGCGAGCGTGCAGGCTAAAAGGCAGAAAAATTTGGTCTTTTTTGTGCCGTTGCAGTTTGTTTTTGTTGGGATTTTGATCGATTTTTTGGCTAAAACTTTTCCGGTAATTTGTATCGCGAGCGCGATTTTTGGCGTGATTTGGTATTTTGTGTTTCCAAAAATTTACGGCGGATTTGTGCAAAAACAGCTAGGCAAAGCCCCCGAGCAGGAGAAATTTAGTAGTGTGTTTTTTGAGATTAATGACGAAAAATTTTCCTATTCTGTAGCTCAAAAACCAAACGCTAGTGAGATTTTTGCTTTAAAAGATGTGGATAAAATTTTAGAGAGCGAAAATGAGTTTTTTGTCTCTGTTGAGCGTGGTAAAGTTTATATTTTATTCCCTAAAAACACGACAGGAATTAGCGCGATAGAAGAGCTAAAAGCGGCTACAAATTTAGAGTCTCAAGCGATAAATTTGGCGTGAAAATTTGATTGCGTTGATTTGCGCTTTTGCTAAATTTTATTTTTTTGGCAAAATTTTTGCCTTTGCGCTAAGAGAGATGATTTTTAGCTCGTAGATATTTGTGATGTTTAAACTATGCATCGCAGCGACATTAAACGCCTTCATTTGAGCGCTTGCGACGTATTTTTGGCTCAAGATTTTTAGCGCGTGAAATTTGGCTTTAGGATCGGTAATCTCATAGGCTTTTGCGGTTGCGATCGCGCTTTTATATTCGGTGGTAAAAACGTTTGAGCCAAGCCATTTGCCATCTTTGCTGTGCGCGTTAAAATCGGACTTTGATGGGGTTGGGACGCGGTTAAAACTCACCGCTACAATCGTGACTTCGCGCCCATTTTGCAGGAGTTTTGCTTTTGTGCCACGCGGTGCGCCATGGATGAAAATGCTCTCATTTTCGCGGACGATTGAGATTGGAATCGAAAAAATTTGCGGGTGTCGCTGGGTGGAAATTTGTTTAGTTTGTGAGTTTAAAAGCGTGGATTTTGTGCGTAAATTTGCTCTGCTGGATTTTTGATTTATCGAAATTTCGTTGGCAAAAATTTGTTCTGGCTTAAAGGCGCAAATTTGATCACTTTGCGTGGAAAATTTGGTCGAAACTTTGTTTTTATGCGTGCTAAAACAGCGCGAATTTATATCTTTTATCGGCGCGATTGACACCTTAAATTTGATGCAATTATCGTTAAAATTTGCGTTTAAAATTTGATTTAAATCAAATTTAGAGCGAGTTTGTGAGTTTATGTTTAATGGGCACAAATTTATACGTGTATGGAAATTTCTTAAAATGCTCATATTTGATTTTGTGTTTAAAGTGTCGCTAAAATGGGCATTTTTGTTTGATAATTTATGAAAATTAATATCCAAGCGCGCGCCTTTGATTTTAATCAAATTTGTATCTGTGCTTGTAGTGTCGGCTAAAATTTGTCTAGAAATTTCGTCTAAATTCGCGCTCATACTAAATTTTGCGCGCGTTTTGTCAATAGTGTTTGTGTCTAAATTTACACTCGTGATTTTGCCTGAATTTGTAGAAAAATTCGCGCTGTTGTCTTGCGCCAAATTATCGCAATTTGCGTCGATTTCGTCCGCATAGTAGACGCAACTAATCGTCGCATATTCGCATTCGTCTAAAATTTCCAAGGCAGCTTGCGCGCCCAAATCCCTATCTTTTCGTCTCATTTTGCGCTCCAAATTTTAAATTTCAAGCGCAAATTAAAACGAGTTTTGGTTTAAAAATCTATAATGCGCCTTTGTTTTGGCAAATTTTCGATGATAAAATCAAAAAATTTATCCACATTGTAGCCCGTTTGCGCCGAGTAATAAACAGGCTGCGGGAGCGAATACAAGCTTTGAGCACTATTAAAATTATTCTCCATTATGCGTTTATGAATGGAATGCGCTTTTTCGTCTAAAAACGCGCGAAGCTTTGGCGTCGGTGCGTTTTTTGCCATGTCCCAGCCATGTCCTTTCATCGCCATATCTGCTTGATTGAGCGCGATCAAAATTCGATCCTCGCTCAAATTTGGCTTTAAAACTTTATCTATCAACCAATAAGTACTCCCAAGATCACGCAAGCTAGCATCAACAATCACGACACACATATCAATCAGCGCAAATTTATCTTTGTATGTTTGTTTTAAAAGTTTAGTGATTTTTTTTGCGTGAGCGCGGTCATTTTTCGGACTATCACCAAATCCAGGGCTGTCGTGAATGCGCAGATTTTCATTGACGCGGTAGCTCTTACACTGCATCGTTTGCGGGTCGGCTCCGCGTCCGATTATGGCTAATTCTTGCAAAAAATACGAATTTATCGTGGAGCTTTTGCCAGCGCCTGTTGCGCCGACAAACAGCACGTCGTATGGGCGTATGCCAATCGCGGATATGGCATTATTTAAACTAACTAAATTCATCTACGAAAATATTCCCTTGAAAAATCCGTAAACAGCACCAACAGTACCGCCGACTACGGTACCGATTTTTCTGCCTGTTTCGCCAAATAATCCGCCTATTTCACCGCCGATATCCGCGCCCTTGCTTGCGCCATCTTTGACGCTCTCCCAGAGTGAGTTTTGTATCTCTTTGTTGTAATTTTTTAGCTCGTCGTTTGACTCCCACATTGTTTTATCGCGTGAAATGTTGTTAATATAGAGTGCTCGTTTTTCTTTTTTGGTGTTTGAGACGATGAAATATAGAAGTTTTGAGAGATTATACGGCTTTTGCGCTTTGTCGCCGTCTTTGTATCCTGCGCAATAATATATCGGCTCAATATCCACGCCTGTGCTATCTTTGATACGTTTTTGCACTGAGGCGACTTTTTCGTCTAGAAATTCAGCAAGCTTTGGTGTCGGTGCGTTTTTTGCTTCGTCCCAACCGCGCCCTTTCATCGCCATGTCTGCTTGATTTATGGCGATTAGGACGCGGTTTTTCGCATCTTTGCCTATTGCAGGGATAATCACTTCTTCAATTAGATGAAATGATGTCCCATAATCGCGCGTTGAACCATCTAAAATCACTAGCACAAGATCGATTAACGCATCGCCGTTTGCGTCTTTTTCGTTTAGTTTTGAAATAATTGCTTTTGAGTGCTTGATATCTTGTTCTTTGCCGTCTCCAAGACCCGGACTATCCCAAAGCGTGAGATTGTCTAGATCAAATTTGGCGATATCCATTGTTTGCGGATCGACGCCTTGTCCGACTTTTGCTACGTTTGCGTTAAAAAGTGCGTTTATCGTGGAGCTTTTGCCACAACCTGTTGCGCCTGTGATCATCAAATTTATCTTTTGATCTTGCATTTTTGTGATATTGCGTAGCACTTGCGCTTTGCTTTCCTCGCTTAGCGTATCGTCTTTTGTTACCACATCGCTTAGCTCTTTGAATACATTTTCGCTTGCCATTTTTTTTCCTTTTGATTCAGATAAAAGCAAAGTCTAGCGTTTTTTTTTTTTTTTTGTAAAGTGTTATCAAAAAAATTTTTGTGAATGTTTTTGGATTTGATCTAAAATTTAAGAAATTTCGCCCAAATTTAGGCGAAATTTACTCTTTGTAGTTTTTTGGATACAAAGTGTGGTGATAATAGCTCGCGCCGACTAGCAAAACGCCTGAGATTAGATGGACGCTTTTTACCACTTTTGTGCGCTTCATAAACGCTGTTGCGACCAAAACGCCAAGCGAAATCGTCATCGCGTCTTTTGCTAATTTGCGCTTTGCGCTTAAGCTAAGCGGTCTGTTTAGCTTAAGTCTGTCTTTTAAATTTTGACCAAATTTTGACGTGTTTGTTGCGCTTTGATTTTTGTTGGCAAATTCATCGCTTTGGCTAGAACTTGCGCCTAAGCTTTCATCTGCGATTTTGCTCAAATTTACGCTTGATGTTTCATCTAAAATTTGGTTTTGACCCGCGTGTCTTGTATTGTCTAAATTCGCATTAGAAATTTGGCTGGAATTTGCATTTTCGGTAGAAATTTCGTGCGAATTTATATTTGCTGAGGTCTTGTTTGCATCTAAATTTTTATCGTTTGTTTGCATTAAATTTCACTCCTTTTATTGAGTTTAATAGCAGTCCAATCGTGGTGCCGTTGTGTAAAAATGCCGTCGCGGTCGGGCTTAGCTTGCCAAGTGTTGCGCTTAAAATTATCGCTGAGTTTATCCAGACTGCGAGATTGAAATTTTGATAAACAAGCGCGAGAGTTTTGTTTGATAGCTCTTTTGCGTCCGCTACGCACTCAATATCATCGCGAAGCAATGCGATATCTGCACTTAATTTTGCGATATCTGCGCCTCTTTGCATGCTGATTCCAACATCGGCTTTTACCAAACTTGGCGCATCGTTTATCCCGTCTCCGACAAATGCGACTTTGTTGCCGGCGTCTTTTAGGCTTTGGATAATGTCTGCTTTTTGTGTAGGCTCTAAATCAGCGTAAAATTTATCCACGCCAAGACGTTTTGCGCAAGCGGCTGCTTTTGAGTGCGTGTCGCCTGTGAGCATTATTATGTGTTTTACACCTAAATTTCTAAGTCGTTCAATCGCTACTTTCGCATTTTCGCGAATATCGTCGTTTAAAACAATGACGCCTAGGAGCTTTTTATCATAGGCGATGTATAAAAGAGTGTCGCCAGTATCTAGTAAATTTTGAATCTTTTCTTTGTGTTTTTGAAACGAAATTTGCTCGTCATCTTCGATGAAATGGCGCGAACCGATTAGGACCTTTTTGCCTTTTGATGTTGTTTTTATGCCGTGGGCGACCACGTATTCGACTTTGTCGTGATGGATGTGCTTAAAGCCGATTTTTTTCGCCGCCTCTACAATCGCCTCTGCAATTGGGTGAAAATAGTGCTCTTCTGCGCTTGCTGCTAGGTTTAAAATTTGATTTTTATCCCACTCATCATCAAACGAAATAATATCGACAATCTCCATATTTCCGTGTGAGAGCGTGCCTGTTTTATCAAAAATTACAGTGTCGATTTTGGCTAGGGCTTCGATTGATTTTGAACCTTTTATTAAAATTCCGTTTTTTCCAGCTTTTGCGATTGCGGATTTAAACGCGACGGGCGTGGCTAATTTTAGCGCGCATGAATAATCAGCTTGCAAGACGCTTGCGACACTGGTTAAATTTTTATTGATTAAATAGGCCGCGCCTGAGAATCCAAGCGTGATAGGCACGAGCTTATCAGCCATTTTTGTCGCTTTCATACCGATTGCGGATTTTTCGTTTAGAGAGTTTTGGATGTAGTGTTTGATCTTTTCTGTGCTGGTGTCTGCCCCGATTAATTCAGCCCAAATTTTAATCACGCCATCTTCTACGATTGTCCCGCTCATTACGCGATCTCCGCGCTCTTTTTTAACAGGGGCTGCTTCGCCTGTCATTGAGACTTGATTTACGCTTGCGACGCCTTCTACGATGTAGCCGTCGATGCCTATTGTTTCGCCCGTTGAGACGACTACGATATCGCCAAATTTGACCTTTTCTTGACTTAGTTTTACTAGCTCTGTTTTACCTGAAATTTCGCGTTCAACCCAGACTTCTTTTATTGTTGGTTTTGCTAGTTCTTTTATCAATTCGTCGCTTTTATTTACCATTGTCTCTTCGATATATTCGCCCAAATTTACCATCAAATTTGTGCTGTTGGCTGCGACGTAATCGCGCTGTAAAATCGACGCGCTAATCGCCATCGCCTCTAGTGTGCGAGATGTGAGCCCTTGCGAAAATAGCTCTTTTATCCCGCCAAAAATCACAGGATAGGCGCTAAAAAGTGTGTGGGTTAGATTAAAAAAGTTGTTGCGACTAAATTTTGTCATCAAAAGCGAACCGCCCGCGCTTACGATTTGCGCTTTTGTCACCTCTTGTGCGTGAGTGCAAAAGCAAGAAATTTGATTCGGTGCGAGTGGTTTTGGTGAAATTTTATCTAAATTTGAGGCGACTTCATCGGCATTTTCGCACTCAATTATCGCGCATTTTATCCGCGCATTTATCCGCGCGGATTTTACGCCTTTGAGTGCTAAAATTTGATTTTGAAGATCTGTTTCTTGAAATTTGCCAGAAATTTCGTCAAATTTAACACGAATTCGCGTGGGCGTTTTGTGTATAATTTTCACAATTTTTCCTTAACTTCTCTAATTTTGCTCAGCACTAGCTTTGGCGTCTTCGTAGCGTTCTTTTAGCTCTTCGATACCCGCGCTAAATAAATTTCCCATCTTAACAAAACCTTGTAAAATCGCCTCTTGCGCAGTTTTATTTGTGAGAATATAAGCTGCGGTTGCGCCTAAAAGTGCGCCTGTTAAAAACTCATTTGTGCGCATTTTTGAGAAAAACGAGCCGTTTGCGCCTTGGTTTGCGTAGCCATTAAAATTTGCGCCAAAATTTGTGAAATTTTGATTTGCGTTTGCTGTGGCGTTTGCGACCAAATTTGCGCCATAACCGCGCGGGAAATTTGGATAATAATTTGGGTAATAGCATGCATTAGGATCAAAAGTCGCGTTTGCATTTGGTGCAAAGCCCATAAAATTTTGATTTTCTACTTTTTCGATGTATGGATTTTCCATTATTTTTCTCCTTGTTTATTTGATAAAATTTGCTCTGTAAAAAATAACGCGCCAGTGCCGATTGCCGCGCTAAATAGGGCCTTTGCGTATTCATGGCGCACGATTTGATTTGCGGCTAGGATTGAAAATCCGCCCGCGATACCGCCTTTTAATGCGCTTTTTGCGATCGCTTTTTTGTCGCTTTTGTAGTTTGTTGATGCGCTACTTATCGCGCCTAAAAGCGCCCCGCTGATGACGTGATCTAGCGGTAGGCGTGTGGTTGAAAGATACATTATTTTGCTCCTTTTGGTTTGCGAGATTTTTTGGTGGTTACGTTTTTAGGTGTCTCATTTTGCGCTAAATCTGCGCTATTTTCGCCCAAATTTGGCAAATTTTGCGCTTTATCTTCTTTGTGCTCACAGATTTCGTCTGTTTTTTCGCCACAATCTCGGCAAATTTCGCTTTTGCACTCGTTATTTGCGACATTTTTCTCGCCACATTCTGTGCAAACTGGTTCGCAAATATGATCGCTTTTTGCGATCTTTGCGCACTCATCGCTCACCTTTTCGACGACTTGCGTTTCGGGTTTGCATGGCTTTTTTTCGCACTTTGATTTTACTTTTTGCACTAAATTTTCTCCGCTTTCTTTGGCTGTGGCAAAGCCTGTTTTTAGATATTTCATCACCTTTTCTTTGTTGTTATAAGCTGTAATTGCTCCAGCTCCGATTAGCATACCTGCGATAAATGGTAGTGGCATTTTCACTCTCCTTTTTGTAAATTTTTGATTAAACTTTGCGTTATGTCGCCTAAATTTAGATTGGTTAATCCGCCGTTTTTTATGAAATTCAAGATCTCGTCAGTGTTAAATTTGCCATTTTGTAGATCTTTAAAAAATAGATCTAGGCTAGGCGATTTATCGTTTTGAATTTGCGCTAAAATCGTCGCAAAAAGCTCGGAATTTAGTGCTTTTTTATACTCATTTTCGCTCGTCGCCCACAATCTAAAAAACAGATCGCGCAAATTTTCATCTTGCATTTGACTTGTGATTTCGTCGTAAAATTCGCACGTTTTTATCTCAAAAGCGATCGCCAAAATGAGCGCGTCAATGTAGTTTTTGCCTGAATTTAGCTTTGTTTGCGAACTTTGCGGTTTAAAATCATTGGCTAATTTTAATAGCATATCGTAGCCATTTTTGCGGATGTTTGCGATTTGTAAAAACAGCGGTGCATTATAAATTTGGGCGAATTTGTTATAAATTTCTAGCCCGTAAAGCTCGTGATTTAGCGCCTCTTTTATTTGTGAAATCATCTTTTTTCTCTTTTATTTATGCGCCGATTAGCTTTTCGATCATCGGCAATGTATCGCAATTTGCTCTGTTTTCGAGTAAATTTTCCCAAATTTGAGGCTCAACTTTGTTTTTATCATAATTAATCGTTAGCGAACCGATGATAGCGTTAAATTTAACGTCGTTTATCGCGTCTAAATTTGAGAATTTTTCATTTAGCTTTGAGATGTCGTCGTTGCTTAGCTCATCTTTGATTTTGGGGCTAACGCGAACGCGTAAACGACCCGGTGTGTGATGGATTTTGCTAAGGTATTTGCAAAGCCCTAAAAGTTCGGTTTGTGTTAGTTTCATTATCAATTCCTTTTAATTTTGAGAATACTATCACTTTATTTCTTAAAAAAAATTAAAATGTCGTATAAAAATATGTGAAATTTAGGCTCCAATTTGCTAGGTAAAATTTGATAAATTCGGCTAAAAATTCAGTCAAATCGGCGCGAAAATTTGATTTAAACGCAGATAAAATCGGCTAGATTTTTAAAAAACTAGCCAAAAATTGGTTACAAAATACCGATTTAGCCGTGACAAACAGTCGCGATTTCACAGCCATAATTTTTGATTTTTTCGATTTCGTTGGCTGGATTGTTGCCCTTTGTTGTTAGATAATCACCCAAAACGACAGCGTTAATTTCTGATTTAAAAAGCTCTTCTTGATCATCGCCAAATACTATCTCGCGCCCACC
This sequence comes from uncultured Campylobacter sp., assembly GCA_963544335.1. GTDB lineage: Bacteria > Campylobacterota > Campylobacteria > Campylobacterales > Campylobacteraceae > Campylobacter_B. Next base: position 27,555 of record CAUUFG010000008.1, read on the forward strand.
AGCGATCATCAAACGCGCATTTGGCAAGTAGCTTCGCGCAAGCGTGATGAGAGATAACGCCTCTTTTTTGCTTATGATTGCTTGTTTGATCGGTAAATTTGGATTAGGAATAAAGAAATTTATCGGGCTTGTTTTTGGATTTAGCGTCGCCAAAGCTTTTAGATGTTCGTGGCGTTGCTCTTCGTTTTCGCCGATGCCAAAAATACCACCACTAACGACGTTAAGCCCCGCTTCAATCGCATTTTGGCAGGTTTGATAGCGACTCTCCCACTTGTGTGTAGAGCAAATTTTTGGGAAATGGCTTCGCGCTGTTTCTAGGTTGTGATTGTAGCTTTCGATGCCGTTTTTGCGCAGATATTTTAGGCTCTCTACATCTGCTTCACCGTTGCAAGCGATGAGATTTAAACCCAAATCCAATCGTGAAATTTCAAACGCTAATTTTGCGATATATTCGCATTTTTTGCTATCTAGCCCAAGCCCAGCTGTAACCAAGCAAAAGCCCACAGCGCCGTAACTTCGCATTATTTTTGCTTGATTTACTACATCTTGCGTGGAGCGAAATTTATATTTTTCGATATTGGTGTGATTGTGTGCGCTTTGTGTGCAATAGGCGCAATCTTCGGAGCAATTTCCACTACTGACGTTCGCGATAGAGCATAAAGAAATTTGTTTCATTGATTTTTCTCCTTGAAATTGGCGTTAAAAAGGCGCAATTTTAACAAAATAAGTCCAAATTCAGATAAATTTAGGCTCTAAATTCAGAATAAATTTCGCAAATTTCATCGATTTTTGAGATTAAATTTTGATTGACGGCGAGTGTGGGGTGCATTTTAAAACCATCTTTACCATCATAAAGCGGTGCTTTTTTTGTTAGCAAATCGATCACTTTTCCGCCGCTTTGACAAAGCAAAAAATCCCCCGCGGCGGCGTCCCAAAGTGACATTTTCACGCTGCCGACGCTAAGAGATGCCTCTCCTGATGCGATTTTGCAATATTTTAGCGCCGAGCCTAGCTTTTGCGCGCGTAGATTAAAGCGCGAAATGAGCGTTTTTTTAAAAGGGCTAATCCCGCTGTGTGAGCCGTGCATTAGGATATTTTGCGCCGAAATTTGGGGCTGGATTTTTTGAATTTGATTAAATTTTGGTGAAATTTGGTGGCTAGAATAGGGTGGTAAATTTGATCGAAATTTGGCTAAATTTGGCTCAATGAAATTTGCACTAGCAAAACTATCTAAATTT